>JABBOE010000001.1 GCA_019351955.1 Pseudomonadota bacterium
TCCAAGCATGTCGCCGTGGTGGCCTGCGATATCGGCTGGACCGACATCGGCTCCTGGAATGCATTGAGCGACTTGCAGGAACCCGACGCGCTCGGCAACCGCATTCTGGGCGAAGCCCGGCTGCACGACACCCAGAATTGCTACGTGCAAAGTGCGCAGCGCGTCGTGGGGCTAGTCGGCGTGAGCGACCTCATCGTCGTGGACACCCCGGACGCCGTGCTGGTGGCGCACCGCAGCCGTGCCCAAGACGTGAAGCAGATCGTGACCCAGCTCAAAGCCAGCGGCCACGAGGCCTATCGACTGCACCGCGAAGTGCACCGCCCCTGGGGAACCTACACGGTCCTGGAAGAAGGGCCTCACTTCAAGATTAAGCGCATCGTCGTCAAACCTGGCGCCGCACTCTCACTGCAGATGCATCACCACCGAAGTGAGCACTGGGTTGTCGTGTCCGGCATTGCGCGTGTGATCAACGGTGAAAAGAGAATTCTCATCAACACCAATGAGTCGACCTTCATCCCGGCAGGGCATAAACACCGCGTCGACAACCCCGGGAAACTCGATTTGGTGATGATCGAGGTACAAAGCGGTGAATACTTGGAGGAAGACGACATCGTGCGCTTCGAGGATGTCTATGGCCGCGTCGAGAACTCGGATGCCTGAACAAGCGCCACGGTTCACGTCCTATGCGCAGAACTTCGAGGACGTCATTCTTTGGCGTGCTTTGCGGCACATCGACCAAGGCTTCTACATCGACGTCGGCGCATGGTCTCCCGACGCGGACTCGGTCACCCGAGCCTTCTACGAGCGTGGTTGGCGCGGCATCAACGTTGAGCCCAATCGCCACTGGTGGCCGCAGCTCGCCACCAAACGGTTTCGGGACATCAATTTAGGCATCGCGCTAGGCGATGCTGGCTGCACCCAGCAAGACTATATCATCAACGAATCTGGGCTTTCAACGCTTGATGCAACGGAAGCGCGCCGCCTTTATCAACCCGGCTTCACTGCCACCGAACAATCAGTGGATGTCACCACGCTGGCGCAAATCTGCGCTGAGCATGTCCCGCAAGAGCAACCCATCCATTTTCTCAAGATCGACGTCGAGGGCTACGAACTCAATGTCGTCCGCGGTCACGAGTGGCGCCAGTGGCGCCCGTGGATTGTCGTCATCGAGTCCACAAGGCCGGCAAGTCAAGTCGAAGCACACGCCGATTGGGAGCCCGTCCTGCTAGAGGCCGGGTATCAGTTCGTCTATGCAGATGGGCTCAACCGCTATTACTTGGCCGATGAGCACGCCGATCTCGCCAGCGCCTTCCGTTATCCGCCCAATGTGTTTGACAACTTCGTGCTCGACTCCCAGCAACAGGCTGAACAGAGGCTGCAAGCCACTCATCGCCGTCTGTCGTGGCTCGTCACGAAACCGTTGCGGGTCGCGACACGACTCTGGCGGAACGCTCCCCCGGGGTCTGGCAACCGAGTGAAGTTTGCTGCGCCTGTGTGGCGCGCCATCAAACGCAAGTCCAAAGCCGCCGTCAGGCAATCCTTGCTACCGATAGGACGATTCATTCTGGCCCGCCCCAACCTGCATTTGCGTGCGTTGGCCTTTTTACAATCCCAGCACATGGTAGGTAGGCTTATTCGCCGTGCGCTCGGGCAAGGTTGGGCAAACCCAGCAGGTCAACATACGGAAGCCACACAATCCGCCCCCGATCTCACTGGTACAGAATGCCTCTCGCCGCATGCTCACGCCATCTATCGGCAACTACTACGGCAACGCAACTTCGTGTGTGGAGATCCCGCGAAACCGTAGTCAATATCAACTGCGGTACCCGCGTGTCATGGTAGAAGATCTCCCCTTTCGGGCATCAAAATAAATTCACCCCCTATGAACTGCTGAATTCCATCTGCATATTACTAATTGGAATGCCGCGTGAAAAATTTGGAGCCTGAAATGCAGGACGATATTTTTTATCGCGCCTTCGAGGATCGCCATCGCGGATCGCGCGAACTGATCAAAGATAGGCTCGCTGTATATATCCCTTTTATTAAGCCACTACGAGATATTTACGATACATGCTCTGTCTTCGACTTGGGTTGTGGGCGTGGAGAGTGGCTTGAACTACTGGTCGAGGCTGGGTTCAAGGCACATGGAATTGATCTTGATGAGGGCATGCTGGCAGCGTGTCGCGAGAGATTATTTTCAGTTGAGGCGCAGGATGCGATCGAAGCTCTGCGAGCCTTGCCCGATGAGAGCCAGACTGTCATTTCCGGGTTCCATATTGCCGAACACATCCCCTTTGAGTCTCTAAAAATATTTGTCAAAGAGGCATTACGTACGCTCAAGCCCGCTGGACTACTTATTCTCGAAACACCAAATCCAGAAAACATTATTGTTGCCACGTCAAACTTCTATCTTGACCCAACCCATCAACGACCAATCCCTCCACAACTTCTTTCTTTTTTACCCGAGCAAGCTGGATTTTTTCGTACGAAAATTTTGCGCCTACAGGAACCCAGTGATTTAGCCACATCACGAAACATCAATTTATTGAATGTGCTCAACGGGGTTAGCCCCGATTATTCTGTTGTAGCGCAAAAAAACGCACAAGCTGACCACATAAGTAAATTTGACTCTGTTTTTGAAAAAAACTACGGTTTGACACTTGAGACACTGGCCCAAAGATATGAATCCGGGATACACCGGAAATTCGCAGAACTTGAAGGAAAGTTAGATCTTATTGAAGCTACGACGCAGGAAAGTCTGCGTTTTGCTGATCAACTTAGCCAACTGAACACGGCCCTATTTTCTGCGCTATCCGATTTAAAAGCTCAAGCCGACCGGGCTCAGCATTGGCAAGCTCAGGCTGAACAGCTTCAGATAGAGCTAGCTCACCGTGTTCATGATTTGCAGGCTGTGTATGCCAGTAAATCCTGGCGGGTCACGCGCCCTTTACGGCTCGGCTTGCACAGTCTGCGCTGGCTGTTAGGCCGAGCAAAAAACTAAGTAGCGGTGCTTCCGCAACCCGAGATCGCGCATTCCGATGAGTCTGCCCGCCATGCAAAATCACCAAGTCACGCTAAACGCGAACTTGGAACGTGTTGGGCGTCCCCCCCGATCTTGGCAGCAACGCCATACGCCGCATCTATCAACAGGTGCAAAATACGCGCAACATAATGACTAAAGCTAACCGATGAGAATTGTGCTCGATCTGCAAGGGGCGCAAACCGTCAACCAGTTTCGTCGAATTGGTCGACATTCTGTTGAGCTTGCGCAGGCGATTGTGCGCAACTGTGGTGACCACGAGGTGCTCATCGCGCTCAATGGCATGCTGTCCGACACGATCGAGCCTGTACGTGCCGCGTTCGACGGTTTACTGCCGCAGGCCAATATCCGCGTCTGGCAAGCATCAGGCCCGGTGCGCGAAATTGCCGCGGCTAACACCTGGAGGCGTCAAGCGGCGGAGCTGTTGCGCGAAGCCTTTCTCGCCAGTCTGAATCCCGATGTAGTGCACGTCTCCAGCCTCTTCGAAGGCTATCAGGACGACGCCGTCACCAGCATTGGCCGATTCACAGAAAGCTTTCCCACCGCTGTCACGCTATACGACCTCATTCCTCTCTTCAACCCTGACGAGCAGGTCAAAGGTGATGTGTCCTTTATGGACTACTTCTGGCGCAAGGTTGGACATCTCAAGCAGGCACAGCTGTTGCTGGCGATGTCTGAATCGTCGCGGCGCGACGCAATCGACGCCCTCCAAGTCTCGGGAGACTCGGTTGCCAACATATCGAGCGGGTTGAGTCAAGGTTTTCAGCCGATGGAATACACAGATCGGCAGCGGGACGCCACGCTTTTACAGCTGGGTATTGAACGTCCGTTCGTGCTTTGTTTGGGTGCCGGCGCTGAAACCAGCAGTCTTCGGCATCTCGTGATGGCGTTCGCCGCGCTGCCAATCACACTCCGCGATCAGCATCAATTGGTTGTTGCGGGCGTCTCAGACGAATCCCGACGCCAGGAATTGCGGCGCGCAGCCAAGGTATCCATGCTGGGCGACGGCACACTCCGCCTACTTGGCGAACTCGAGGACACTGAATTTCCGGCGCTCTACAACCTGTGTCAACTCGTCATCACCCTGACCACGAACGGCCGCATTGAGCCGGTAGCCTTGGAGGCCATGGCTTGCGGCGCAGCGGTCATTGGGGCCAACACGCCCGGTATGTCCGAGGTGATGGGAGGTAAAGAGGCCTTGTTCGATCCCCTGGACGCAAAGACCATTTCTCACAGTTTGGCCCAAGTACTCGCAGACGAAACATTTCGCCAGTCCATGCAGCAGCGGTGCTTGCAGCAGGCACGCAAGTTTTCGTGGGAGGCCCCTGCACGCAGCGCCATTGCTGCCTTCGAGCAACTGGATTCGCAGCAGCAGGTAAAGAAAAACGCCACGGCGGCCTGCCGTTCGCCGCGCCGCCTCCGTCTGGCCTATGTCTCGCCGCTCCCTCCAGAGCGCTCCGGAATCGCCGACTACAGCGCCGAATTGATTCCAGAATTGGCGCGGTATTACGACATCGACGTCATTACCCCTCAGGCTGAGGTCACCCACCCCTGGGTGCGCGCCAACTCTTCCGTGCACGGTGTGGATTGGTTTCGCGCCAACGCGCCACGCTATGAGCGAGTGATGTATCACTTCGGGAACTCGCCCTTTCACAGTCACATGTTTGATCTGCTCCCTGAAATTCCGGGAGTGGTGGTGCTGCATGATTTCTTTCTCAGCGGAGTGCAGTGGCACGATGAGGCGCACGGGGTGCGCCCTAACGCTGGAATGCGAGAACTTCAGCACGCGCACGGCTACCTCGCGTTCGCGGAGCGCTTCAGCGCGCCTAGCGTGGAAGCTGTTGCATGGAAATACCCGTGTAATCTCAGCGTCCTTCAGCAGGCCCAGGGCATCATCGTGCATTCGGAGGCGTCGCGTGAGTTGGCCCGACAGTGGTATGGCGATGGCGTCGCACAAGGCTGGGCGGTAGTACCACTGCCGCGCGCGACGAATAACACGCCGAAGGATGCCCGAAAGGCGCGGCTCATCGCTAGGCAGCAGCTGGGGGTACCACAGGATGACTTCCTGATTTGT
This sequence comes from Pseudomonadota bacterium, assembly GCA_019351955.1. Lineage (GTDB taxonomy): Bacteria > Pseudomonadota > Gammaproteobacteria > Burkholderiales > Burkholderiaceae_C > Thiomonas_A. Next base: position 5,115 of record JABBOE010000001.1, read on the forward strand.
AGCTTCGGGATACTGGGCCCAGCCAAAAACAACCATCGCCTGCTCGATGCATGGCTGACATCGCCGCTGGCGCAAGACCCGCGTTGCCAGTTGGTGTTTGTCGGAGAAAATGACGGCGGCAACTATGGTGCGGAACTGTTGGCGACCATACGCGAGCGCAGCCCGGGAGCGCGCGTCACTATTACGGGGTGGGTGAGCGAAGCGGCGTACAAACAGTATCTAAGCGCCGCCGACGTTGCCGTGCAACTGCGCACGCAGACCCGTGGCGAAACCTCCGCAGCCGTGCTGGATTGCATGAACCATGGTCTCGCCACAATCGTCAACGCGCAAGGCAGTATGGCCGAGTTGCCGCCCGAGGCGGTGTGGATGCTGCCAGACGCCTTTACCGACGAACAGCTTGCCGAGGCTTTGACGCTGTTGCAGGGGGACGTCGAGCGGCGTTGCGCGCTGGGCGACCAGGCCAGGCGGAGCGTGCGCAAGCAACATGCACCGGCAGCCTGCGCAGCGCGCTACGCGGCTGCCATCGAGACCTTCCACGCGGCGGGTTCCAGCCAATCGTGGGCGTTAACCAAGGCCGTTGCGGAACTCGGCGATTCCCCGGCGGATCTACAGCCTTGGTTGGATCTGTCTCGCTGCATCGCGCAAAACCATCCCCTGCCGAACCGCATGCGCCAGCTCTTGGTCGACGTATCCGCGTTGTGCAGGAACGATATCAAGACCGGCATTCAGCGCGTCGCACGGTCCGTGTTGCTTGAGTTGATCCAAAGCCCTCCTGCCGGTTATGCAGTCGAACCTGTTTACGCCCGCGACGATGGAGGGATGTTGCTGTTTCGCTATGCGCGCCAATACGCCGCCCGGTTGCTGGGGTGTCCGGATGACGCAATGGAAGACGCCGTGGTTGAGTTCGGTGCCGACGACGTTCTGCTATGCCCTGACCTGACTGGGGATTACTTGATTCAGGCGGAACGCAACGGCCTGTTGCAGCGCATCCGCAATACTGGAACCCGCCTCTATTACGTGATTTTCGATCTACTCCCTGTCTTGCGACCAGAGTTCTTCCCTCCGCGAGCCGAGCAGGAATTCGAGCGCTGGCTTCAGGCCGTGGCGCGCGTGGCGGACGGGGTGATCGGCATTTCAGAAGCGGTCAGTCAGGACTTTGCAGCGTGGCTCGGACGGCAAGGCCCGCAAAGACTTCGGCCGCTTAACCTCGGTTGGTTTTATCTCGGAGCCGACATTTCCGCTTCGGCACCAACAAGCGGGCACGACGCCACTGCGGAACAAAAGGTGAACTGTCTTCGCGGCAAGCCGAGCTTTCTCATGGTCGGCACCATTGAGCCACGCAAGGGGCACTTGCAGGTCATTGCAGCGTTTGAAGCGCTGTGGGCGCAGGGTGTCGAGGCCAATCTGGTGATCGTTGGCAAGGAGGGCTGGACGGGGCTTCCCGAATCGCAACGCCGCACCATTCCGAAGATCGTTGCAAAGCTGCGCAACCATCCTGAGCGGGACAAGCGGCTTTTCTGGCTCGAAGGTATCAGCGACGACTATCTGGAACAGATCTATGCAGCATCTACTTGCTTGATTGCCGCCTCCGAAGACGAAGGCTTTGGCTTGCCGCTCATCGAAGCAGCGCTGCACAAACTACCCATCGTCGCCCGCGATATTCCGGTCTTTAGGGAGATCGCCGGCGAGCACGCGTTTTATTTTTCGGGGCAAGATGCCGCGAGTCTTGCGGATGCCTTACAAGACTGGCTGCAGCTGCACGCCCGCAAGTGTGCCCCGTGTTCCGAGGCCATGCCGTGGTTGAGCTGGAAACAAAGCGTGCGATCGCTGTTGCGGATCATCCTGGAAAACGAATGGGCTATGCGCGTCATGACCGACTCGCGCCTGTAACCCGGTGCGCCGCAAAATCACCGCAGTCAGCGACTTACCTGGCGCAATTTTCACCAGCCCGAACAGGACATTCGCTGGATGGACGGGAGTACAGCAAGCATCGGTTTTGCGTGGCCGGACGGTTCAGCAACTCCGGCAGAATTGCGGCTTGTGCTCGACGCCTTGGGAGTTCAGCGACTCGCCGTCCTGCACATCGAGATCGCGGTTTTTCGTGGACACGTGAAAGGTCAGCGCCACGAGTTGCGCTGCAAGCTCGGTGCGGTGGTTCCCGGCTCCAACATCCTTGAATTCATCCTGCCGGACGCCCGCCAAGCGAGCAATGGCGATGACCCCTGCTTGGCACTCGCTTTGAGGCAATTTCAGATTGATATCGAAGAATCCCGACATCAACACAAGTTGAAGGCCTTAGCACTTGCATGGGTCGCAATGGGGAATGGAAGCTAGCCATGTGACGTAGCATTAAATATAAATTGATTGACCAGTATTTTACAATAATAAATTAGGCACTTGATCCACTAAAATTTGCAATGTTTATTGTTCCCACTAAAAATTAAATAGCATAATTATTGGAGAAATGATGCGAGCAGTCATACTTGCGGGTGGTTTGGGAACGCGTTTGAGCGAGGAAACGGCCATTCGTCCAAAACCGATGGTTGAAATTGGTGGGAAGCCCATTTTATGGCACATCATGAAAACGTATTCCGCCCATAGCGTGAATGATTTCATCATCTGCTGCGGCTACAAGGGTTATATCATCAAGGAGTATTTCGCCAACTACTTCCTCCATACCTCCGACGTGACGTTCCACATGGAAAATAACCATATGGAAGTGCATCAGAAGCATGCCGAGCCATGGAAAGTTACCTTGGTGGATACAGGCGACGACACCATGACTGGGGGGCGCCTGCGTCGGGTGCGTAATTACCTCGGCGATGAAGACTTCTGTTTCACTTATGGGGATGGCGTAGCCGATATTGATATTGGCGAACTCATCAATTTTCATCGGGAGAAAGGCGTGTTGGCCACGCTCACCGCGGTCCAGCCGCCAGGGCGTTTCGGCGCGCTCGACATTCAGGGCAACAGCGTGCGCAGCTTTCAGGAAAAGCCCCATGGCGATGGTTCCTGGATCAATGGCGGGTACTTCGTGCTTTCCCCCCGGGTGATCGACTACATCCGTGACGACTCCACCAGCTGGGAACGCGAGCCGATGGAAAAACTGGCAAGTGAAGGTCAGCTAAGCGCCTATCGCCATGAAGGCTTCTGGCAGCCCATGGATACGCTTCGCGACAAGACCCATCTCGAAACCTTGTGGCAAGCCGGCAAGGCTCCGTGGAAGGCATGGGCATGAAGGCTGATTTCTGGTCCGGCAGGCGGGTGTTTGTGACCGGGCACACTGGCTTCAAGGGCAGTTGGCTGAGCCTGTGGCTTCAGGGTCTAGGGGCGAAGGTCACCGGTTTCGCGCTGGAGCCTCCCACCACGCCCAGCCTATTCGTCGAGGCGCGCGTGGCCGATGGCATGTGCTCCATCATCGGCGACATCCGCGAGCCTGCCGTGCTGGCGACATCTCTGCGAGATGCGCAGCCCGAGATCGTTTTCCACTTGGCAGCGCAGTCTTTGGTGCGTTACTCCTACGACGCCCCCGTGGAAACGTACATGACCAATGTGATGGGTACCGCGCACCTGCTCGACGCCGTCCGCAGAACGCCGTCGGTTCGTGCCTTGGTCAACGTGACGAGCGACAAGTGCTACGACAATCGCGAGTGGGTGTGGGGCTACCGTGAGAATGAGGCCATGGGAGGGTTCGACCCCTACAGCAGCAGCAAGGGCTGCGCCGAACTGGTAACCCAGGCATTCCGGAATTCATACTTTCCGCCGAACGACTTCGATCGACACCGTGTCGCCTTGGCTAGCGCCCGAGCGGGCAACGTCATAGGTGGAGGGGACTGGGCCGCCGATCGGTTGATACCCGACATTGTCCGCTCCATCGTGGCGGGCCAGACGGTGGACATCCGGAATCCCGGTGCGATTCGCCCGTGGCAGCATGTGCTGGAACCGCTGAGCGGATACCTCACGCTGGCCTGGCATCTGTTCGAACAAGGCCCCGTGTATTCCGAAGCCTGGAATTTCGGCCCTGAAGACCGCGACGCAAGGCCCGTGCAATGGATCGTCGAAAAGATGCTCGCCCTTTGGGGGCAAGGAGGCTGGTCGCACGATACGCAACCCCAACCCCACGAGGCGACGTATCTGAAGTTGGACTGCTCCAAGGCGGCGGCGAGGTTGGGATGGGTGCCCAGATGGGGCTTGGAGCGCGCATTACGCGAGATTGTCGCTTGGCACCGTGCGCATGCCGCCGGTGCCGACATGCGTTCAGAGACAATGAAGCAAATTGAAGCCTATATCGCCGTCTGAAAAGAAAATCAGGAAAGAACAATGGATTTGAATCAACTTCGTCAAGACATCCTTCGACTCGTCGACCAGTTCGGCGAACTGGCGTCGCAGCCCAAGCGGTTCGAAGCAGACAAGACGCCTGTGCCGCCCTCCGGCAAGGTCGTGGGCGCACCCGAAATGCGCCTGATGGTCGAGGCCTCGCTCGATGGCTGGCTGACCACCGGACGCTTCAACGATCAGTTCGAAGCGGCACTGGCCCGGTTTCTCGGTGTTGGCCATGTGTCCACCACAAATTCAGGTTCGTCTGCGAACCTACTGGCCTTCTCTGCGCTGACCTCGCCCAAGCTGGGCGCGCGCGCCATCGTTCCGGGAGACGAGGTTATCGGTGTCGCAGCGGGTTTCCCGACCACAGTCAACCCCATCCTTCAGTTCGGCGCCGTGCCCGTTTTCGTCGATGTCGACATCCCGACCTACAACGTCGACCCTACCAAGCTCGAAGCCGCAATCTCGCCCAAGACCAAGGCCATCATGCTGGCGCATACCCTGGGCAATCCGTACAACCTAGACGTCGTCACCGACATCGCGCGTAGGAATGGCCTGTGGCTGATCGAGGATTGCTGCGACGCTCTCGGCTCGACCTACGACGGACGGCTCGCCGGAACGTTTGGCGATATCGGGACGCTGAGCTTCTATCCTGCCCACCACATCACGATGGGAGAAGGCGGCGCCGTGTTCACCAATAACCCGGAGCTGAAGTCCATCATCGAATCTTTCCGCGATTGGGGGCGGGACTGTTACTGTGCCCCCGGAAAAGACAATACCTGCGGCAAGCGCTTCTGTTGGAAGCTGGGCGATCTTCCCTACGGCTACGACCATAAATACACCTATTCGCATCTGGGCTACAACCTCAAGATCACCGACATGCAGGCTGCCTGCGCCTTGGCGCAGATGGATCGCCTGCCCGGTTTCATCGATGCGCGCCGCAAGAACTTTGCTTTTCTCCATGGGAGACTGCAAACCTGCGCAGATCAGTTAATTCTTCCTGAGGCCACGCCCAAGTCCTCTCCGTCGTGGTTTGGCTTCCCGATTACCTTGCGCGACTCGGTGGATTTCAGCCGCGTCGATCTACTAACCTATCTGGACCAGCACCGCGTTGGCACGCGTTTGCTGTTCGCAGGCAACCTGACGCGCCAGCCATACATGGTCGGACGGAACTTCCGTGTTTCGGGGGATCTGCGCAACACCGACATCATCATGAACCGAACCTTCTGGATTGGCGTCTATCCGGGGCTGACGGAAGAGATGCTCGAACACGCAGTGTCGACCATTGAGACGTTCCTAGGCGTGAATTTCTGACATTTTCAGCGCCCAATGGACAAGCCATACGGCGTCGGCCATGTTCTGGCGCATACCACCGAAATCTGGGATGAGTTCAGGCAGGCGCGACTGTTCGTTACGGGCGGAACCGGTTTCATTGGCAAGTGGTTGCTGGAGTCGTTTCTAGCAGCGAACGATGCTTTCGACCTGCGAGCGAGGGTCTGTGTGCTCAGTCGCGACCCAGCCCGCTTCGGTGCGGAAATGCCAAGCATCTCCACGCATGCGGCCATCGAATTTGTCGTTGGCGATGTGCGCTCCTTCGACTTCCCTCGCGGGCCATTTACCCACATCGTTCATGGTGCGACCGACATCGCCAATCCAGCCTTGCCGCTCGACACTTTCGACGTGACGGTCCGTGGCACTCGGCGTGTGCTCGACTTTGCCCAGGTGTGCGGGGTGACAAACCTGTTGCTCATCAGTTCTGGCGCAGTCTACGGAAGACAGCCACCGGACATTGACCAAGTTGCCGAAGACTATGTCGGAGCGCCTAGCGTGCTGTCCACAGCGTCCGCTTATGGCCAGGGCAAGCGCGTATCGGAGTGGCTGAGCATCGTTTATGGCCAGTCAGGCATGCAGGTACGAATCGCGCGCTGCTTCGCCCTTGTCGGCCCGTATCTCCCGTTGGACAAGCACTTCGCCATCGGCAATTTCATGCGAGACGCCCTAGCCCGTCAAGACATTGCCATATGCGGCGACGGCACGCCGTTGCGGTCCTATCTCCATGCCGCAGACCTGGCCGCATGGTTGTGGACCATCATGGCCCGAGGAGCGCCGTCGAGCGTGTTCAACGTTGGCTCTGACCAAGCGATCTCCATCGCGGGGATTGCCGAACTTGTAGCCCGACTTGCCGGATCGGGAAGTCGGATCAACATTGCAAAAGCGTTCCAGCCTGGCGCGACACCGGAGCGCTATGTTCCGTCCATCGACAAGGCTAGACGGGAGTTGGGCCTGAATGTATGGATCCCCCTCGAAGCAGCCATTCTCGATACCATTTTTGCGTACCGGAGCAAGCTGTGACAATTTCGAAACCCATCGCAGTCACGGGTAGCGGAGGTGATATGGAAAGATTTGATCCAACGCGGATTCGCAGAGCCATTCTGGACATGGCTTACTCAGGCGGAACAGTGCACATCGGCTGCGCGTTCTCCATCGTGGAGCTACTTGCCGTCCTATATCGCAATCACTTGCGATTGGCCGGCCCTGATCAGGCTACCGAGGGGCGCGACTATATGGTCTTAAGCAAAGGGCATGGCGTCATGACGCTGTACGCCTGCCTCAACGAGATCGGCATGTTGTCGGATGAGGACATCAAACAATACTTCAGGGATGGCACCCGCCTCAAGGGGCTTGCCGACGTCCACGTCGCGGGAGTGGAGGCAACGACCGGATCCCTTGGGCATGGCCTTTCCGTCGGGGCAGGGCTCGCGCTTGCAGCGAAACGGAAGAAAACCGACCAAATCTCTTATGTCTTGGTCGGCGACGGTGAACTCAACGAGGGCGCAATTTGGGAAGCGGTACTGTTTGCAGCCCATTTCAAACTCGATAACCTGATCGTCATCGTCGACAAGAATGGTTTTCAAGCAATGGGATCCACGCACGAAGTGATCGAACTAGGGAGTATCGAACAGAAATTCTCGGCTTTCGGCTTTGACGCCCTGACAGTGGATGGCCACGACGAAGCCGCCGTGGACGCTGCATATCAATCGTTGAAGACAAATAAAAACGGACGCCCGAAGGTCATAGTTGCGAATACCGTGAAGGGAAAGGGCGTCTCATTCATGGAGCACGACAACACATGGCATTACACCAGATTGACGCCTGAGACCTATCGGGCCGCAATTGCAGAATTGGAGGTCATTGTATGAGAAGCGCCTTTTCCGATGCAATAACGGCCGAAGCGAAGCGCGATCCAAGAGTGCTTCTCTTGACGGGGGATCACGGCTATGCGTTATTTGATTCATTCCGAAAGAGGTGTCCTGAGCAGTATATTAATTGTGGCATCGCTGAACAGAATATGGTTGGTGTTGCAGCAGGGCTGGCAAGAGCGGGTTTTCGCCCGATCGTTTACGGCCTGGCAGCATTCGTTCCGGTTCGTGTGCTTGAGCAAATCAAAATCGATGTGTGCTACGAACGGCTCCCGGTGATCTTCATCGGGGACGGCGCAGGCCTCGTCTACAGCCACCTCGGCACCAGCCATCAGTCCACCGAAGACATTGCCTGTACCCGATCCATTCCGGATCTGACCGTTCTTTCCCCGGCGGACCGCTTTGAAATGGCAGCCGCCCTTGCTCAGGCCTTCGATGCTGCGTCGCCGGTGTATTTGCGCATGGGAAAATCCGACCGCGGCGATGTGCATCGGGGGCCGGTGGACTTCTCAGCGGGACAAATGATCTTTGTAAAGGGGGGACGCAGCGAAGTCGTCATGCTGGCAACCGGGTCTATGGTGAAAACCGCGCTCGAACTGACGGTCCGTGGGGTTGATGCGCAAGTGTGGAGCGTGCCATCAATCAAGCCGCTCGATAGCGCGAGTCTCGGCGAGATCTGCCGCCACGCAAAAGTATTGATCACGTTGGAAGAGCATTCCGTCTTTGGGGGCTTGGGTTCTTGTATTGCCGAGGAGGTCGCAAAAATAAATCCAGTTCCGATATGCCGCATCGGTATCGAAGACCGCTTTTCGGCGCTCTGTGGCAGTTATGATTATTTGCTCAAAGAACATGGGATTGACCTTGCGTCCGTTAAGCAACGAGTTGATGGATTTTTGCAAGTTCAGTTGGCAGCTTCGCTTCGAATTTAATGAAACCCCTTCGTATGCATTCCACCACCCTCAAAAAATTGCATGAGACAGGCATTAAAGCTGGAAATTGGGGAATATGCACGCGCTGACAGTTTTGAGAAAGAAGCGCTTCGTTCGATTCCTCCTTGTAGGGGCGCTTAATACCTTTTTTGGCTATGCCTGCTTCGCAGCATTTTTGTACGCGGGCTTGCATTACATCCTGGCTTTGCTTGCCGCTACCGTCATCGGCGTGGCTTTCAACTTCAAGACCATTGGAGCCTTGGTTTTCGATTCGCGGGCCAATCATCTGATCTTTCGATTTGTGGCCTGTTACGGCGTGGTCTATGCAGTCAATGCTTTGTTGCTGACGGCTTTTCAAGCGGGTGGTCTCCACTCCCCTCTCGTCGGCCAAGCAGTCCTTGTGCTCCCGATGGCAATTTTTTCCTACACACTCAACCGACGTTACGTGTTCCTACATGGCTAAGCTCATCAGTATCGTCACTCCCTGCTACAACGAAGAAGACAACGTTGACGAGCTCTGCGAGCGCATCGCCAAGGTGATGCGCTCGCAGCCTTATGAGTACGAGCACATTCTGATTGACAACCACTCGACAGACGGTACGGTGGCGCGCGTCAAGGCAATCGCCGCCAATGACCCGCGCGTCAAGCTCATCGTCAATGCACGCAATTTCGGCCACATTCGCTCGCCCTACTACGGAATCCTCCAGTCCAGCGGCGATGCTTGCGTCCTGATTGCATCGGACTTGCAGGATCCGCCAGAGATCATTGCGGAATTCATCCAGCGCTGGGAGGAGGGGTACAAGACGGTGCTCGCCGTCAAGCCGGAAAGCGAAGAATCGCCCGTCGTGTTCATGCTGCGCAAGCTATATTACCGCTTCGTCACGGCCATCTCCGAAGTTCCCTTGGTGAAGAACGCCACCGGCGCCGGGATGTTCGACCGCGAGGTTGTCCAGATCCTCAGGAAAATCCAGGACCCGTATCCGTATTTTCGCGGACTGGTTTGTGAAATCGGTTTTCCAATTGCCACCGTGCCGTTCAAGCAGCCGCGAAGAAAGCGCGGGATCACGAAGAACAATTTCTACACGCTTTACGACAATGCCATCCTCGGCATAACCAATCACTCAAAGCTTCCCCTCAGGCTGATGACCATCGGCGGGTTTGCTTTGTCAATTCTCAGCTTCGTCACTGCAATGTGCTTCCTGCTTGCGAAATTGCTGTTCTGGAATTCATTCCAGCTCGGCATTGCGCCAATCCTGATCGGGATGTTCTTCTTCTTCGCAATTCAGATGTTTTTCCTCGGTCTGCTTGGCGAATATATCGGAGCGATCTATACACACGTCAGGCGCGTACCTCTAGTAGTAGAAATGGAGAGGGTGAATTTTGACCTAACGTCCGCTGATGCCGCGATCGAGGCAAAAAATGAGCAGTGAAGTTTTATCGAAAAGCGCCAAAAGAATCTGCTTGGCATTTTTGGCGCTCACGCTATATTCTGCGATCACCTATCTTGCTTTTGTGCCGCATGGCATCTCCTGGACGCATGACATATTTTCGCCGAACGGGGATGCGTACATCGGAATTTGGTCAATGAATTGGTGGCCATTTTCCATAAAGAATGGAATAAATTCATTTTTGACGAAATATATTTGGTATCCAAGTGGATTTAACCTTGCTTGGGCTGGCGTCATGCCAACATTGGCATTTATTGGTTATCCACTTACTAATTGGCTGGGGCCCATAGCGTCATACAATATATTGGCGTTATCCGTCTATCCTTTAGGGGCATTCGGCGTTTACTTGCTTTCCAAATATTTGACAGATAACTATCCCGCGGCGCTCTTCTCGGGTTTTTTATTCGGATTTTCATCATACATTGTCGGCCAATCGCTGGGGCATATTGTATTGTCATTTGTTTGCCTGATTCCCCTTGCCGTTCTTGTGGCAGTCAAGCGGTTTAGGGGTGAAATAGGAAGGACGATATTTATCGTCGTCGTGGCCTTATTCGTGGCACTTGAGTTTGGTATATATATAGAAGTTGTGGCCACCGCCACATTTTTTTCCAGCTCTTATTTGTTATTATATTATTATTTCAATGAAAAATTGCGGCAACGCCTCAGAGCGTTGATGTTCGAGCTTGGAGCCGGGTTCGTCCTTGCTATTGTTATATTGAGCCCTTATCTATTTTATATTATCGATGGCTTGAGTTTTGTTCCGAATGTCATAAACTCTCCATTTTCGTTTTCCGCTGATTTATTAAATTACATTATACCGACGCCACTTGCGTGGGTCGGTGGGGTTATTTTTACTCCAATATCGTCACGATTTACTGGTAACTTCAGTGAGACTGGTGCATATCTGGGTGTAATTTTCGTCGGTGTGATGGTATTGTCGCTTCGTGCGAATTTGAAAATGTCGTGGGGGATGCCATTATTATATTGGCTGATATTTGTCGCCATATGTAGCCTTGGTCCATATTTGCAAATTGGTGGTGTCAATACAAAAATTCCATTGCCGTGGGCGCTATTCGAGAGAACGCCATTGCTCGGACATGCGCTGCCAACCCGATTTACGCTTTATATTGATCTCGGGGCATCTGTATTAGCCGCGTTTTGGTTGAGCGAACGCGCCCTGGGTCGCTGGGAAAAGATATTAAGATATTTGATCGTGCTTTGTGCGTTGGTTATGATATTTCCCGCCACGCGGCCGTGGCCTTTTGGTGAGAATGGGATTCCTTGGGCGGCCGCCGGTACGCCGCAATTATTTCTTGATCAAGCAATCCTGAAAAAATACATTAAAGCAAACGATGTTGTTGTCATATTGCCATACGGAAGTCAGGGAGGGTCGATGCTCTGGCAGGTCCAGTCCGGCATGTACTTCAGGATGGCGGGCGGGTATGTCGGTTTTACACCGAAGCAATTTGGTGGGTTGCCAGCGGTGAATATTTTTTACAATAGTAATATACCGTCGGATGCTGAAACGGTGAAGAATGCGGTGGCGAGTTTCTGTGCTACTCATGACGTCAAGGCGATCATTCTTGCGCCGGGAACTAGCCCGGCGCTTTCGGCTGCTATGCAGAAGTTGGATTGGAAATCGGAGCAAGCGGGTGGGGTCGAACTGATTCGGGTGCCACCAACTGCTGAATTGAAATATAGCGATATACGTGGCGATTACTGGCAAAGCGTGGCAGACTGGGCTTGGATGGGGAAAACTATCGCGATTTCCAACCATGGCATCGGGTCGACGTTTTACGTGAAGGCTGAAGGGTTGCCGCCGGCTGTCGGACCAATCAGCTTGACGGTTCGGCGAGACGGCAAAGTTGAGTACGTGCTTTTAACCCCCGGGAAAGGCGGCGTTTTTTCTTTCAAGGTCGGGCCGTTTGCCGCCGCAACGATAACTGCCGACAGGACGTGGAGACCAAATAAGGTCATTTATAACGGCGACGAGCGACAATTATCAGTATTATTTAAAGTTGAGGATTCGCATTGAAGCGTCATTTCATGCGACTTTGTGTTTATGGGTTAACTAAATATTTGTCGAGAAAATGGATAGGTCTGCAATCATTACTGGTATCACCGGCCAAGACGGAGCCTATCTTTCTGGGCTATTGCTAGAGAAGGGATACACCGTCTACGGCACCTATCGCCGCAGCAGTTCGGTGAACTTCTGGCGCCTTGAGGAACTGGGCGTTGCCCAGCATCCAAAATTGCGTCTGGTCGAGTTCGACCTGACCGACCTAGGTTCAGCCATCCGCCTGCTGCAGACCAGCGGCGCGACTGAGGTGTACAACCTAGCCGCCCAAAGTTTTGTCGGTGTGTCGTTCGACCAACCGCAGACGACGGCGCAGATCACCGGGATTGGCGCTTTGAACCTGCTGGAGGCCCTTCGCATCGTCAACTCGAAGATCCGCTTCTACCAGGCCAGTACCTCGGAGATGTTCGGCAAGGTGCAGGCGGTGCCGCAGGTGGAAGACACGCCGTTCTATCCGCGCAGCCCGTACGGGGTCGCCAAGCTGTATGCGCATTGGATGACGGTGAACTACCGCGAAAGCTACGGCATCTTCGGCAGCAGCGGCATTCTGTTCAACCACGAAAGTCCGTTGCGCGGGCGCGAGTTCGTCACCCGCAAGATCACCGACAGCCTGGCCAAGATCAGACTGGGCAAGCTGGATGTGCTGGAGTTGGGCAATATGGACGCCAAGCGTGACTGGGGCTATGCGAAGGACTACGTGGAGGGTATGTGGCGCATCCTGCAAGCCGACGAGCCTGACACCTTTGTGCTGGCCACCAACCGTGCGGAAACCGTGCGCGACTTTGTTTCCATGGCGGCCAAGGCTGCGGGCTTCAACCTCGAATGGCAAGGCAAGGCCGAGCAGGAGCGGGGGATCGACGCCGCAACCGGCAAGGCCATTGTGATCATCAACCCCAAGTTCTACCGTCCCGCAGAGGTGGAGTTGCTGATCGGCAATCCGGCCAAGGTCAAGGCCAAGCTGGCTTGGGCGCCCACCACGACGCTGGAGCAGCTTTGCGCCATGATGGTCGAGGCGGATTTGCGCCGTAACGAAGCGGGGTTCTCGTTCTGATGCAGGCGCCAACTGCATTGGTGACCGGCGCTGGCGGATTTACCGGCCGCTATCTCGTGCCGGCGCTGCGCGACAAGGAATTTCGCGTGGTCGGCCTGGGGGAGGGGGCATCCTCCGCTGATGTCGACATCTCCTGCAATCTGACGAACACTGCGGCCGTACGCTCCGCCGTGGAGCAAGCGCAGCCGACGCATGTGGTGCATCTGGCCGCGCTCGCCTTCGTGGGACATGGAGATGCGCGGGCGTTTTATGACGTCAACCTCTTCGGTACGCTCAACCTGCTGGAAGCGCTGGCGGCACTGGACGTGCCGCCGCAAAAGGTGCTCATCGCGAGTTCGGCCAATGTGTACGGTACCCCGGGAGTCGAGGTGATTGACGAAACGGTTTGCCCGGCACCGGTGAACCACTATGCCTGCAGCAAACTGGCCATGGAGCACATGGTGCGCACCTGGTTTGAGCGGTTGCCAATCGTGATGACGCGACCGTTCAATTACACCGGGGTGGGGCAGGACGAGAAGTTTCTCATCCCCAAGATCGTGAGTCATTTCCAGCGCAACGCCGCGCACATCGAACTGGGGAATCTCGACGTTGCACGAGATTTTTCCGACGTGCGGGACGTGGCGGCGGCTTATATGGCCCTGCTCGATTCGGATGCGCATTCCGACGTGTTCAACGTCTGCACTGGCGAAGCCGTTGCCTTGCGAGAAGTGCTACGCATGATGGCCGAGATCAGCGCCCACGACTTGGAGGTGCGCGTGAACCCGGCGTTCGTGCGCTCGAATGAAATTCCCGTCTTACGGGGCGACCCGCGTAAGCTCCAGGGACAAACCGGGCATACCTCCAGCATTCCGCTGCGCGACACGCTGCACTGGATGTACACGGCCGCGTCGCCAGCAGCGTAGACCGGTACTGAAACTGAGCTTCTCTCTTTATGCACTTACCACGAGCGGAACAAGCAACACCGGTTTTTTTCACCATCGTGTCGGCCAATTACATGGCCTATGCGAAGACCCTCATGGCGTCGATCCGCGAGAACCATCCGGATTCGCTGCGCTATGTGTTCCTGGCCGACGAAACCCTCAGCGAATTGAACATCGAGGCAGGCTTGTTCAAGCTTCGCTTAGGCAAAGATTTGCCGGTGCCCCATTTTGAGCACCTGGCGTTTCGCTACAACATTCTGGAATTCAACACCGCGCTCAAGCCGTTCGCCATCAGCCAGTTGATGCTCGAAAACCCGGCGGCACCAGTGCTCTACATCGACCCCGATATTCTTCTTCTCTCCCCGTTGACGGAGGTTTTCAGCCGCCTGTCGGCTGGAGCGATGGCGGTGCTTACGCCCCACTTCACCGCGCCGCTGGAAGATGGGAAATCGCCGGACGAGCTCGCCATCTCGCGCGTGGGAAGCTTCAACCTGGGGTTTCTCGCAACGGGCCCACAGCCATCACGCCAGGCTTTCGTTGACTGGTGGTGCCGCAAGCTGGAGTTCGGCGCCTTCGTTGATCTGGAGTCGGGCTTGTTCACCGACCAGAAGTGGATGGATCTAGTGCCGGGCATGTTCCCGGGCGTGCAGATCCTGCGGCACCCCGGTTACAACCTGGCGTACTGGAACCTACCGCACCGCCCGGTGGCCCTGGCAAACGATGGCGCGCTGCTGGCGGGTGGCGAACCGGTGGCCTTCATCCATTTCTCGGGGGTGGACGTACACCACCCGGAAATGTTCTCGAAACATCAGAACCGCTTTGACATCACGAACATTGGCTCGCTGCGGCCCACCTACGAGCGCTACGTGGCACTGCTACAGACCAACGGCTATGACGATTACCTCAAGATCGGCTACCGGTATGGCAAGCTGCGCGACGGCACGCGCATCACGCAGGACATGCGCGAGATCTTCCGACAAAAGTTTGACATCGGCTGCGCGGATCCCACCCAGGATCCGTTTGGTCTGCCTGGCACGGCTTTCGTGGAACCTCTCCCCGTGTCCATACGCGTCATGCGCTTGGCGCGGCAGCAGCTCACGCGGATACGCAACTTCTGGCCAGTGCGTGTTCTGTTCAACCGACTCAGCCCGGAAGCGCGGTGGGCGCTGCGCCGCTTTGTCATGCGTGGAGTGCAGTCGCCCGAAGCACGTGCACTTCGGCAACAGAAAGCACAACGAGCGCTGGGCTTTGAAACTCAACGGGAAGAAGGCGGCCAGGGCACGGCGGCCAACTTCATTGGCTACCTCACCGGAGAATTCGGTGTTGCAGAGAACGCCAGGCTGTTCATTGCCGCAGCGCAGCGAGCAGGTGTGAAGCTGGCTCTAACTAGCATCGACGCGACCAATACTGCCCGGCAGAGTGACGCGAGGTATGAGCACGCCGTCACCAACAAGGCCACGTTTCCGATCAGTGTGATTTTCGCCAATGCGGATCAAGCGCCGCTCGTGCAGGCTGCGCTGGGGCCGGACTATCGCACTTCTTACACGGTGGGATATTGGTATTGGGAGCTTGGCCTGTTTCCGGAAGAATGGGTAGGCAGCTTTGACTACGTGGACGAGGTCTGGACAGCCACAGAATTCGTGCGCGACGCGGTGCAGGCACGCACGCATAAGCCCGTGTACAAACTGCGACCTCCGGTCGATGTTCGCCTCGACCGGGCCTACCGGCGCTTGGAGTTCGGCATCCCGGACGATCGTTATGTCTTTCTCTTCAGCTTTGATTTCCAGTCCTTCATCGAACGCAAGAATCCTTTCGGCGCGATTGACGCATTCAAACTGGCGTTTCCGGAGCCAGATGACCGCGCCATTCTTGTCCTGAAGGCCACGAACGGCGACAAGAAGCCGGATGAGCGCAAACGTTTGCTGGACTCGATTGGCACGGATACTCGCATCGTGCTTCAAGACCAGTTTCTGAGCCGCGAGGCCATGTTCGGTCTTGAAAGCGTGGTTGATTGCTATGTCTCGCTGCATCGCGCCGAGGGATTTGGTTTGGGCCTAGCCGAATCGATGGCACTGGGCAAGCCTGTGATCGGCACAGCCTACTCTGGAAATATGGAGTTCATGAACGCCGCGAACAGCTGTCTGGTGGGCTACCGGCTTATTGACATCGAGAGGAACCAGTACCCCTTCGGCTTGGGCAAACAATGGGCCGACCCCGACTTGGCGCAGGCAGCATTCCACATGCGCCGCTTGGTGGACAACCCCGCCTACGCCCAAGCCATGGGCCAAGCCGGCGCGGCACATATGCGCGACGAATTCGGTCTTGAGCCCTGCGGCAATGCGGTAGCAAACCGGCTTGCGACGCTCACACAGCGCGGCACGCCGCGCTAACGGGCATCGGCCATCTCCTGTGCGAGTTCTGCACTTCGGCAAATACGCGTTCGAGCGCGCTGGCGGCATGGAGCGCCATGTCGAGGTTCTCACCCGTGGCTTGGCAGCCGCCGGCGTTGATGTGTCGGTTCTGGTTTATGACCCCTCGGGGCTCGCCCGATCACGCGCCGTCGATGGCGTCCTTGTCGAGCCGGTGAGGCCTTGGTTCCATCTGGGAAGCCAAGCCATTGCGCCAGGCATGCTGGGCAGAGCCTACGCCCAAGCACGAAAGAAGCGCTTCGACTTGGTGCACCAGCACTGGCCTGACCCCTTTGGCCATGTCGTCGCTAGCCTCGTGCCGGGGCACCCAGCACACGTCGTGAGTTGGCATAGTGACATCGTGCGCCAGCGCGTGATAGGGCCGCTATACCTCGGACTGGCGCCCCATTTGCTGCGGCGCCCAGACGCGGTGGTGGGCGCGACTGCCGCGCATCTTCAATCTCGGCAGCTTGACGGTTTCGTCACGAGGGAACTCCGCCACGTCATTCCCTATGGCATCGACGTGCGCCCTCTGGAGCCTACGGCTGAGGTCTTGCGGCAAGCAGAGGCTCTACGCGCAAAGTACAAACACCAGCCTCTCGTGTTCGCATTAGGCCGGCATGTTTACTACAAAGGCTTCGATGTACTTATCAAAGCGATGGCCCAAGTACAGGCCGTGCTAATCTTGGGCGGCGAGGGGCCGCTAACAACCCAATTGCGCGGTTTGGCTTTGAGCAACGGCGCACGCGTGGAGTTTGCTGGCGCCATTCCCGAAGAAGAACTGCCTGCCTACTTCCACGCTTGCGACGTGTACTGCCTCTCATATATCGCACAGGCTGAAGCCTTCGGCATCGTTCAGGCGGAGGCCATGGCTTGCGGCAAACCGGTGGTCAACACCTGGCTTCACAACGGCGTAAATGAGCTTGCAGCAAACAATGTATCCGCACTTACCGTAGACCCTGGTGATCCCAACGCCTTGGCGAACGCTTTGAACCGCGTGTTGTGCAACTCAGAGCTAGCACGGCGCTTAGGTCGAGGTGGGTACCTACGTGTGCGGCAGGACTTTACTGTAGAGGCCATGGTGCGGAAGACTATTGACCTCTACGCGGCGTTGCTGCAGTGGCGCGCCAAGCAACGCGTTTGATTGGCCCGAAGGTATACAACAACGCCCCGCAAAGCTGCCGCCTACCAAAACGGCACTGGTCCCTCCCCAACGTCCAAAATGTCGCTGCCGCCACCGAAGGTCATCACCACCAAGACCATCACCGGCAGGTGACCTCTGAGCGTCTATCCAACAAGGCCCAAATAATCACTTCGCAGCTTGGCTCACCCAGCGCTGGTCTCGACCTTTAGCCGCCACCTGCATCCGGTCGCCCATCCGCCCCAAATTAATATATCCGGATTGCACTAGGCAATATATCAATAGCCTGAATGAAGAGAACGCACGCCTTCATGAAGGTGCATCACAGGAGGTATTTCTGATCGCCCCTCGAAAGCCACCTCTTCGCCACTTCCAATTCGCGCAAAGACAGCATCAATGCGCCGCCGAGCGGCGATATCAATTGCCTCCTCAAACATCGAACGGGAATAATTCCAAAGCTCCTTTCGCATGGCGCCACCCAAAGGTGACTCAAACTCTCTTATACACAAGCGATGAACCCACACCCCATCCTCAAAATCGACTCGGTCATGCCCCTGCCCGGCAGTGAGAACATGCACCTGATGCCCGTCCGTTGCTGCGCTAGCAGCAAACTGATAGGCGTCCGCTCCGGCGCTGTCAGCGCCCTTCTGGTCGTACTCGCGGCATAAAACCACAAAGCATCGCTGGCAGCTCGCATCAAGCAATGGCTTAAACGTCAATATATCACCCATCCCTCTCAGTTGTTCGGCCCTCCAGATCCTTCGCACTCCCGCCAGACCGCGGTTGAGACCATCGCGAAGCGCCCGATTTACATCCGATTCGAATCGTTTCATGTATACAGGGTCAAGCCCTTTGACCTCAACGGCCCAGCGCGCGTCATGCCTGTATCTCTCAATCGCTGCACCTATGTCTAGCAAGATCTGGTAAAGGCCTGCATGCTCACCCGCATTGAGAATCGAGAAGTAAACCTTATTTTTGACCAGTGAATACCAATTAGTTAAAACACCGCCATCATCTCTTATATCACTTGCCAAATATTTGTGATGAACAAAGCCAACACTCACTTGTGCCACCTTGAACCCAGCATCTACAAGACGTAATATGAGATCACTTTCATCCAAAAAATATTCATATTCCTCATCAAACCCACCAAGCTCGGCGATTGCTGATCGCCGAAAAACGCTATTTGCCATTACATGCGGATAATTGAAACTACCAGGGAAATTAAATTCCGGCGTCGCGCGACCCCAAGATTGATCTGGCGTACCAAAGCGGTTGAGGGTCCCATACATCCATTGATAACCCTTCCCGGTGTGATCATGTAAAAAGCCGCCTGCGACAGCAACATCGCCGTCTATAAACATCGGGATCAAATCGCTCAGCCACTCCGGCTCGGGAACCGAATCATCGTCTAGAAATGCGATAAACTCACCCGCTGAATTCGCAATGCCAATATTTCTCGAAAGAGACAAATTTCTTATCGGGCATTGCGCATATCGAATAACAGACCCATAAGAGTCGCAGAGTTCGTGTGTGCCATCCCGCGTGGGCCCCGCGACAACCACGACCTCAAAGTTTGGATACCGAAGGTAACGCAGACTTTCAAGGCAAGTTGTCAAACTTTTAACCCGTGCATCGGTATTTATAACAACCGAAACAGGGGGATAGAACTCGCGATGAATCATTATTTTCAAAAAATCCTCAGAGATAACTCCATCATCGTGAAATAGCCCACTTCGCATTGCGGAAGTGACATTCAGCCTTCTCGATTGGCGTGCGCCGAGTTAGCTTGCGCCAAGGGTTCTGCGGCTGGAAAGTCCGCCGATTAAACCCGAGGCGAGACGGAGCGTGGATGCAGCATACTTTCGCCCGTCGCACCCGGTTCCGATTCCTCTTGACCGGACGTTTTTAAAGCACCGCCACTCATTCCAGCCGGATCGCTAGGTCTATTACCGGAATTCCCCGAAAGGCTCGACAAATCCCTGCGCAAAGCAATCACGTCACGGGTAATTTTGCGCAATGAAACCGGAACCGAACCGACAATGTTTTCCCAGTCCTTTTCGGCTGCGGTTTGACGGTCCTGAAGATCGGATATGGTCTGCAACACGCTCTGCAACCGGGTTTCTTCCAAAGTCACCAGGCGTTGTTCCAGAACGGATAGCCTATTCATGATTTCAGGCAACTGCCGCACTTCAAAATCATGCTGGCTTCGAATATAATTGGGACACCGAATTACGCCGATCATTACCTGCAACGAGCGCCCTAAAATCGGCCATTTTGCAGCCTTGCGAACCAATCGCTTGAGCATTTTTTTCAATTTGATTCCGCCGTTATCGCGCGGTGACACCGCGGTCAACTTCGCCTTAAATTTCGCTGACATACCTTCGGCGCAGAGACGATATGAATTCGTCTATTTTTATGTCCGAAACCACAGAAGCTTTCTGCTCTAGGTGCTTTAACGCACCGTTGACTTCACGATCGACAAAAATCCGTAGATCATTTTGGTCGGCATGGAGAAGAAGTGGCATTTTTATTTTTTCGAGGACGCTTTCTAGGCTATACGCGGATTGCGCGATCCTGGTGGGCGCCGTCGAGTTTGTCGTGCTACTTGAGCGGTACATGTAATGGTAAAAAACACCCTCAATGGAACGATAGGATTTGGCTTTGATGTAGATATACACAATGCATAGCATATCCTCTGCAAAAATTATACTTTCGTCAGTCGTTACGGCGATAGACGCCATCGCTGCATTCCATAGTTGGCGATTTATAATTTTATTCGCAAGACTGTTATTAGAACCACCTCTTAAGTAAGATTTTAAAATGTCTTTCTCCTGCCAGCTTATCGCGCCGCTGAATCTTTTATGAACCCATGGTTCACCTGCTTCCGGAATCATAAGAAACGGGCATTCAACGACTTCGGCGGGCGCTGTCTCGGCCGCGGACGTCATTATCTCGATAAACTGCTCACTTGCGGCATCGTCATGGTCTAAGAACCAGAGATATTTTCCCTTTGCATGGGCAGCTCCTCGCTTTCGCGATTGGAATGTTCCAACGTGTCTTTTGTTGCGAATAATTTTAACCGGTATACTCTTCTGGCCAAACTTCTTCTTGATTGATTCAGATAGTTTGGAGTGATCCGCAACGATAATGACCTCGAAGTCTTTAGATGTCTGCCTCAACAATGTATCAATACTGCATGCCAACTCGTTCTCCTCACCATGAAAAGGTATAATGACTGAAACTTTCTTAACCTTAAAAAAGTTTCTAGCGAAGCTCCGAATTTGACGCGAGAGATATTTGATCATAGTGAAACATGTGGCTTCAATTAGGCTGAAGTAACGCAAAATCTAAAGCTGCTGTACGCCCTGAAATTCCCCTTCGTCTACCTGCACCGCTGTCCGGATCGAGCACCAACTGAGGTTTCGCTTTCGCTTCGACGTTTGGAAAAACCGGTGCTAGCATCGCGCTTTTAGGCGGGTCGCTCCCAAGCTTGAAGGGTGATGCGCCTCTCCGTCGCGAGGATAGGCTAATTGATGCCGTCTCGACAACTTCGGCAGGTGAAGTCGTCACTGTGATGACCGATATTTGGTGTCCAATGTGGGCCACACAGGTTCGTGACGATGCGTGTGGGCCCTCATGCCGCACGCGGGCATCCAAGAATGGCAGGAAGCGGCAGCTAAGGCGTCCTTATGGATTCCTGTAGTTCGCATAAACACGGAGTTTTCGCGAGACTGGGAATGGTTGGCCGCCACTTTCAGTTTCCATTCCAGTGGCGTGGAGTGTCTGGGAGTTTTGCCGTTATGTTTGCATGCGCTGCCACCGACCATTTCTTCGGAGCGCCTCGATCACATGGACGATTTGCGCCACCTGCTGGTCTTGCACATGCCAGGGGAGGAGATCGAGGCACGGGTGGAATACATGTTGTTTTCCCTCAAGGGGCGCAGCGGTGCGACCAAGGCCGACCTTGGTCGTTTTGGTAAACAAACGCAGCGCGCTGCTGCACCTAAAGCAGACATTCAACGAGTCCGACGACGGCGCCGTTCAACGCTCGGGCCAGACACCAGCATGGTGGCCATTCTCGGGTCAGGCGTCTGTGAACAACACCAACCTTGACACGCCAGCACTCTGATCAAGCTCCACGAAATCCCAGGCGAGGGGGCGTGGACGAGTCCTTCTGGCGCAGATCCTCAACGTGTCCGTGGATTTCAATCTGATCAAACTCCGGGAAATCGCGCGGGTGATTTTGTGTTGATAGCACGGCGGAGCACAAGCCGATCGCTCACGCCACCGACGTCCGCCTGCGGGAGACAGTGCGCACCAAGCTGGTGAAGGCGGCCAAGGATGCGGGCGTCGATCGGAAGCAGACTGGTGCCATCGCGTGCAAGGATCTCGGCCACAAGCCCGGGCGCGAGGCCAACGCAGCCCCAAGCCAAGCGGATGCGCCGCGCCATCAAACGACGCCGGCGCATCATCGTGGGCTGCTTGCAGCATGAGATCGTACTCAAGGCCAATGTCCTAGGGCAGTGGTGCGAAAGGTGCTCGGTGAGACCTTGGGAAAGACTACGCGCACCGAGTCCCAGTGTGGCAAGCGCATGCAGAGACGGCCAAGCCAACTCTAGGCCTAGCAAGCCCGCGAATGCCGCTGGTGGTGGAGGCTTTCGCATTCAGGGAGCAGAACTGGCAACGCGATTTGATTCTGCACAGTCGTCGTTCATACTCGGGCAGCGGCCCCAAGTTGAACAGAGAATTATTGAAGACGCATTCCGAACGAGGCGCATGGGATTAGCGAATCGCGCTACCGCTAATGATAAGTTATGCAACAGCGCCATTATTAATGGTAATTCGTCCGGCGAAGTTTCTGAACTGAACCTGGGTGTCGTGAACTATGATCATAGTTTTGCTCTGCCATCGCACCTTATTATTGGTATCGTCGGCCCGAACAACGCTTTGGACGCATCATGCTTGCTCATTTGCGAACCGCAAACCCTTCACGCTCCTTCCCACCCATATGATGACAATTGGCTTGCCCGCTCAAATAAGTCAAACAGGAGGTCGGCAATGCGCACGAAGCCAAACAATCAGCAGGGGATTTTCCTATCCTTCTCGGTGAAGGCTGCGACAGCATCATCTGATTAATATCGAAGCGACCGACGGCTTTTGATGGATGAAGTGACGGTGTGCTTTAATCTAACATGCGAATGACAAAGCCACATTCGGGAACCGTCGCGTTACCCATCGAAACCCGACACTGATGACCACGAACCCGTTGTGTGGCACCTTATCACCCACCAGGAGACCCTGTTGACTGCGACCGTTCCCATCCTCGTCACTGGCGGGGCCGGCTATATCGGCTCGCATACCTGCGTGGCCCTCATCCAGGCCGGCTACACGCCTGTGGTGTATGACAACCTGTGCAATAGCAGCGCCGAATCGCTGGCGCGTGTCGAGCGCATCACGGGGGTCAGACCCGTATTCATCCGCGCCGATGTTCGCGATGGCACAGCGCTGGACGCCGCATTCACGCAGCACAGCGTGAATGCGGTCATTCACTTCGCCGGGCTCAAGGCTGTCGGTGAGTCGGTCGAGAAGCCTCTCGCGTATTACGACAACAACGTGGGCGGCACGCTCACGCTCCTGCAAGCCATGCAGCGGGCAAAGGTGCACAACATCATTTTTTCCTCGTCGGCCACGGTGTATGGTGATCCAGCCTCAGTGCCCATTCGGGAGGACTTCCCCCTGAGCGCCACCAACGCCTATGGCCGCAGCAAGCTCATGATCGAGGAAATCCTGGGTGACCTGTACCGCGCCGAGCCGCAATGGCGCATTGCCCGGTTGCGTTACTTCAACCCGGTGGGAGCGCACGAGAGCGGGCTTATCGGCGAGGACCCGCGCGGCATTCCCAACAATCTGATGCCCTATGTCACGCAAGTGGCCATTGGTCGACTTGAAAAATTGCGCATTTTTGGGGGCGACTGGCCCACGCCGGATGGCACTGGCGTGCGTGATTACATCCACGTGATGGACCTTGCCGAAGGCCACGTGGCTGCCCTTCGGTATCTGCTGGACAATCGGGGCATGTTTACCGTCAACCTGGGCACCGGGCAAGGCTATTCCGTGCTGCAAATGGTGCAGAGCTTCGGCCGCAGCATCGGGCGCGCGTTGCCCTATGAAATCGTGGCGCGCCGGCCTGGCGACATCGCCGAATGCTGGGCGGATCCAACAGCGGCGCAACAGCTGCTGGGGTGGAAAGCCAGCCGCGGACTCGATGCGATCTGCGCCGACGCTTGGCGCTGGCAGCAGGGCAATCCACAAGGGTACGGAGACTAATTGGTAGTGCTCCACTTTGTGTGCAGATTCCGCTTGCAAGCAACGCGGCGGGTTGACCTTGCAACGGCCACCACGATATCCGATGCCTTTGCCCCGCCTTGAGCGGCGCGCCTCGGGGGTAACGCAGCCGGCACGACACCGCCTGGCGATGACCACCTGTCGTCTTTGAGGACTCCAAGGCTTCTGCGCGAAGGTGAAGGCTCGGCAAGCGGCGGCCTCCACCTCACAATGCGCACGTAACCGTTCAGGGTCGGGCGACGGCCTCAGGCTTTCTCGCCCGAGTACACCGGATGCGTGTCTGCCAGGACCTTGACCGCTGCTTGCACGCGTGTCAGAACGGCCGCTTCTTGCGGGGCATCGAGCATGTCGGCGATCAGGTTGGCGGTCTGCACCACCTGCGCTTGCTTGAAGCCGCGGGTCGTCATTGCCGGCGTGCCCACGCGAATGCCCGAGGTGACCATCGGTTTTTGCGGGTCGTTCGGGATCGCGTTCTTGTTCACCGTGATGTGGGCCTGCCCAAGCAACGCTTCGGCCTCCTTGCCAGTGATGCCCTTGGCCCTGAGGTCGACCAGCATCAGATGGCTTTCCGTGCGACCCGAAACGATCCGCAACCCGCGCTGTTGCAGCGCCTGCGCCATGGTTTGGGCGTTGGTCAGGACCTGTTGCTGGTAGACCTTGAACTCGGGCTCCAGGGCCTCCTTGAAGGCCACGGCCTTCGCGGCAATGACGTGCATCAGCGGCCCGCCTTGAAGTCCTGGAAAGATGGCCGAGTTGATGGCCTTCTCGTGCTCGGCGCGTGTGAGGATGATGCCGCCGCGCGGTCCGCGAAGGGTCTTGTGGGTGGTCGAGGTGACGACGTCGGCGTGCGGCACCGGGTTCGGGTACACGCCTGCGGCGATGAGCCCGGCGTAATGCGCCATGTCCACCATGAAGATGGCGCCCACGTCCTTGGCAACCTTGGCGAATCGGCCGAAATCGATGCGCAGGCTGTACGCCGAGGCGCCGGCGATGATCAGCTTGGGCTTGTGCTGGTGGGCCAGCACTTCCATGCGGTCATAATCGATCTCTTCCTTATCGTTGAGACCGTAAGGCACGATGTTGAACCACTTGCCACTCATGTTCAACGCCATGCCGTGGGTGAGGTGGCCGCCTTCGGCCAGACTCATGCCCATGATGGTGTCGCCGGGCTTGAGAAAGGCGAGGAACACGGCCTCGTTGGCCTGCGCCCCGGAATGCGGCTGCACGTTAGCGGCCTCGGCGCCAAACAGCTGCTTGACGCGCTCGATGGCCAGGGTTTCGGCCACATCCACATACTCGCAGCCGCCGTAATAGCGCTTGCCCGGGTAGCCTTCGGCGTACTTGTTGGTGAGCTGGGTGCCTTGCGCCTGCATCACGGCCGGTGACGCGTAGTTCTCGGAAGCGATGAGCTCCAGGTGGTCGTGCTGGCGACGGTTTTCGTGCCGGATGGCGTCCCAGAGTTCCGGATCGGTCTGGGCGATGGAGATAGTGCGGTCGAACATGCGAAAGAGTCCTTGCAGGCTGCTATGGGATGCATACCCGCTTGAGCGGGTATGGCGTGCTGAGAGCCCAGGCGAACGGCAGCAAACACTGCGCTTCCCGGTGGTTGCTCCACCTCGACGGGCTGCAGGCGGAACCTTCCGCCGTGCCGTCTTATCGCCAGTCGCGCAGACGGTGAATGGTACAGCAGCAAGTCACTGTCGCGAGGAGCCGCTCAGGCAATCCCCAGCCGGCCGCAAGCCTGTTTGGAGGCTGAGACGGCGGCGATCAAACGCTGTGCTTGATCGTCTGGGGGGCTTCAGGCTGGCTGCTGGCGGTTTGCTCGGCCTTCGGTGCCGGCAGTTGGGGCTTGGCCGCAGGACCCGCAGCCGCCATGGCTGCGCCGACAGGAGCCTTGGCACCAGCCACCACCTGTTGAAGGCGCGCTTGCTCAGCGAGCACCTTGGCGGCGTACCCGCCTTCGGTGGCGTTCGACGTGGCGCCCACATACATCCGTAAACCAGCCTGCAGCGATCCGCCGCGGGCAATGGCGTCTTTGAGCACCACGGCCCCCACCTTTACGTTGGCCATGGGGTCGATGCTGGCACGAGGCCCCCCGTATGGCGCGAATTTGTCTCGGTGCACGCTTGCCATGACCTGCATGAGGCCGGTGGCGCCCACAGGACTTTGCGCATATGGGTTGAAGGACGACTCAACGGCCATGACGGCCAGAATCAATGTGGGATCGAGATGCTCCTGCTTGCCCACCTGCCATGCGCGGCTCACCAGCTCTTGCATGGCCAAGGGCGCAATGCTGTAACGGTGCGACAGCCAGTTGGCCACGACCATCTGCGGACGCGTCAATTGCGGACCGGACGGAGCTGCAACGGGCTGCGGCGCAGTCTGCGCGGCCCGCAAAGTGGCCGAGGCTTGCTGGCCCAGGGCCTGCAGTTCCTCCACTGCGGCCTTGCGTGCCGCCATCCACTGCGTGACGCCCTTTTCAAGCGACACCACGGTTTGCGGGTGCATATACAGGTAGGCCCCTGCGGCAACAACGAAAAATCCCACCATCATCAGTGTGTGATGGGTCCACTCCAGGACTTCGGCGCCAACGGTGCGCCAGCTCAATGGCTGGGGTTGGGCCTGCGAGGCATTCGACATACGGTTCTCCTGTGTCAAAAAGCGCCTGCACTGCACGCTGCACAATGGTGCACAGCGAGTAGGCACGGAGCCGGGCACAGATCCGAAATGGGCTCGGGTGCGAGCCTCGCGCCTAAGATGCGTTGCATCGGGGCCGGCTTGTCTCGGGCCGGAGGCTGTTTCGGGGCGATTTGTTGGCACGCCGCACTGTGCTGGCGGTCTTTCGTGCTCAAGCAGGATGGATTTTAAGGTTTGCTTATATCCTGTCAATCTACACGGCCAATCAAAACCAAACTTTTAGATCTATGCAATATCAAGATCTCCGGGATTTCATGGGGTCCTTGCAAGCCCAGGGTGAACTGATCGAGGTGCACGAGAGCGTGTCGCCACAGCTGGAAATGACAGCTGTATGCGACGCCATGCTGCAGCGCGCAGGGCCCGCCTTGCTCTTTCGCAAGCCTTCAGGCTATGCCATGCCGGTGCTCGGGAATTTGTTCGGCACCCCCAAACGGGTGGCCCTTGGCATGGGCGCCAGCGACGTGAGCGAGTTGCGTCGCATCGGCCAGGTGCTCGCCCGCCTGAAACAACCGGAGCCGCCCAAAGGCCTCAAGGATGCGGGCGAGTTGCTCCACCTGGTGCGCGCCGTATGGGACATGCGCCCCGCGGAAATCCGCAGGCCGCCCTGCCAGCACATCGTGCGCCAAGGCAGCGACGTGGACCTGAACAGTCTTCCCTTGCAGACCTGCTGGCCGGGGGACGTCGCGCCTTTGCTCACCTGGGGTCTGGTGGTCACACGCGGCCCCCTCAAGGCGCGGCAGAACCTGGGCATCTACCGCCAACAACGCATCGGCCGCAACCAATTGATCATGCGCTGGCTGGCGCACCGCGGAGGCGCGCTGGATTTTCGAGAGCACGCCGCAGCGCACCCCGGCCAACCCTTTCCCATCGCCGTGGCTTTAGGCGCGGATCCAGCCACGATCCTCGGCGCGGTCACACCAGTGCCGGACAGCTTGTCGGAATACCAGTTCGCGGGGCTTTTGCGTGGTGGGCGCACGGAGCTTGCCCGTTGCATGGGTCTGGATCTGCAGGTGCCGGCTCGCGCGGAAATTGTGCTCGAGGGCCATATCCCGCCAGCTGTGCAAGGATTCACGGGCGAAAGCGAAACCGGGGTACGGCTCAAGGAGATCGGCGGCTATCTGCATGCGCTGGAGGGCCCCTTTGGCGACCACACGGGCTACTACAACGAGCAGGACTGGTTTCCAGTCTTCGAGGTGCAGCGCATCACGCAGCGCGAAGATGCCATCTACCACTCCACCTACACGGGCAAGCCGCCCGACGAGCCCGCGGTGCTGGGCGTGGCCCTCAACGAGGTGTTCGTGCCGCTGTTGCAGCAGCAGTTTCCCGAAGTCACCGATTTCTATCTTCCGCCCGAAGGCTGCTCATATCGCCTTGCCGTCGTGGCTATGCGCAAGCAATATCCCGGGCATGCCAAGCGCGTGATGTTCGGCGTGTGGAGTTTCCTGCGCCAGTTCATGTACACCAAGTTCATCATCGTGACGGACGACGACGTGGACATCCGCAACTGGCGCGACGTCATCTGGGCTGTCACGACGCGCATGGATCCAGTGCGCGACACGCTGCTGATCGACCACACCCCGATCGATTACCTGGACTTCGCCTCGCCCGAGTCGGGCCTCGGAGGCAAGATGGGGCTGGACGCCACCCACAAATGGCCAGGCGAAACGCACCGCGAGTGGGGTCGCGTGATCGTGCCCGACGCGCAGGCTACGCAGCGCGCGCAGGCCCTGGTGGACAGGCTGCTGGAAAGTACGCGCACTTGATTTTCTTGTTGGGGGCAAGGCCGAGGCGGCATAATGCTTGGCATGCCCCACACTGCCTCCCTTTGGCTGCGACGCCTGGCTTGGGTTTTGCTGGGTTTGCTGCTGTTGCTTGTGCTGGCGTTCGCCACCTCGCCCTGGAGCGTGCCTGCGCTGTTGCGGGACAAAACGCCCCAATGGATTGCGCAAAGCCTGGGGCGCCAGGCCAGCGTCGGGCCAGTGGCCTTCAACCCGCTGAAGCTGCGCCTGCAGGTGGACGACCTGCGCGTGCGCAACGCTGCAAACACCGCTGACGCGCTGCGCGTGCAGCGCGCCGATGTGCAATTGAGCTGGCGCACCCTGTGGGGCGGCAAGCCGCAAATCACCGCGCTGCTACTTCAGCAGCCGCAGTTGCGCATCGTGCGTGAGCCGTCGGGCGCGATGGACTTCGACGACATCCTGCGACGCCTGACCCGCCAGCCGGCCCAACCAGCGTCGGCCCCCCAAACCTTTGCCTTGCGGGATGCCCGCATCACGGACGGCAGCGTGGTGTTCGACGACCAGGCCGCGCAGGTGGCAACGCGCCTCACAGGCCTGAACGTGAACCTGCCCGAGCTCTCCACACTGGCCGGATCCAATGGGCAGATGCGCGCGCAGGCCAGCGCCATGCTTAATGGTGCGCCTCTAAAGCTCACGGTCAATGGCGCACCCTTTGCAACCACCTCGCCGGTGACCATCGTGGTGCAGCTGCAGGGTCTGCAGCTTGCCACCTTTGCCCCCTATCAGCCCGCCACCCTGCCCATCCGCCTGGAAGGGGCGATGCTTTCCATACGCCTGCAGACCCGGGTGATGCGCGCGCACCCTGACACCTTGACCATTGCCGGCTCCGTGCAAGTGCAAGACGGCCAGGTGCAGGTCGGCAACGCCAGGCTGGCAGGCTGGAAAAACCTGGACATTCAGCTCGCAAGCTTGCAACCTTTGACGCATGTGCTGAACGTGGGCGCGGTGCGCATCACGGGACTGTCGGCGCAGCTTGCGCGTACCGCCCATGGACTGCAGGGGTTGAGCACCCACGCCTCACCACCCCAGTCCGGCACGGCGCCGAAGAGGCAGTCCGCCTCGGCCCCACAGGACCGGGCAGGCGCCACGAACGTGTCCGTGCCTGCCGCTGCCCCGCCGCAGGCGCCATCCGTGCCGAATTGGACGGTGCATGTGGGTGCGGTCGTGCTGACCGACAGCCACCTTCAATGGCACGACACGGCGGTCCGCCCCGCTGTCGACTGGACTTTTGCAGCCCCCATGCTGCGCGCCGGCCCCCTGACCTGGCCCCTTACACAGCCCGTACCCTTCAAGGCCGACATCACCGGCCCGCAGGGGCTTCAAGTCCAGATCCAGGGCGACGGCAACCTCCAGCGTGCCCGAGCGCAACTCAGCGCCTCTCACCTCGATCCACAACTGGCCGCGCCCTATGCGGCACCCGCGCTTGGCACGATGACCTTGCCGCGCGGGCTTCTTGGTGCGCAGGCCACGCTCGCCTGGCAAGCAGATACCCAGAGCGTGCTGGCCGACGTGAGCAAAGCGCAATGGACAGGCTTCAGCTTTGGCCCCGCCGGAGGCCTCAAGGCACCTGACATCACAGTGCGCAACGCTAGCCTGCGCTGGGCCGCCCATCCGCAGACCCTGTTGCTCAACCTGGGTGAAGCGCAGATCCATGCGCTTGCGGCCGGCCGCAATGCGGCATTGCACGCCAGCCTGCTTGCTGTGAGCAACGCCCGCATCGATCTGCACGCGCATACCGCGCAGGTTGCCAGCGTGCGCCTGCTGCAGCCCCAGGCCAGCATCGCGCGCGACTCCAACGGACAATGGTCCTTCACGCAATGGCTGCCACCCGATCTGCTGCCCAAGGGCAAAGCGGGGAGCTCCACGGCCAAACCCTCGCCGCCGTGGCGCGTGCAGGTGCGACAGGCACAGCTGGAGGGTGGGCGCTTTTACCTGGCCGACACGATGCCCCGGCAGCCGGTGGTCGTCGCGATCACCCGGCTCGACCTGAGCCTGCATAACGCCACCTGGCCGCAGACCCACCCCACTGACGTCAGTCTGGCTGCCCAAATCAGCGACGAATTGCAGGCCCCACTTGACAGGACGCCAGCGCAACCCGCCTCCGCCCCTGCGGCGGCCACCTCCGCGCCGGCCAATGCGTCCCACGTCAGACCCCCGCTGCCGCTCGGCGTGTCCACGGCGCCGCTGGACGCCGGCGCGGGTCCTGCGGAAGACATTCCGAGCATGGGCACGCTTGCGTTCACAGGGCAAGTCTCGATCAATCCCTTGCACGTGCATGGCAAACTCGACGCGCGCGATCTGCCGGCGCAGATCGCCGACAACTACATGCCGCCGCGCGTGAATGCCGAAGTGCTGCGTGCGCCGACCAGCGCGGCCGGGGAGATTGATCTGAGCATGGACCCGCAGGGCCCCAGCTTGCGCTTTGACGGCCAGGCCGGCATCAAGCATTTCGCAGCCGACACCCTGGAGCCGCATGAGCCCCTGTTGGGCTGGAACAGCCTGCTCCTCGACAAACTGCAGATCACGCACAACCCCAATGTGCACCCCACCACCGACATCAATATCGGGCAGGTCGCGCTGCGCAACTTTTACGCCCGCGTAGTGCTCAGCGCGGATGCCAAACTCAATCTCACGCAGGTCTTCAAGCCGCTTCCCGAGCAAGGCGCATCGGCTGCGGCCCCCTCTGGCGGAACACCTGCCGTCGTGACGCACACTGCACCTGCGGTAATCAGCCTGTCCGGCACCGGCGCCGCGGGGCACAACGCGAACGAATGGGGCTCGGGCATCGGACAGACGAACCTGCAGGCGCGTCCCGCAGCGCCCCTCAACCCGGATCTGGTCGTGAACGTTGGCGGCATCAGCCTGTCAAGCGGACGGGTGGACTACACCGACCATTTCATCCGCCCGAACTACTCCACAAGCCTGTCTGCGGTGGAAGGGGCCATCGGTCCTTTTGGCACGGCCAACCCCAAGCCGGCCACAGTCGCGTTGCGTGGCATAGCCCAGGACACGGCGCCGGTGGCGCTGTCGGGCACGGTCAACCCCTTGGTGAGCCCACCGCAGCTCGATCTTCAGGCCAAGATGACCGATCTGCAACTGGCGCCACTGTCGCCTTACTCGGGGCGCTATGCAGGCTACAACATCAAGCGTGGCCTGCTTTCGATGAACGTGCATTACGCCATCGACTCCGGGGGGCACCTGAAGGCCGACAACCAGCTCATCCTCAACCAACTCACCTTCGGCAGCCGCGTGAACAGCCCCGATGCCACCAAGCTGCCGGTGCTGCTGGCGGTGGAACTGCTGAAAGACCGCAACGGCAACATCGACCTCAACATCCCCATCTCCGGCTCGCTCAATGATCCCGAGTTCAGCCTGGGCGCAGTCATAGCCAAGGCGGTGGTCCATCTCCTGGCGCGCGCGATCACCGCGCCGTTCACCCTGCTCGGCCACCTGCTCGGCGGCGGCGTGTCGGCCGAGCAACTCAGCCACCTGGCCTTCCTGCCCGGCACCACCACGCTCAAGCCGGCCGACGAACCCAAGCTGGCCGACATTGCCCGTGCACTCAAGGCCAAGCCCGAGCTCATCCTCACCATCACCGGCGAGGTGGACCCCGCAGCTGAACGCGATGCCTATCGCGAGGCGAGGCTGAATGCCCAGATGGTCAACTTGTGGAAGCGTGACCTGCCGCGCGCCGAGGCCTACGCAGCCGCAAAAGCCCAGACCGTCTCGCAGGCGGACTATGCCCGCGTGCTGGCGGCCGTCTACCGCGCCACCCCCCTGCCTGCCAAGCCTCGAGACGTGCTGGGCCTGCCCAAGACCATTCCCGAGGCCGAGATGCAAAAGCTGCTGCTGCAGAATATCCCCGCAGGCGAGGATCGTATGCAGGCACTGGCCATGGAGCGTGCCGTGACCCTGCGCACAGCGCTCGACGCCCTGGGCGTGCCCGGCTCGCGCCAGTTCATCGCCGCACCCGTCCTGGTAACCAAGCCCGACGCCAGTTGGACACCACAAGCCAGCCTATCCCTTACCCTGCCCTGAACGCCAGGCTGTGTGACCCGCAGCCTCCGCGGTCAAGCATGCAAGCGCCGGCCCTGCGCCTCCCCCTTCCAGGGGCCTGCTCGCCTGTCCAAACAAGGCCACCATTTCAAGCAGTTGCGCGACCCGCGTGAGGCCATTTCTGCCATATCCGACTTTGCAACATCGGATTGCTTGACGCTCCTGCCCTGCGGGCCTACATTGATCTGACTGCCGCGGTTCAGCCGCGGTGGTGGCCGGACCGGGTGGAGCCCGGGCCGGAGACCCCCAGAATCCCTGCATCCATGCGGGGTGTGGCATGTGGCAGCAAACCCATGTGCCTCGCTGAACAAGGCCGCGATGCCACAGTGCACGCGGCCTTCTTTCTTGATGGGGCTTCGCACGGCCGGCTCACGCTGCCTCGCATCCGGCGTTGGCGTGCCTGCCTCGGTCCATCTGCGCATCAGCTTGCCGGGCTGCCCGGTTCATGGCATACGCGCGTCGGCGCTGGCAGGCTGGTTGCGTCACTCCGCCAAGCGCCCAAAGCGAACGAGTTTTACGCCTCGCCCATGTCCATGAAGCGGCTGGGCTCCAGCTGCTCGGCGCGCTCGTCCTGTAAGGACAAAAGCGTCGCAAGCGCGTCGCTGCCAACGCATGCGACGCCACCGCTCGAGCCGCCTGGTGCACGAGTTGGCCGTTGGTCGCATGGGGCGTGAGACCGTGCCGCACTGCAAAACCCATGCTCGACCCGCGCGTGTTGGCATTGACCGCAAGGCCCCCACGGCTGGGCAAAACTGCCGACAATCGCACCTGTTCGCCAGTGCAACCGGAGATTCACGATGCAAGATCCAAACCCCGCCCCGCCGGCCGCAACTGCCGACAGTGCGCCGCCCGAGACGGTTACCCTCGCGGGAGGCTGTTTCTGGTGTGTCGAGGCCGCATTCAATGCGGTCGACGGCGTGTTCGAAGCCACGAGTGGCTATGCCCAAGGTGAGGTGCCCCAACCGAGCTACGAGCAGGTGTGCGGTGGGCGCACCGGGCATGCTGAAGCCGTGCGTATTCGCTTTGAGCCTTCCCTGCTCAGCCTGGAGGACGTGCTTGCCATATTTTTCACCATCCACGATCCCACCACGCCCAATCGCCAAGGCGCTGACGTCGGACCGCAATACCGGTCGGGCATCTACTTCGAAAAGCCCGAGCATGAAGCCACCGTGCGCGCCTACATTGCACGCTTGGCAGCGAGCGGCGCCTATGGCGGCGCCCCCATCACCACGGAGATCGAGCCGCTTCG
This sequence comes from Pseudomonadota bacterium, assembly GCA_019351955.1. GTDB lineage: Bacteria > Pseudomonadota > Gammaproteobacteria > Burkholderiales > Burkholderiaceae_C > Thiomonas_A. The sequence goes on from JABBOE010000001.1 coordinate 38,758, forward strand.
CGTGTTCTGGCCGGCTGAGGGGTACCACCAGCGCTATTTCGAGCGCCACCCCGACCAGGGGTACTGCCAGGCAGTGATTGCGCCGAAAATGGTCAAGTTGCGTCAACGTTACGCTGAAAAACTGCGCGTCTGAGCCCACGAACCCGCTTCGTGGGCTTCGCGTGATGGGAAGCCGCGCGGGCTCCGCGTGGCATCACGGGGGTTGCGCTATGCGCGCACGGCCTCCTCAACGGCACGACTCGATGATGCTCGTCAACTCGGCATCCGACGGCACCCCGGCCAGCAATGCCGCACGGCCCCTGGCGGTTCGCCACAACAGCACCGGGACCCCGAACAGCTTGTGGCCCCTGTAAATGGCAAGGTTTCGCGCCAGTTCCTCGCGCGCCTTGGGTGTGATCGTGGTCGCAGGGGTGATGCCGCCTCCGGGCTGGCCATTCGCAGCAAAATCGTAATCGGCTTCATTGGTGTGGAATGCTTGCTGGGGATTCACCGCCTGCAAGATGGCTGCCGCCTTGGGCAGGCTGCTTGGGGTGAGCATGCCGAGCACAATCCACCGCAACTGCACATCAGCTTTCCCAACGAAGGCCCGAAGCATTCCATAGAGCTGGTGGCAATAGGGGCAGTTGGGGTCAAAGAATATGTAGAGCACGCGCGTGCCCCGGCCTTCGGCGATCCATGTGGCCTGGTGAATCTGTGACCATACGGCGTCCGCCTGGCCTGTGCTTTGCGCAGCATGGGCGTGCGGCAGCCGCCCCACGAGCGGCAATAGGGCCAGAGTGCGTAGAACGTGCCTGCGCATTGAGCGGGCGCCATGGCTGTTTTGCATTGCCGTCTCCTGAATTGAGGGGGCTGACTTGCGCCGCTTCGGCTGAGACATCAAGGGGCCAGGCGCTGCAGCTGCCACATGCCGTCCGAGCGCAGCTGGTAAACCAGTCGGTCGTGCAGACGCGACGGACGACCCTGCCAGAATTCCCAGGCGTCCGGCGTCAGACGATAGCCACCCCAGTGTGGCGGGCGCGGCGGGTTGAGGCCGAATTTCAAGCCAAACTCGGCAGCGCGCTTGATGAGCACGCTGCGCCCTTCAATCGGCTGGCTCTGCTCGGACGCCCAGGCACCAATGCGCGAGGCCAGCGGCCGGCTTGCAAAATAGGCGTCGGACTCCTCGGCGCTCACCTGCTCCACGCGGCCCTCGATGCGCACGACGCGCTCAAGCTCTACCCAATGGAATTGCAGGGCGGCAAAGGGATCGGCAGCGATCTCGCGTCCCTTGCGGCTCTTGTAGTTGCTGTACCAGACGATGCCGCGTGCATCAAAACCTTTGATCAACACCACACGCGTGGATGGCCTTCCCCCCTCGCCCACCGTGGCCACCGTCATCGCGTTCGGCTCCGGCACCTGCGCCTGCACGGCTTCGTGCATCCAGCGCTCAAACAACGCCATTGGGTCGGCCTGCGCGTGCGTCTCGTCGAGCTCGGCGCGGGTGTAGTCTTTGCGTAAATGGGCCAGTGTGTGCATGGTGCGAGTATAGAAACTCACACAACGAGCGGGTCGGCGCGCCGGGATCGCCTCGACCGCACCGGCCTATCACGTCAAAGCCCGTGACGCTTGGCCAGGGCAACGACGCGCTCGACCGCACGATCGCGGATACCCGCCTGGCGCAGCGCATGGGCGGTGCGCACCACGTACTCGAGCGTGGTGCCAAAGCGTCCCCGGCGGTGGCGAAGGATGTGCAGCAACTGGCTCTCGTCCAGTGCGCCCGTGTAGCTCGGGCTGGTGCGCGGCAGCGTGAACGCCAGCGCCTGCACCACGCCGTGCGGGGTGTGGCAGCGCAGCCAGCGCGGCTCGTAGACGGCGCGCGGCATTTCGCGCTTCCACAGCAGCCGCAGTTCATGCTCAGCCTGCGGGCGCGGCACCCGCAGCACGATGCCTTGGCAGGATCCCCCGCCCATCAGCGCGAACACCAGACCCGGTTCGTGTTCGGTACCCCGGTTGATGCGCGACCACATGCACAGGCAGCGTTTGTGGCCCCACACCCGCGCGGGCAAGACCTCGCAGTGGGCAATCTCCGGATTCCACAGCAGCGAGCCGTAACCAAACACCCAAAGGTCGCCGGCAGGCATGCTCGCCAGAATGGCCTCGAGCATGGCTTGAGGATCCCGGCCAGGGATTTGCAGCAGCCCCGGATGTTCGCCAGCCATGGATGCGTCGCACTCGCTCATCCGTCGCTCCGAGAAACCTCCCCGTTCAGGGGGAGGAGGAAAGGAGTGCCGACCAACCGTCGGCAGGGGTTGCATGGATGGCTGTTGTTTTGTACAGTCTTGGCATGCAGGTTAAGCGCACCTATCGCTTTCGCTTCGACCCAACGCCCGAGCAGGCACACATCCTGGCTCGCACGTTTGGATGCGCGCGGTTTGCGTACAACCACATGCTGCGGCTGCGCAGCAATGCCTGGATGCAGCGCCAGGAACGTGTCGGCTATCACGAGACCTCCGCGGCGCTGACGGCGCTCAAGAAGACGCCCGAGCACGCCTGGCTGAACGAGGTGAGCAGCGTGCCCGTGCAGCAAGCGGTGCGGCACCTGAACACCGCATTCCTGAACTTCTTCGCCAAGCGGGCCCGGTACCCGTCCTTCAAGCGCAAGGACGGGCCGCAATCGGCCGAGTACACCACCAGCGCATTCAGATGGGACGCGGGCCGGCGCGAGTTGCGCCTGGCCAAGATGGATGCCCCCCTGGACATGCGCTGGTCGCGCACCTTGCCCAAAGCGGCCAGGATCACGACCGTCACCATCTCCAGGGACGCGGCGGGGCGGTATTTCGCCTCACTGCTGTGTGACGATGTGGTCACACCCAAGCCGCAGGCCAGCGGCCAGGTTGGCATCGACCTGGGGCTGACCCATTTCGCGATCCTCTCCAGTGGCGAGAAGGTCGCATCCCCCAAGGCGTTTCGCCGCTGCGAAGCGCGACTGGCGGTTCGCCAGCGCCGCTTGGCGCGGGCCAAGCTCGGATCGAAGAACCGGGCGAAGTTGAAGGCATCGGTTGCGCGGTTGCATGCGCACATCGCGGACGCCCGCAGTGACTTCCTGCACAAGCTCTCGACTCGGCTGATCAGCGAGAACCAAGTGATCGCCATCGAGACACTGTCCGTGAGCAACATGCAGCGCAACCGCAGTCTGGCGAAATCCATCAGCGACGCCAGCTGGTCGGCATTCGTCAGGCAGCTGGAGTACAAGGCGCAGTGGTACGGGCGCACATTGATCGGCATCGATCGCTGGTATCCGTCCAGCAAGCGATGCTCGGTGTGCGGGCACACGAAGGCGTCGATGCTGCTGTCGGTGCGCACCTGGGATTGTCCCGAATGCGGCGCGCACCACGACCGCGACATCAACGCTGCGCGCAACATCTTGGCCGCAGGACTTGCGGTGTCAGCCCATCGAGAGTCTGTAAGTCCTGTGTTGCTGCAAAGCAGCATGGGCGGGTCTCAGTGAAGTGGGAATCACCTTCCTTCAGGGAGGTGAGCAGTCAAGGATGAAGCCTGTTTAGCCTTCGATCATGCAGTGCGCTGCGGACGATGGCCTCAACCGGCCATGGTGTCCCCGGATGGATGCGACCGGGCCTGAATCGGCGCTCATCTCGGTTCGCCCCCGCGCCCTCACGCACGACTCGGCTTGTCGCCTCTCACCGCGGCAACTCCGAGTGCCCCATCAGAAACTGGTCGATCGCGCGCGCCGCCTGGCGGCCCTCGCGGATGGCCCACACCACCAGGCTTTGCCCACGCCGCATGTCACCGGCAGCAAACACCTTGGCCACGTTGGTGGCGTAGCCGCCGTCCTCTTCGGTGACAGCCTTGGCGTTGCCCCGTGCATCGTGCTCCACGCCGAAGGCATCAAGCACGGGAGCCAGCGGATGCACGAAACCCATGGCCAGCAACACCAGGTCGGCCTGCATCGTGAACTCGCTACCCGGAACTTCCTGCATGCGACCGTCCTTCCACTCGACGCGGCAGGCCTGAATCGCTTTGACCTTGTTTTTGTCCTTACCGGTTCCGGGCAAAAACGCCTTCGTCGCCACCGACCAGTCGCGCCCGCAACCTTCTTCGTGGCTGCTGGAGGTGCGCAGCTTGATCGGCCAGTAGGGCCACACGAGGGGCTTGTTCTCGGTTTCAGGCGGCTGGGGCAGCAGTTCGAACTGCGCCACGCTGGCCGCGCCGTGGCGGTTGCTGGTGCCCACGCAATCAGACCCCGTATCGCCGCCACCAATCACCACGACCTGTTTGCCGGCCGCCGAGATCTGGCCCCTGAGCTTGTCGCCGGCGTTGATCTTGTTCTGCTGTGGCAGGAACTCCATGGCGAAATGGATGCCTTCGAGTTCGCGCCCAGGCACCGGCAGGTCCCGCGGATGCTCCGACCCGCCAGCCAGCAGCACGGCATCAAACTCAGCCAGCAGCGCCTCCGGGCTCCGGTGCTCCCGGGCCCAGTTGGCGACCGTCGCACCGGGGCCATCCTTGGGCATGTCCCCCACCAGCACGCCAGGTACGAAGCGCACCCCCTCGGCCTGCATCTGCTCGATGCGGCGGTCGATGTGGTGCTTCTCCATCTTGAAGTCAGGGATGCCGTAACGCAGCAAGCCGCCGATGCGGTCATTCTTCTCGAACACCGTCACGTCATGCCCGGCGCGCGCAAGTTGCTGCGCGGCTGCCAGGCCGGTCGGGCCTGAGCCGACCACGGCGACGCGCCTGCCCGTCTTGTGCGCAGGCGGCTGCGGCGCCACCCAGCCCATCTGCCAGCCCTTGTCGATGATGGCGTGCTCAATGGACTTGATCCCCACCGGCGCCTCGTTGATGCCCAGTGTGCAAGCCGCCTCGCAGGGCGCGGGGCAGATACGCCCGGTGAATTCGGGGAAGTTGTTGGTGGAGTGCAGCACATCCAGGGCATGCTTCCAGTCGCCCTGCCACACCAGATCGTTGAAGTCGGGGATGATGTTGTTGACCGGGCAGCCGCTGTTGCAAAACGGAATGCCGCAGTCCATGCAGCGCGCGGCCTGCACCTTGGCCTTGTCGTCCGACAACTCGTGGACAAACTCCTTCCAGTGCTTGAGGCGTGCGACAGGAGGCTCGTAGCTTTCTTCCTGGCGTTCGAATTCCATGAATCCGGTGACTTTTCCCATGGTCCTTCCTTGGTCTGCGATAGCCGGCACGTGCGGGCTTATCGTCTCAATCCTGATTGGCAGTCATCGACGCGCGCACCCGAAGCGCGCACGCGCGGGTCAGCCTTCGGGTGCGCGCGGCGTCGTTCGTCATTTGGCCGGTACGCTGGCGTTGGCGTTGACGGCGGGAGCCTTGGCCTTGGTGGTTGCAGCTTGCGCCTCGCGCTTGGCGGCCATTTCGCCCAACGCCCGCTTGTACTCATACGGAAACACCTTGACAAAGCGTGCGCGCGCCGCCTCCCAGTTGTCGAGCAGTTCGCGCGCTCGCAGGCTTCCCGTCCAGCGGTGGTGGTCCTGCAGCATCTTGCGCAGCTGCTCTTCATCGGTCTGGTCCCGGTGCCACAGGCCCTGGGCCATCTGCACCTTCTGCTCGGCGGCCGGCTGGACCTTCTCGAGCGCGACCATCGCCGTGTTGCAGCGGCGTGCAAACTGGCCGTCGACGTCATACACATAAGCCATGCCGCCGCTCATGCCGGCAGCGAAGTTGCGTCCGGTCTCGCCAAGCACAACCACGGTGCCGCCCGTCATGTACTCGCAGCCATGGTCACCCGTGCCCTCCACTACGGCCGTGGCGCCCGAATTGCGCACGGCGAAACGCTCGCCGGCCACGCCGCGGAAGAAGGCCTCGCCGGCGATCGCCCCGTACAGCACGGTGTTGCCCACGATGATGTTGGACTGTGCTTCACCGCGAAACTCGATGGTGGGCCGCACCACAATACGCCCTCCGGACAGCCCCTTGCCCGTGTAGTCGTTGGCATCGCCGATGAGATACAGGGTGATGCCGTGCGCGAGGAAGGCACCGAAACTCTGCCCGCCCGTGCCTTCCATCTGGATGTGCATCGTGTCGTCCGGCAGACCCTCATGCCCGTAGCGCCTCGCCACTTCGCCTGAAAGCATGGCGCCAACCGTGCGGTTGACGTTGCGCACGTTCTGAATGAACTGCACCTTCTCGCCCCGATCCAGAGCCGGGCGGGCCCGTTCGATGAGCACATGATCCAGCGCCTTGGCCAGACCATGGTCCTGCTCCTCAACCTGCCGACGCGGCACGTCCGCGGGCGTCTCGGGCAAGTGGAACACGCGCGAGAAGTCCAGGCCACGCGCCTTCCAGTGTGTGATGCCTGGGCGCGTGTCGAGCAGATCCGCGCGTCCGATCAGGTCCTCGAACTTGCGCACGCCCAGTTGCGCCATGATCGAGCGCACCTCCTCGGCCACGAAGAAGAAGTAATTCACCACATGCTCGGGTTTGCCCGAAAACTTCTTGCGCAGCGCGGGATCCTGTGTGGCCACGCCCACCGGGCACGTGTTGAGATGGCACTTGCGCATCATGATGCAGCCCTCGACCACGAGCGGCGCCGTGGCAAAGCCGAATTCGTCTGCCCCCAGCAGCGCGCCAACCACCACATCGCGTCCGGTCTTGATCTGGCCATCCACCTGCACCCGGATGCGGCTGCGCAAGCGGTTGAGCACGAGGGTCTGCTGGGTTTCCGCCAAGCCGATTTCCCAGGGCGAACCCGCGTGCTTGATCGATGACAGCGGCGAGGCGCCTGTGCCGCCATCGTGCCCGGCGATCACCACGTGATCGGCCTTCGCCTTGGCCACGCCCGTCGCCACCGTGCCCACGCCCGATTCGGACACCAGCTTGACGCTGATGGAGGCGCGCGCATTGGCATTCTTCAGATCGTGAATGAGCTGCGCAAGATCCTCAATCGAATAGATGTCGTGGTGCGGCGGCGGGGAGATCAAACCCACGCCCGGCACCGAGTAGCGCAGCATGCCAATGTATTCGGACACCTTGCCGCCGGGCAACTGTCCACCCTCGCCCGGCTTTGCCCCTTGCGCCATCTTGATCTGGATCTGATCGGCCGAGGCCAGGTATTCGGCCGTGACGCCGAAACGGCCGGAAGCCACCTGCTTGATCTTCGAGCGCAGCGAGTCGCCCGCCTTGAGCGCGATGTCGCTGACGACGCGCTCGGCGCCCAGCACGCTGCCCAGGGTGTCCCCGTCCTTGATGCCCGCGGAACCCGAACGCATCTCGGGGCGGTAGCGCAGCGGGTCTTCGCCGCCCTCGCCGGTGTTGCTCTTGCCACCGATGCGGTTCATCGCCACGGCCAGCGTGGCATGGGCCTCGGTGGAAATGGAGCCCAGCGACATGGCCCCGGTAGCGAAGCGCTTGACGATCTCCGCGGCCGGCTCGACCTCGTCGATGGCAATGGCCTTGCTCGGGTCGAGCTTGAACTCGAACAGCCCGCGCAGGGTCATGTGGCGGCGCGACTGGTCATTGATGATCTGCGCGTATTCCTTATAGGTGTTGAAGTTGTTGGCGCGCGTGGAGTGCTGCAGCTTGGCAATGGCATCGGGCGTCCACATGTGCTCCTCGCCGCGCGTGCGCCATGCGTACTCGCCGCCGGCGTCAAGCATCGTGGCCAGCACGGGGTTGTCGCCAAACGCGTCGCGGTGCATGCGCAGCGTCTCCTGCGCGACTTCGAACACGCCAATGCCGCCAACCTGGCTCACCGTGCCGGTGAAGTACTTGTCCACCAGGTCGCGCGACAGGCCCACGGCTTCGAAGATCTGCGCGCCGCAATAACTCATGTACGTGGAAATCCCCATCTTGGACATGACTTTCTGCATGCCCTTGCCGATGGCCTTGACGTAGTTCTGGATGGCCTTGTCCACACCCAGATCACCTGGCAGCTCGCGCGCCATCTCCGCAATGGTGTCGAGCGCCAGATACGGGTGCACCGCTTCGGCGCCATACCCCGCCAGGACCGCGAAGTGGTGCGTCTCGCGCGCGCTGCCCGTCTCCACCACCAGACCCGTTTGCGTGCGCAGGCCCAGCGCGATGAGGTGCTGGTGCACGGCGCTCATGGCCAGCAGGGCCGGAATGGCCACCCGATCGGCGCTCACGAACCGGTCGGTGACGATCAGGATGTTGTGCCCGCTCTTGAGCGCGTCGACCGCCTCGGCGCAGATCGACGCCAGTCGCGCTTCGATGCCCTCGTGACCCCAGGCCACGGGGTAGCAAATGTCGATTTCGTAGCTGCGGAACTTGCCGCCCGTGTGCTGCGCGATCGAGCGCAGGCGCGCCATGTCGTCGTAATCCAGCACCGGCTGGCTGACCTCCAGGCGCATGGGCGGGTTGACCTGGTTGATGTCGAGCAGATTGGGGCGAGGCCCGATGAACGACACCAGCGACATCACCATGTTCTCGCGAATGGAGTCGATGGGGGGATTGGTCACTTGGGCGAACAGCTGCTTGAAGTAGTTGTACAGCGGCTTGGCACGGTTGGACAGCACGGCCAGGGCGGCGTCATTCCCCATCGAGCCCACGGCCTCATCGGCCTTCTCGGCCATCGGCGCCATCAGGAACTTGAGATCCTCCTGCGTGTAGCCGAAGGCCTGCTGCCGGTCCAGCAGGGGAAGCAGGGACGGCTCCGGGTGGCCGAGGTGCTCAAGGTCGTCGATCCGGATGCGCAGGTTCTCGATCCACTGTCCGTAGGGACGCGCGGCCGCAAGCTGGTCCTTGATTTCCTTGTCGTCGATGATGCGCCCGGCTTCCATGTCGATGAGGAACATCTTGCCCGGCTGCAAACGCCATTTCTTGACGATATGGCTTTCAGGAATTGGCAGCACGCCGGACTCCGACGCCATGATCACCAGGTCCTCATCCGTCACGATGTAGCGCGCCGGGCGCAATCCATTGCGGTCCAGCGTGGCCCCAATCTGACGCCCATCGGTGAAGGCGATAGCGGCCGGACCGTCCCATGGTTCCATCATCGCCGCGTGGTACTCATAAAATGCACGGCGGCGCGCGTCCATCAGCGTGTGCTGCTCCCACGCCTCGGGAATCATCATCATCATCGCGTGCGACAGCGGATAGCCCGCCATCACGAGCAGCTCCAGGCAGTTGTCGAAACTGGCGGTGTCGCTTTGGCCCGGATAGATCAGCGGCCAGAGTTTTTTCAGGTCATCGCCCAGCACCGGGGAGCTCACCGCGCCTTCACGCGCGCGCATCCAGTTGTAATTGCCCTTGACGGTATTGATCTCGCCGTTGTGCGCCACCATGCGATACGGGTGAGCCAGCGGCCATTCCGGGAAGGTATTCGTGGAAAACCGCTGGTGCACCAGCGCCAGGGCCGACACCACACGCGGATCCTGCAGATCCTTGTAATACTGCCCGACCTGGTCGGCCAGCAACAGCCCCTTGTACACAACCGTGCGCGCGGAAATCGACGGCACGAAGTACTCCTTGCCGTGGCGCAGGTTCAGGCGCTGGATCGCGTGGCTTGCCACCCGGCGAATGACAAACAGCTTGCGCTCCAGCGCATCGGTGACCATCACGTCCGGCCCGCGCCCAATGAAGATCTGCCGGATCACGGGTTCCTTCTCGCGCACCGTGGGCGACATCGGCATGTCACGATCCACGGGCACGTCACGCCAGCCCAGGGCCACCTGGCCTTCAGCGCGCACGGCCCGCTCGATTTCCTGTTCGCAGGCCAGGCGCGATGCCTGCTCGCGCGGCAGAAAGATCATGCCCACGCCGTATTCGCCGGGCGGCGGCAACTCGACGCCTTGAGCGGCCATCTCTGCCCGGTAAAAGGCGTCCGGAATCTGGATGAGCAAACCGGCCCCGTCGCCCATGAGCTTGTCTGCACCCACCGCGCCGCGGTGATCCAGGTTCTTCAGAATGAGCAGGCCGTTTTGCACGATGTCGTGCGACTTGACGCCCTTGATGTGCGCCACGAACCCCACGCCGCAGGCATCGTGCTCGTTGCTCGGGCAATACAACCCGTTTTGGGTCAGGGCGGAAATTTCAGAAAATTCGGGCGTGTGCATCGCAGGCTCCGCGCAGAAGAACAGAACAATGCGTCAATTTACTGCATCGCAACACGACGAGCAAGAAAAATTGTGATACGTGTCCCTCTTTTCAAAGACGGGTAAGGCTCTCGAAATTAAAATAGGGACAGTTTACAATCGCGGCCCGTGCGTTCGCGGGTCCGCATGCGTCTTCCCGCAGTTGTAGTGCCCAGCACGCGGGCGTGTCGCCGGTCTCGATCATTTTCTCGGTCGCCCCCGCACTCCCGGCTGCAGCCGATGCCCCACGGCCTGCTCGAGTTCGGCGACGAACCCCGCATCACCCAGCGCCAACCCTGCGCGCAAGGCACGCTCCAGGGCCACGCCCTCGGAGCCACCCAATCCGGCCTGCACCATCCGCGCATAGGCTGCTTCGCGTTCGAACGGCGTGTTGCCCAGCGCCCAATACGCGGCGAGAAGGTGCAGCGCCGGCGTGCCGCCCCTTGGCCCGGCCTGCCCGCAATGCGCGCCCGCGCTGCTCCAGGCCCAGCTCGGTGCCGCCGCGTCCAGCCCCGCGCGCCGCGCCGCCGTGTCGACCCAGACCATGGCCGGCAACGCCCACAGCTGCGGCGCCAGGACGGCGCTGCGATACCGCCCCGCCCACACCGTCGAGCGCCCACTCCCGCGTCCTTCATCGCGCGTCCCAGGGGCCTCGCTCGCCCATTCGCCATGCGGGAGCTCAGCTCTCGAGGCCGGCCCCGCGGCCATCGCGACTCGCGCATCCTGCGCCAATCCCCGGCTTGCCCGGCGTGCGAGCATCTGCATGAGGCCGGACAGCGCAGGCGCATCCTCGGGAGTCGCCAGCAGGTACACCGCGTCAGGCAGCAAGCAATAGGCGTGCAACCGCACCGCAAAGCGCTGCCGCGCCTGGACAAGCGTTGCCAGCAACTGCTCGCGTGCCTCGTCGGAAGCTAACGGGCGCGCGCCCGGCACGGCCACGAGTTTGAGCAGGTGGGGCAGGTGTGGGATGCAAAGACGTGCCCTGCGGGCCATGGAGGAACGGGCATCTGTTTGTCGAATTGGCCAACTGCGCGCAGATCCGATCACGGCATTGGAACGAGGTGTCGATCCTAACGTGCGCCTGCGACCATCCCCGGATGGACAAGGCGCGCCCGCAGCGCCCCGTGCAGCGCGTTGGTCACCAGCAAGTCTTCGGCACCCAGGAGATCAGCGCGCGACAGCGCGCGCTCGCGTACGGCAAGACCACGGTCGGCCAGGACCGCCGCGCGCGCAACCCCGGGCAGCAGGCCGCAGCGCAAGGGTGGTGTGAACCAGCACCCGGCGAACTTGACGAACACGCTGGATCGACCGCCCTCGCACAGGTGGCCGCGTGTGTTGAAAAACAGTGCGTCGAACGCCCCGCAGCCTTCCGCAGCGCGCCATGTAGCGTCGTAGCGGGCGCGATGCGTGGTCTTGTGCCGCAGGAAGATGTCATCCGGGTCGAGCGCGGCGTCGTCGATCAGTGCTTCTGCCAGCAACACGTCCACCCGCCCATCATCCGACGTTGCCAGCGGTGTCATGGGCGCCATCGTGAGATCGAACACCCCGTCATGCCGCAACACGACACGGGTACGCTGCCGCCCTTCCGGCAATGCCGCGTGGGCACGGCAGATGGCATCGAGCAGCGCGCTGCGGTCGCAGCGAAAGCCAAAATAGCTTGCAGAGCGCACCAGCCGGCGCAGATGCGCAGCAATGCTTGTCGCATCCTGGGGCCACCGCGAGGCGAAGGTTTCAATCAGGCCAAAGCCGGGGTCGAGCGCCGTTGCAAACCGCGCCTTGAGCAGGCATTCGTCCCATTCAGCCGACGCCTTCGAATCGGCCACCACCCCACTGCCAACGCCCAGTCGCACGGCCCGCGTGCCGCGGCGTATGCGCGCATCGATTTCCAGGGTGCGGATGGCCACGCTGAAACAAGCCTGCACGGCGTGCGGCGAGCCCGCTGCCGCGCCGCCGTCCGGCTTCTCCGGGGCAATCCACCCGATCGCTCCGGTGTAAAGCCCGCGCGCGCTCGGCTCCAACTCGCCGATGATCGCCATGCTCCGCCGCTTGGGCGCACCCACGACCGATCCACATGGGAAAAGTGCCTCCCAGAACGCAGGCCAGGTCGCACCGGCAGCGAGCTCGGCCTGGACCGTGGACGTCATTTGCCAGAGCTGTGCGTATGGCTCGACGCTGAAGCGCCGGGGGACCCGCACGCTGCCGGCCGTCGCGATTCGCCCAAGGTCGTTGCGCAGCAAATCCAAGATCATCAGATTTTCTGCGCGATTCTTGGGATCGGCGGCAAGGGCGCTTGCCGCCTCGGCATCGATCACCGCATCGGCGTGACGCGGTGCGGTGCCCTTCATCGGGCGGGCCGTGATGCGCCCGCCCGGCTCCAGAGTAAAGAACAACTCCGGCGAAAGGCTCAGCACCCACCGTTGGCTTGCGGCATCATCCTCGTGGCCCAGGCGCGCCAGGCACCGGTATGCCGTGGGCTGACGCTGGCGCAATGCGCGGTACAAAGCCAGTGGCGTGCCGTAGGCGCGGCCCTGGAGAGGAAACGTGTAGTCGATCTGGTAGCTGTCGCCTGCAGCCAGGAATTGGGCGATCTGATGCAGTGCCTGGGTGTAGGCGGCCTTGTCGATGCCGCCCCTCCACGCAGCAAGGCCCGTGGGAGCATCGCCTGCACGCGCATCGAGCGTGGCCGATTGCCCGGCCAGCCAGGCATCCACCGCCCCATGCTCCATGCACTCCACGCGCGCGAAACTCAAGCCCTCCGCCAACGGCGTCGCAGGCGCATGAACGACGGGTAAACCGGCAAGCGCCTGCGCCGCCTCAAACGCGAGAAACAGGACGACCTCGCGAGCTTGCGCAAGCTCGCCCTCAGCCCACTCAAGAAGAGCTTGCACCTCGGGTGCCGTGCGCGCGATGCGTTGAGCCAGCGGATCACGGTACAAACGCGCCGGCGCATTGACTGGGTCAAACAAGACGAATGCGGTCCGTGCGCTCCCGTCACGTTCCTGATCCGATTGCATGGGAAATGGCACCTCGCCGGGTGGAGCCATGGCGATGAACGCTAGGGCCGCGCCGCGTTGCGACACTCCAGTGCCTGGCTGGCGATGGCCAGCCCCCGGCGCACGGCGGCTTGAGGATCAGCGGCCTGGGTGACGGCGCTGACCACCGCGAAACCGTCTGCGCCGCATGCCATCACCGCCACCGCCTGGTCCAGTCCAATGCCGCCGATGGCCACCACGGGATAGCGCGGTTTGCAGCGGGCCGCCCAGTCACGCAGCCGCTCAAGTCCCAGTGGCCGATAGGGCATGACCTTGAGCGTGGTCGGAAACACGGGCCCGAGCGCGACATAGCTTGGCTGCAGGGCGTGCGCGCGCGCTAGCTCGCCCGGCGTGTGGGTACTCACGCCCAGGCGCAAACCAGCCGCGCGCAGGCCCGCCAAGTCGGCGCCAAACAGGTCTTCCTGACCGAGATGCACGCCGTACGCGCCCACGGCCATTGCCTGGCGCCAGTGGTCGTTGACGAAGAGTTGTGCGCCGGCTTGGTGCGCAGCGCCACTGACGCGCGCGATGGCAGCTTCCAGCGCTGCGCCGTGCAGGTCCTTGATGCGCAGCTGCAGGGTGCGCACACCCCAGTCCAACAGACGCAACGCCCAGTCGACGTCAGGCACGATGGGGTAAAACCCGACCACGGCTGCCAGCGGGACGAACGACTCAGTAGCCGGGCCGGGGCTCACGTCCGACGCGACAAGCGTCGCTGCAGCGTCATCCGCCGGCACCCCTCCCGTTGCGCCCCCGAAAGGACGTGCCGGGAAACTGGTGCTGTCGAGCGACGCACTGGCATTGACCATGGGCCGTCCGCCGGTGCATGTCCACGCCTGCGCAATGCCAGCATGGGTACGCCATTGCGCCTCCACGGCCGCATCCACCACACTCCACCCCGCAGCCAGCATGGCCGCCATGGTTGCGGCGTGCAGACAACCCGTGCCATGCGAGCCGCGGATCAGGCGCGGCACCACAAGGGGTTGGGCACTGTCCCGCGTCACGAGCCAATCCACGCTGAGCGCGCCAAGCGCATGCCCGCCCTTCAGCACGATCGCCTGTGTGCGGCCCTCGCGCAGCCACTGCTCGCGCATCGCCCGCAACCACGCCGCGGGGACCGGCCCGAGGTCACCCCACGCGGGCAGGCCGAGCAAGGCTGCGGCCTCCTCGCGGTTGGGCGTGATCACGGTTGCCGTGCGCGCCATGCGGCGCAGCGCGTTCGCGTCTGCCGCGGTCAGCGGCGCGCCTCCCGCACTGGCGCCAAGCACCGGGTCCCACACCACCGGGCCGCCCTCAAACTTGCCGCAGAAGCCAGCCACCTCGGCGGCCACCGCCACGTCGCCAAGCATGCCGACTTTCACCGCCACCGGCTCGACCTCCGCGCACAGCGCCGCAAGGGCCGCGCGCACCACCGCCGGGTCGGTAGGTGCCACCTGCTGCACGCCCTGTGCGTTTTGCACCGTCAACGCCGTACAGACGCTCGCGCCCTTGCGGCCCATGGCCTGCCACACAGCCATGTCGGTGGTCAGGCCCGCCCCTCCCGTGGGATCGTGGCCGGCAATGGTCAGAAGCAATCCGATGTCATCAAGGCTGGGCATGGTCAAAGGCGGGGGCGCCAAAGGGAGAGATTACAAGGCGTCGGTCAATGCGCGCAAGCCTAGCCAAGGCCTGGGAGCGCGCGTCGCAACACGTCATGGCCACCACGTTGAGGTATGCATGCAGGACTGCATTGGCGCGCGCGCCCACCGGACGCTCAGCTCGCGCCGACTTCGTGCCAGAACGGCATGCCCACCGTGGGCGTGGACGCCTGTGCCGTATCACGCTCTGGCATCGCACCGGCCTGGTAGCCCAGGCGCCCGGCATGCACCGCATGCGCAAACGCGCGCGCCATCGCCACCGGATCCGCAGCCTGGGCCACAGCCGTGTTCAGCAGCACCGCGTCGAAACCGAGTTCCATCACCTGGGCAGCATGCGAGGGCTTGCCCAGGCCGGCATCGACGATCAGCACGGCCTCCGGGAGACGCGCGCGCAGCGTGCGCAGCGCCTGCAGGTTCTGCGGGCCCCGACCCGAGCCGATCGGGGCCGCCCACGGCATCACGGCAGCCACGCCAGCCTCGAGCAGGCGACGCGCAAGCACCAGGTCGTCGGTTGTGTAGGCGAACACGGCAAAGCCCTCGCGCACCAGTCGCTGCGCGGCTTGCAGCGTGCCAAACGGGTCGGGTTGCAAGGTGTAGTCGTCGCCCACGACTTCAAGCTTGATCCAGTTGGTACCGAACAATTCGCGAGCCATCAGCGCAAGGCTGACGGCCTGCTCGGCATCGTGGCACCCGGCGGTGTTCGGCAGCAGACGGCAGCCCAGCTGGCTGATGCGCTGCCAGAACGCCTGCCCGCCTCCGGTTTCGGGCTGCAAACGGCGCAGCCCGACCGTGAGGACCTGCGCGCTGCTCGCTGTCACCGCCTGCTCCAGGATCTGTGGACTCGGGTAATGCGCCGTGCCCAGCAGCAGGCGCGACTGCAGCTGGGCATCGCCGACACTCCAAGCGCTGCCCGAGCACACTCCCGGATCGCCGGGTTGCCCGCTCAATGCGCCCTGCCCCCGGGAAACGCCCCGCGTCGACCGGGGCGCCATGGCTGTGGAGTGTTCATCCGGGGTCAGCGCAGCCCCGCCCGATGGGACGGCCGTGATTTCAGTTTCCATCGCCCATCGCTCCCGGATCACCCGCCCACCACTGGGGCGACAATGTCAACGCGGTCGTTGCCACGCAAGGATTGCGCGGCCCAGCGCGCCCGTGGCACGAACACACCGTTGAGGGCGCAGGCAAAGGCACGTTGCGTCGGGTCCAGACCGCGCTCGAGCAGCAGGGCCTGCAACGTGAGCGCGGCACTGTGCACCTCCGTGCCATTGAGCTCAAGCCTGCGCACCGCAGTCGTGGCGGCACCCGCGGTCGGGCCTTGAAGATCGGTGTCAGGCTGCATGAAACATGGAGTCGGATGGGGGCGCGGCGATGCCCAGCGCGCCGGAGATATCGGCCGCGACCTGCTGCACCAGCGCAGGCGCAATGAGGTAACCGTGCCGGAACAGGCCGTTGATCCGCCACACGCCGTCGGGCGCACGCCCCGCCACGGGGCGGTGGTCAGGAAGGGCCGGGCGCAGCGCGGCGGCCAGACGCATCACGCGCGCCTCGCCAAACTCGGGGTGCAGGCTGTAAAGGGCGCTGCCCAGCTCCAGTGTGGAGCGCAGCGTGGGGGCGCCGGCATCGTCGCTGTCGAGCTCGGTGGCCCCCACGACGAACTGCCCACCGGGGCGCGGCGCCACGTAGATTGCATAGCGCGGATGGATTAACCGCACGGGGCGACGCAGGCTCAAGCCGGGCGCAAACACCGTGAGCACTTCCCCGCGCACGCCGTGCAGACCGGGCAGACTCACCCTTGCGCCCACCCCGCGACAGTCCACCGCCAGGTCGAAGGCGTGGCGTCGGCCGCGGGCATCAATCAGAGCACGCGGCTCGACTGCATCCACGGCCAGCCCCTCATGCCAGGCACCACCCACCGCAGCCAAGCCGGCGTCCAGCGCCGCGGCCAGTGCGGCATAGAGTTGGTCATTGGCGAGCTGTCCCTCCTGCGGCAGGAAGAGCCCCTGCGCGAAGCGGCCTGCCAACAGGGGCTCCAGCGCTGCGATATGCGGGGCGTCGACGGTCTGCGCCGCTTGCCCGTGGACATCCGGCGGCAGGTGTGCGCGCAGCAGCGCCGCGTAGTGTTGAAGTGCACCACGGTCCGGTGCGTGCGCAACCACCAGCGTGCCTTCCTTGCGGAAGTAGACCTCCCGCCCAGTTTGATCATGCAACTCCTGCAGCCATTGCGACCAGATCCCGAGCGACTCCACACCCCACGCGTGAATTTGCGCATCGGCGGCGGCGAGCTCTGCAGTCGGCGAGAGCATCGCCGCCGCCGTCGGCCCCGCGCTGCTGCGGTCGTCGCGCGCATGGGCATCGAACAGCTCCACCGTGCAGCCGGCGCGCAAAAGCCGCCACGCCAGCAGCCGCCCTGCCAAGCCTGCCCCTGCGATCCCAATACGCGGCTGCGCTGCCTGCGAACCCCGCGGGCAGCGCTGAGGCAGCGAAGACACCTCAGCCGCCCCAATCGCGCTCACAGGTAAATCTCGCCGCCGGTTTTGCGGAATTCCTCGGCCTTGCGCGCCAGTTCCTGCTTGAGGTCGCCCGCAGCCACCTGGCTTTGCGCCGCGTTGCGAATGTCCTGACTGATTTTCATCGAGCAGAACTTCGGGCCGCACATGGAACAGAAATGTGCGGTTTTGGCCGCCTCCTTGGGCAGGGTTTCGTCGTGGAAGGCGCGTGCCGTGTCCGGATCGAGCGCCAATCGGAACTGGTCTTCCCACCGGAACTCGAAACGGGCGCGCGAGATGGCGTTGTCCCACATTTGCGCACCCGGGTAGCCCTTGGCCAGATCGGCCGCATGCGCCGCGATCTTGTAGGCGATCAGGCCTTGCTTGACGTCCTCGCGGTCGGGCAAGCCCAAGTGTTCCTTGGGCGTGACATAGCACAACATCGCGGTGCCAGCCCATCCGATATTGGCCGCGCCGATCGCACTGGTAATGTGGTCGTAGCCGGGAGCGATATCCGTGGTCAACGGCCCCAGGGTGTAGAACGGCGCCTCGAAGCAGTGCTTGAGCTCCTCCTCGACATTGACCGCCACCATATGCAGCGGCACATGGCCAGGGCCTTCAATCATCACCTGCACGTCATGCTTCCACGCGATCTGCGTGAGTTCGCCCAAGGTGTGCAGCTCACTGAATTGCGCCTCGTCATTTGCGTCGGCGATCGAACCGGGTCGCAACCCATCCCCCAGGGAGAAGGTGACGTCATAGGCCTTCATGATCTCGCAGATTTCCTCAAAGCGGGTATAGAGGAAATTTTCCTGGTGATGCGCCAGACACCATTTGGCCATGATCGAGCCTCCGCGCGAGACGATGCCCGTGACGCGCTGGGCCGTGAGCGGCACGTAGCGCAGCAGGACGCCTGCGTGGATGGTGAAGTAGTCCACGCCCTGCTCGGCCTGTTCGACGAGCGTGTCGCGAAACAGCTCCCAGGTCAGATCCTCCGCCACGCCGCCCACCTTTTCCAGCGCCTGATAGATGGGCACGGTGCCAATCGGCACCGGAGCGTTGCGCACGATCCATTCCCGGGTTTCATGAATGTGTTTGCCAGTTGACAGGTCCATCACGGTGTCGGCTCCCCAGCGGATGGCCCAGACCATCTTGTCCACCTCGTCCTCGATGTCGCTGGTGACGGCCGAATTGCCGATGTTCGCATTGACCTTGGTGAGGAAGTTGCGCCCGATGATCATCGGCTCGATCTCGGGATGATTGATGTTCGCGGGAATCACCGCGCGCCCCGCAGCGACCTCGTCGCGCACGAACTCACCCGTGATGGCATGGCGCATGCCAAACCAACTTCCACGATGCTGGCCCCCGTTTTGCGCCAGTGCCTCGGGAAGCTGCGCGCGCAGCAGGTTCTCGCGCACCGCGATGAATTCCATCTCGGGCGTGACGATGCCCCGGCGCGCGTAGTGCATCTGGCTGACGTTGGCGCCCGCTTTGGCGCGCCGCGGAGCCGGCGGCGCTGCAAAGCGCAACGCGGCCGTTGCCGGGTCTTGCGCACGCTGCAGGCCGAACGCGCTGCTCGGCCCTTCAAGCTGATCGGTGTCGCCGCGCGCCGCAATCCAGCCTGCGCGCAGCGCCGGCAGACCCGCGCGCACATCGATGGCGGCATGCGGGTCGGTGTAGGGTCCGGATGTGTCGTACACGCGTAGCGGCGCGTTTTTCTGCAGCCGCGTGACCTCGGCCGACTCCTGGATGAGCGTATCCGAAAGCGCAATCTCGCGCCACGGCACGCGCACGCCCTGCGTGCTTTCGGCATAGACCTTGTGCGAGGCCGGAAATGGGGTACGGGTGATGCGGCTGGACAGACGCTCGGCATCAACAGCGCGGCGAACTTCGGACATGGTGGCCTCCTGGGGTGGTTGGCCTGCCGAAGCGCATGGGGCGACTTGGTTTCCTACGCGGGGATGACCCCGATCAGGTTCAGCGGATTTCGCAGCGTTGCGATCTCAGCCGGGCCACATGCGGCTCCCGACACTCCGACAAGCGAAGTGAAGTATAGGCCGCGCGCGATGGGCCGTCACCGACGACCGTGTTGGGCACAGGGGCTTCCACGCCTTGAAGGCTCGGCGCCCAAGACATCTGTTCAGAATCCGGATCCGGGCTGCTGCAAAAAAGCCACCTCCTGCGGCGTACTAGGGCGCCCGAGTGCGGCGTTGCGGTGGGGAAATCGCCCGAAAGACGCAATGACATCGTGGTGGCGCACGGCGTAGCCGAGAAAGTTGTCGAACAGGGAGCGCTCGCTCTCAGGCACCGCGTTGCGTAGGGCCGTGAACAGCGACACGCTGCGCTGCTGAGCAGCGCCGTCCTCCGCGTGCTCGAAGGGCAGGTACACGAATACGCGCTCGATGGCATGAAGGCGCAGGTCGTCTGCGGTGTCGACCATTGCCTGGGCCTCCTTCAGCGCGAGGCAATCGGCTGCAAAGGCTTGCCGAGTCGCGCGGAACATATTGCGAGGACACTGATCAAGCAGCACGATCAGTGCAAGCCGTCCTTGCGGCGTACGCTCCCAGTCAGTCAACGCCCGCCCTGCCGCCCGATCGCACAGACTCTTGAAGCGGTTGCGGATCTCGGCGTCCAGTGCTGCATCCTTGCCGAACCAGCGCTGCCGCTGCATGACCCAGGTAGCCCGGGCATCGTGCGGAGCATCGCCGAACCAGAATTGCAGCAGGCCTGAGGCCTCCAAGGGCGGCGTCACGATGGCATCACGCCACCCGGGCATTGGGGTAGAGCCTGCGCGTGATCAGGGTGCCAGCGGTCAAAGCCAGCACCGTGCCGAGCAGAACCCCGATTTTGGCGGCGTTGAACTCCTGCACATCGCCGGCAAAAGCCAGGCCGGCAATGAACAAGGACATGGTGAACCCCACGCCACAAAATGCGGCGATCGGAATTATCAGTCGCCACGAGTAGCCCGGGGGCAGACCGCCCATAGCCATGGCGGTCACCGCCACCCCGGCAAGGATGCCCACGGGCTTGCCCAGCACAAGGCCAAGCGCTACACCCCAGGTCACCCCATGGCCGAGCAGGGCAAGGCCCGACCCACCCAGCTGCACGCCCGCATTGGCAAGCGCAAACAGTGGCAGGATCAGCCAGGACACGAAGGGTGCCAGCGCGTGCTCGACGCTGACACCGGCTCCGCCCTCACGGGTTTGCGGCAGAAGGAGCCCGGCGAGTACGCCGGCCACCGTCGCGTGCACACCCGACTTGAGCACGAACCCCCACAGCACAACCCCCAGAAACAGGTAAGGCCAGGCGCGACGCACACCAAAGCCCTGCAGCAGCACCATGAGCAGCACGATCGCAACCGACGCCCCCAGCATGGGTCCGGAAACTTGCGCGGTGTAGAAGGCGGCGATGATCAGGACCGCACCCAGGTCGTCGAGCACGGCCACCGCCGTAAGAAAGACCCGGGCTCGCGGAGGTAAGCCACGCGCCAGCAATGCCATGAAACCCAGTGCGAACGCGATATCGGTTGCAGCGGGCACGGCCCAGCCCGCAAGCGCCTTGGCGTGTCCCGCATTGATGGCGACAAAGACCATCGCCGGGACCGCCATGCCGCCCAGGGCGGCCGCCACGGGCAGGGCGCGCGCACGCGCATTGGCCAAGGCGCCGAAGAGCCACTCACGCTTAATCTCGATTCCAATCTGCAGGAAAAAGAGCGCCATCAGCGCATCGTTGATCCACAGCAAATTGCTTTCCACCAGGTGCAGTGGCCCCAGATGCACGCCCCAAACGGCCTGCAGCAAGCTCTCCCAGCCGGGAGCCAACGGGCTGTTCATCAACAACAGTCCGGCCCCCGCGCTGCACGCGAGCACAAGGCCCGCCCGGCCAGCCGTCGAGTCGATTTTCGAGGGGGCCGGGCCGCTCATCGGGACCTCATCGCGTTGGGGCTCACCCTAGCCACAGCCCTGCCCTCCTTGCCAGTCTTCGATGCATGTCTCGTGGCATTCCTGCACGCGTTCACCTTCAGACGCTGGAGCGCCCAAACCGGCTGGCACGATCGGACCGTGCCACGGGCGCGGCGTACGCCGTTCAAACACCCGCAACCGCCAAGGTCAACGTGAACATGGCAGGGCTGAGAAACGCCCCGCCTTACTCGATCGAGGCATAACGCTTGCTGCTTGCCGTGATCTCGGCACGCGCTGCGTCCACCCCAGCCCAGCCATTGGTCTTGACCCACTTGCCAGCTTCCAGCGCTTTGTATTGCTGAAAGAAATGCTCGATCTGCTTGAGTAGCGTTTCGCCGAGATCTTCGGGCTTCTGGATATGCTTGTAGCCCGGCCAGAGCTTGTCCACCGGCACGCCGATGAGCTTGGCGTCGGGACCCGCCTCGTCCGTCATCTGCAGCACGCCAACGGGACGGCAGCGGATGGCGCAGCCATGGACCAGCGCCACTGGAGTGACAACCAGCATGTCCACCGGGTCGCCGTCCTCCGACAACGTTTGCGGGATATACCCGTAGTTGCACGGGTAGTGCATCGCAGTGGACAAGAAACGGTCGACGAAAAGCGCACCCGACACCTTGTCCACTTCGTATTTCACCGGTGCAGCACCAGCCGGGATCTCAATGATCACATTGACGTCGTCGGGCAGGCCTTTGCCTGCGGGAACTTGGAGCAAACTCATGGAAGACTCACCTTGGTTGGGATAGAAAACGGGACGAATTCACCAGCGCGCAGTCCGGGGGCCGTGACCAAACTTCAAGGCTTGGCAGGGGTTGTCGGCGCAGAACCCGCAGGCGTGACGGGGGTCTGCGAGGTGTTGCTGTAGATGCCTTGCAATTGGTCGGGCGTGATGATGTCGAACAGGGTGACGACCTTCTGCACGCCAGACACGGCGCTTGCCACCGCGGCGGCCTGGTCGGCCTCGTCCTGGGTGACGATGCCCTGCAGGTACACGATGCCCGCTGAGGTGGTGATCTTGAACGCCTGCGAGTACAACTGCTTATCGTCGATGAAGGACGCCCGCACCTTGGAGGTGATGTAGGTGTCGTTGGCCTCCTCGCCCAAAGTCGAATTGGGGCCAACGACCACCTCGTTGGCGACGGCCTTGACGTTCGCGATGCTGGAGACAATCTGCTGGATCTGCTGCTTGTAGGCTTCAGTCGGGACCTGGCCAGTAATCAGAACCTGTTGGTTATAGCTGTTGACGCTGACATTGCCGTTGCCGCGCAGGGCATTGCTGATCTGCGTGGCCGCCTTGACTTGAATGGTCTGGTCTTCGAGTTGGGCTCCCGCCGTGCGGCGGTCGGTGGCAACCATCGCCGTACCGCCCACGGCAGCCGCGCCGAGCACAAAGCAGCCCTGCAGTTGCGTGGCGGCAATCGCCGCCATCAGCACCAAGCCGGCGCGTGGGAGGGAAAAACGGGATTTGGCCCCCACATGCGTGCGGAGAGTTTCGGTACGGTGTGTCATGCTGTGTCCTCTTGGTCGCCCATCAGTGTCCAGTCTACCCCGTCGCAAATGCAGTGCAGCATGAGCAGGTGCACCTCCTGAATGCGTGCCGTACGGTCATGCGGGACGCAGAGGTGGACGTCAACGTCGCGCAGCAGCGCCGTCATTTGCCCACCACCCTTGCCGGTCATGCCCACGACCAGCATGTCGCGCTCCTGCGCCGCGCGCACGGCCTCCACCACGCTGGGCGAATTCCCGCTGGTGGAGATAGCCACCAACACGTCGCCCGACTGACCGAGCGCACGAACTTGCCGCGCAAAGACCTGCTCGAAGCCGTAGTCGTTGGCGATCGCGGTGAGGATGGATGTGTCCGTGGTGAGCGCGATGGCGGCAAGCTCCGGGCGCTCACGCTCGAAACGGCCCACCAGTTCCGCTGCAAGATGCTGCGCGTCCGCGGCCGAGCCGCCATTGCCACATGCGAGGATTTTGCCGCCGTTGCTCACCGCATTGGCCATGCAGGCGACGGCCTGAGCAAGAGGCTCAGCCAGCAACGCACCAGCTTGCTGTTTGAGCTGGGCGCTTTCTTGAAACTGCCGTTGGATGCGTTGTTCGAGCATGGTGGTGGACCCTGCAAAAACCTCCATTATTCCGCGGCTTGCCATCGCCGTGCCGAGCGCCACTGTGCGCCGCACCGGCGCAGTCGGCATCAGGCGGGGGTACGCCGTGTCAAAGTCGTGCGTTGCTTGGGTGGTGAGAACATGACCGCGAACGGCCCGCTTCCATCACCTGCGAGGCGCACCGAGCACGGCTCCGGGGCCAGACTCGATCCGGGTCGCCATCGCGCGAGATACGAATTACGGCCCCAACAGGCGCAATCGCTCCAACCGATGTCCGGCGTGGCAAAGAAGGCCGTCTCGCGGCTCGTTGGATAATGGCGCACTCCTCCGCTTGCAGCCCCTGCTGCAGATGGATTTAGCTCGCGCCATCCGGCGGCGCCCCATGCGCGGTGACGGACGCACCGCGGGCTTTGCCAGGTGTCATCCCATGCCATCTTCTGCCTCCACTGCTCCGCCCGTCCCGACCTGTGACCCGCTGGCTGCGGCGCGCTCCTTTTGTCTGGGACAGCACCTGCCGCCGGGCTGCCTTTTGGTGGTCGCCACGCCCATCGGCAATCTGGCCGACATCACCCTGCGGGCCCTCGCCATGCTGGAGCGCTGCGATGTGGTCGCGGCCGAAGATACGCGCATGGCGCAGCGCTTGCTGCAGGCCTATGGAATCTCCAAGCCACTGCTGCGCGCCGACCGCCACCGCGAACAAGCCGCCGCGGACGAGATGCTTGACCTGCTAGCAACCGGGCGACGCGTGGCCTTTGTGAGCGATGCCGGTACACCTGGTGTCAATGATCCGGGTGCGGTGCTGGTGCGCAGCGCGCGCGCCGCCGGCCATCCGGTCTTCGCCTTACCCGGCGCCAGCAGCGTGACAGCTTCTCTTAGCACTTGCGGGCTTGAGCTTGAGTTCGGCTACACGTTTGCGGGGTACGTGCCTGCAACGCAGCAGCAGCGCATCGCGTTCTGGCGTGAGCAACTCTCGAGCCCGCGCGCCGTCGTGTGCTTCGAAACCCCTCACCGCATTGACGCCAGTTTGCAGGATTTGCAGCATCTCGCATCGGCACTTGCAGCGGCCCCGCGCATCGTGCTGGCGAAGGAACTGACCAAGCAGTTTGAAACGTACATTGCCGGCACCCCGAGCGTCTTGCTCGATTGGCTTCACGCCGATCCGAAGCACGCCCAAGGGGAGTTCGTGCTCGTGCTCCAGCCGGCGACCACACCGGAGGAGGTCAACGCGCAGGCCCAGCGTTGGCTGCTGCGCCTGGCACGTGAACTGCCCGCATCGCGTGCAGCAGCCGTAGTGGCTGAGATGCTCGACGCTGACCGCAAGACGCTGTATCGCTGGCTGCTCGCACAAGATACGGACACGGCCGATCGACGCCGCTGAAGTCCGGGCGCGCTCAGCGCATGGCGATCACTCGGTTGCGGCCCTGGCGCTTGGCTTCGTAGAGGCTGTCGTCAGCCTCGGTCAGGACACGCACAATTTCGTCCTGGGGACCTTGCAACGTGCCGATGCCGATGCTGAGCGTGATATGCAGGCTGCGTTCGGAGACCAGGAATGGACGCTGGCCCACGCGGCTGCGCAGGACATCCATCGCCGCTGCCGCAGCGGCCGTGTTCATCCCGGGCAGCATGATGAGAAATTCCTCGCCGCCCCAACGCGCCACCCAACCGCCACGCGGCGCGCCCTGCCGCAGGGTCGTCGCCATCTGGCGCAGCACGGCGTCGCCGGCGGAATGGCCGCATTCATCATTCACGAGCTTGAAATGGTCCAGATCGCACAGCGCCACGCTGAACGAGGCACCCCCACGCCGCATGGCTTGGAGTGCCTCATCCATGCGCAGCTGCGCGGCGCGGCGGTTGAGCAGCCCTGTGAGACCGTCCGTGTAGGCCTGGCTGAGCAGGCTGTCGCGCTGGTTGCGGTCATAGAGCACTCGTGCAAACCAGGCAGCCAGCAGTTCCGCGTACTGGCAATCGGCAGGGTCGAAGTCATCGCCTTGTGGTGCATCGCCCAGCAGCAGCAGACAGCCGAGGGTCTGGTGCGCCTGGGTCAAGGGCAACCGGATCACCGAGCCGACGCCCGAGGCGTCAGCCAGCCCCGGGTACCGGCTTGTGTCGGCGATCCACAGCGAGCCATCGGATTGATCGTCGCAGGCGCACAACGGGTGGTTGGCCGATAGCGTCTGGCCCTGCTTGAAGCGGCTATGCACGTCCTGCACGTACAACATGTGGCATTGCTCATCCAAGCGCAGGCATATGATTGCTGCTTGAAGGCCAAGGGCGTCGCGGCCTTGCGCCAGCATGCGGGCAATGGGATCGGTGAGATTGGTATGGTGTGGATCCTCGCTCGCACCCGCGGCCAGCTCCCACAAGGTCTGCAGGCGTTGCGACTGTCGTTCCACGGCGCGCAGCAGGTTCTCGCGCTCGCTCACGTCGATGGCCAGACCGTGGATCACCTTTTCGCCCTGAGGCGTCATTTCGGCATGTTCGGCCAGCGAAAGCCAGACCGTGCCGCCATCCCGGCCACGGGTCCACACCAAGCGCCGCCCGCTGTCCGTTGCATTTGCATCGCCGGTGAGCGGCCCCTCCGCGGTGTTGAAGAGTTCATCCCATTCGCGCCCGATCAGCCTGCGCGTGGGACGATGCAGCATGCGTGCAAAGCTCGAGTCGACCGCCACGAGCACGCCGTTGTGCGCCATGCGGGTGTAGGTGCCGGCCTGCGCGGCCTTGAGCAAGGTCTTTTCGCGGTTCCGGGCGAAGCGGCGCATCTGTTCACGTGAGCGCACCAATTTGCGCAGCAGCGCGTCAATCTCGGCCACGCCGCTGCTGTGCAGCTCCTCGGCACGCACAAAATCCATCTGCTTGCGAATGCGCACCATGCGCCGCATGAAGTGGCGCATCAGCCAGTTGTAGAGCGCGAGCAGGAGAACCAATACGCCGGTGAGAAGAAAAAAGGGTAGCCTGACCTGGCGCCACCACATGGCGACGATGGCCGAGCGCGGGTATGAAAGAAAAGCCACCACCGGAAAGTTCTGCAGCCTCGCCCATGCTCCCTCGCGCTGCTGGCCGTCCACCGTCAACCCCTTGTACACGCCCGAGCTCGTCGTGCCGCCGCGCGCGAGCTCTTGCATCAGTGCGCCCGTGGTCCGGGTGCGGTAGACCGAGCCATCTCCCCCGGGGTCCGGATCGCGGCTGATCAGCCAGCCGTCATCGCGCAGCAGGCCCATGGCCACGTTACGCTTGAGCGACAAGCCACGCCACAGTGCCTGTTGATGCTCCAGAAGCAAACTGGTCTGCACCACGAACCGCACATCCCCGCCTGCAGTGCGTACTGCGTAGCGCAACGGGATGAACCACTGTCCAAGCAGCATTCCGTATTGCGGCCGGCCAATGCTCAAGCCCTGCCTGCCGAGGGCTAGTGCGAAATCCTGGCGATAGTCCGCATAGGCAGGATTGACCATCACGTTGGGAAGCGCGCCAACCTTGGAGCCCGCCGTGCTGATCACAATCTGCCCGTTGGGCAGGATGACGCTGGCGCCACCAAGTCCGGGGTGGTGCTCCTTGAAGCTTTGCAGGGCGGCCGCCATGCCCACGGAATCATTCGGCGCGCCGAGACTTTGCAGCACATCGCCGAGCTGTTGCAAATTGTCCTGGAGCCGTAAAAATGTGGTGTCCGCGTTCAGGGCGAGCAAGGTGGCCGTGAGCTGGGTGCGGTCTTCCTGGGCGCGTCGCATGTTCTCCCACGAGGACCATAACCACAAGCTGACCAGCACAGCAAACAGTGCCGCAGCGCCCCCGAGCAGGCGCCAGCCCAGGTGCGCCAATGTTGGCGCCCTCGGGCGTGACGGCTTGCGAGTCCGAGGCGCCGCTGAGGGCGCAGTCGGTACAAGCGGAAGGGTGGCTGGCTCGTCCATAGGGGTCTGCAGGCCCCGCGCACCGGACACATCCGGGATGGATGGACGGCGATGTACAGGCTTGCGGCCATTATTGGGAAAGAAAATCCCGAAGAGGCGCGCAAAGCGCAAAGAAATCGCACGGTTCGTGAACAGGTTCACGAAAGAAGCGTTTTCTGATCCCCACCGGCAGGCTTGTTCTCGGACATCCTGAGCCGCCACGCACGGGGCGGCCCCTTGGTCCCCAATCCGGTTCAGCGCTGCCCGATGCTGGTATCGGCAAAAACGCCGCGCGCCTCGCGCGGCTCGCTGCGCCAGTATTGCGGGGGCACCTTGACCGAGGCCCCGAGCGCGGCCGCTGCGTGCCAGGGCCAGCGCGGATCCCAAAGCATCGCGCGGGCAAGGGCAACCATGTCGGCATGGCCCTCTTGCACGATGGCCTCTGCCTGATGCGGCTCAGTGATCAGGCCAACGGCCATTGTCGGCAAACCGGTAGCGCCGCGTATGGCTTGCGCCAGCGGAACCTGGTAGCCGGGGCCGATCGGAATGCTCTGCAAGGGCGAAATGCCGCCCGAAGACACGTCGATCCATGCGCAGCCGCGCTGCTTGAGTTGTTCGGCAAAGCCGGTCGTCTGCTCCAGATCCCATCCGCCATCGACCCAGTCCGTCGCGGATACCCGCACGCCAACGGGAATCGACGCTGGCAGCGCTGCGCGCACGGCGTCAAACACTTCCAGTGGATAGCGCATGCGGTTGGCGACATTGCCTCCATAGGCGTCAATGCGGCGGTTCGCGATTGGCGACAGAAACTGGTGCAACAGATAGCCATGTGCGCAATGCAACTCCACCGCCTGCAAGCCCAGGCGCGCCGCGCGCGTGGCCGCGTCGACGAAGGCCTGGCGGATACGCACCAGCCCATCGGCGTCCAGCGCCAGTGGCGGCGCCTCGTGCTGCCCATGCGGGATCGCCGAGGGTGCCACGCTTGGCCACCCGCCTTGCTCCGGCGCAAGCAATTGCCCACCGTCCCAGGGCCTTGCGCTCGATGCCTTGCGCCCAGCATGCGAAAGCTGG
Source organism: Pseudomonadota bacterium (assembly GCA_019351955.1). Classification (GTDB taxonomy): domain Bacteria; phylum Pseudomonadota; class Gammaproteobacteria; order Burkholderiales; family Burkholderiaceae_C; genus Thiomonas_A. The sequence goes on from JABBOE010000001.1 coordinate 66,990, forward strand.
ATGCCGATGGGCAAGTCGCTGAAGTTGCGCACATCATCCAGCACGGCGTGCAGCGCACGTTCGTTTGCGTCGGAATACAACCCGAGGCAGCCCGGTGTGATCCGCCCGACCGCCTCAACGGCCGTGGCCTCAATGATCAGCAACCCGGCACCACTTTGCGCCATTTGCCCCAGGTGCACCCGATGCCAAGCCGTTGCCCCGCCATGTTCGGCGCTGTACTGACACATCGGACTGACGATGATTCGATTGGCCAGCGATAGCGGGCCGAGTTGAAATGCGGAAAACAGGTGTGAACTCATAGAACGCTTCGTGGACTGCGGGAAAAGGCCCCCTGATGTTGAGCCATCGGATATCGCACCGCAACATTCTCGGCGTCTTGCGCCAAAATTGCACGGCACCCTGCCTCCGGAGATCCGGATCCCGACCGCGGGCGAAGCCGGAAGCTCGCCCGCCAATGTAATTGAACGCAAGGATCGTAACGATGCAGTATCCACGTCGACCCATCCGCACCGCGACCCGCGATCCGCGATCCGTCCGGAGCCTGTGTCCACGATGCCGGCGCAATCGCATTGGCGGTGCCGACCCCCCGCCCAAGGCAAAGATTCAGCTTTCAGAAGGCCTTAAGGCCCGGCGCCCACAATCGGGCTGTCCACGTTATCGCAGAGCCGTTCCCAAGGTTGGGTTGCTGGCCTTTGCATAAATGGTGCTCTGCACAAAAGCGCGCGTATGCTGCGTATGCTTTGATTCGCGTGCAAGAACAAGATCGCCGAACTCGAACCATTCCAACCAGGAGATTCCCATGCAAATCACCCAGACCAGTTTGCAAGGCAAGACTGCCCTCATCACTGGCGCCGCCAGCGGCATCGGCAAGAACATGGCACTTGTGTTCGCCAAGGCGGGCTGCGCGGTCGCGGTGGCCGACCTGAACCAAACCGGTGCCGATGCCACAGCCAAGGAGATTGTGGACGCCGGCGGACGGGCGGTGGGCGTTGCCATGGATGTCACCAACGAAGACCAGGTGAATGCCGGCTTCGACAAAGCCGTGGCTGCGCTTGGACCGATCGACATTTTGGTGTCCAACGCCGGCATTCAGATCGTCAACCCGATCGAGGACTACGCCTTCGCCGACTGGAAAAAGATGCTGGCCATTCATCTCGACGGGGGCTTCCTCACAACCAAGGCGGCGCTGAAAAGCATGTATCGGGATCAACGCGGGGGCGTGGTCATCTACATGGGCTCGGTGCACTCGCATGAGGCCTCCAAGCTCAAGAGCGCTTACGTCGCGGCCAAACATGGTCTTTTGGGCCTGGCGAGGGTTCTGGCCAAGGAGGGCGGACCGAAAGGCGTACGCTCCCACGTGATTTGCCCCGGCTTCGTGCGCACGCCGTTGGTCGACAAGCAGATCCCGGAGCAAGCCAAGGAGCTTGGCATCACGGAGGACCAGGTGATCAAAAACGTGATGCTCAAGGACACTGTGGACGGCGAGTTCACCACGGTGGACGATGTGGCGCAAACCGCGCTGTTCCTGGCCGCCTTCCCCACAGCGGCGCTTACGGGCCAGTCCATCATCGTCAGCCACGGTTGGTGCATGCAGTGAGTACGCCCACAGCGCGCAAACGCACGGCGGCAGCAGCCAAAACTGCCGCGCCTGTCAAAGCATCAGGTCACGGCTCCACGCGCCCTGATGCCACCAAGACCCATGGCGGTGGCAACGGCCCGACGGCTGTGGCATCCGGGGACTTGCGCTCCAATGTGGCCGCCTATGAGGAAATCGCCTTGGTTTTGCAAGGTGGTGGCGCCCTCGGCGCCTACCAGGCCGGCGTCGTGCAAGGTCTGACGGACGCGGGCATCCACCCAACTTGGGTAGCCGGCATTTCCATTGGCTCGATTCACTGCGCCATCATCGCCGGCAATCCACCGCACCGCCGCGCCGAGCGCCTGCGCGAGTTCTGGCACAGAGTGACGCAGCCCCCCCTGCTGCCCCCCACGCTGTGGGAGCAGGAACCTTGGGTGTCGATGCTGCCCGAGGAGGCCTTGCCCTGGATGGCCCCGCTGCAAAGCCTGCGTGCACTGGCGGAGGGCCAACGGGGCTTTTTCGTCCCGCGCGCGGTGCCCGGCATCGGGCCGGACCAAGCCAGCGTCTATGACACAGGGCCCTTGCGGGCAACCCTTGAGGAATTGGTGGATTTCGATCTGCTCAACAGTGGCGCCGTGCGTGTTTCGGTTGGCGCGGTCAATCTGCGCACGGGCAACCTCGAGTACTTCGACACCACCGAGCAGCGCCTGGGTCCCGAGCACTTCATGGCATCCGGAGCACTGCCGCCGGGCTTTCCTGCCGTGCGCATCGGTGACGATTTGTACTGGGATGGCGGCCTCGTTTCCAACACACCGCTGTCGCAGATCTTGGGTGGACACCCATGCGCGCATACCCTCGTGTTTCAGGTGGACCTGTGGAGCGCTGCCGGCGAGCCCCCACGAAGCTTGGCTGACGTGGCGAGCCGTGTGAAGGACATCCAGTACTCCAGCCGCACCCGCGCCGTCACCGACGTGTTGCATCGTGCGCATGAACAGCGCAACGTGCTGCGCAGCCTTCTGGAGCGCATCCCAGCCGAGGTTCGCAAACAGGATGCGCTGTGCGCCGAAGTGGAAGAGATGGCGCGTGACAAGCGCTATACCGTCATTCACTTGATCTACGGTGACAAGCCTTTTGACGGCCAGGACAAGGATTTTCAATTCGGCCGCGGCAGCATGCGAGCGCATTGGAACTGCGGCTTGCGCATCGTGGAAGGTACCTTGGCCCACCCAAAGTGGTTCGCCCTACCGGACGCCGACCACCCCTTCGTGACGCACGACGTACACCAGGAACGCACGAAAGCTTGAGCGCACTGGCCTGGCGCTCGGTCTTCCGGACGGAGAAGCACAAGGTCCGGGACCGAACATTGGAAGCGCGGGCTGCTGCGTGACGACGCCAGGGGTTCGCAGCCCTTGGCGTCCTGGATGCGCGCGATCAGTTGGCTTCCGCCGGCACGTCTGTTTTGCGCGCCTTCAGTGCGGCGATACGCGCAAGCGCTGCCGCGCGGCCATCAGTCTTCGGCAGTTCGGCTCGCAAGTCGGCAAGAAAACGGCTGGGTTCGGGGCTGCGGCTGCTGCGGCCGGCCGCACGGCGCTTGCGGCAGTGGGACAGAACCAAGGTTTGGCGTGCACGGGTCACCCCGACGTACATCAGGCGACGCTCCTCCTCCAGAGCGCTGTCCGTCAGGGGTCGATCTTCTGTAAAGAAGGGCAGCAGGCCTTCCTCGCAGCCCGCCAGAATGACATGCTGCCATTCCAAGCCCTTGGCTGCGTGCAGCGTGGACAGCGCAACGGCATCCTGCTGATCGCCACGCTCGGCCAGCTGTGTGATGAGTGCCACCGTCTGCGCCATGCGCTTCAAACTGGCCCCGTCTTCCTCGGCTTTGCGCGTGATCCAGTCACAAAAGTCGCCCACATTGCTCCAGCGCTGGCTTGCCTCGCGCTCGTTGTCGGCTGTCTCGCGCAGGTGCGCCTCAAAACCGATGCTGGCCAGGAGCTCGCGCAGCAAGGGACCCGCCGGCTCCGTGCGTTCGCGCCATTCGATATCGTGCATCAGGCGCGCGAACTCGCGAAGGCCCTCGGCATGACGTGGCCCCACGACTGTCGGCAACGCCTCACGAAACAAAGCCTCGAATAGCGACACCTTCCACTGGGATGCGAAAGCCCCCAGGCTCTTGAGCGTGGCGGCACCGATGCCGCGCTTGGGCGTGGTGACGGCTCGCAAAAAAGCCGGATCATCGTCGGGATTCGCCAGCAGGCGCAGATAGGCGCAGACATCCTTGATCTCGGCCCGGTCAAAAAAGCTCTGCCCGCCGCTGACCACATATGGGATGTTGGCGCGCCGCAGCGCCTGCTCGATCGGGCGTGACTGGTGATTGGCACGATAGAGCACGGCAATATCGGAGAGCTTGGCACCGCGTCCGCCACGCAGCGCCTGGATGCGCGCGACGATGCGCTCCGCCTCGTCGTCGTCGCTGTCGGCCTCGCGCACCTCCACCGCATCACCCTCGCCGTGGTCGCTCCATAACTGCTTCGGGTAGAGCTTCGGATTGGCAGCGATCACCGCATTGGCCGCGCGCAGAATGGCGTTGGTCGAACGATAGTTCTGCTCAAGCTTGATCACCTCAAGCTTGGGGTAATCCAAAGGCAACTGGCGCAGGTTATCGAGCGTGGCGCCGCGCCAGCCATAGATACTCTGATCGTCGTCGCCAACCGCGGTGAACCGCCCCTGCTCACCAGCCAGCAGCTTGAGCAGCTTGTACTGCGCTTCGCTCGTGTCCTGGTATTCATCCACCAGCAAATAACGCAGGCGCGCATTCCAGCGTGCCCGCACGTCAGGATGCTCCTGCAACAGGCGCAGCGGCAGCACCATCAGATCGTCGAAATCCACGGCCTGGTAAGCCGCCAGTTGCTCCGCGTAGCGCAACCACACTTTGGCCGCCTGCGCGTCTTCGGGCGTCTGAGCCTGGCTTGCGGCGGATTGCGGGTCGAGAAGGGCGCTCTTCCATTGGCTGATCCGCCATTGCCAGGCCCGGGCGAGCTTGGCGTCTGTGGTGCCCCCGGCTTCGCGAATGAGGCTGGCCACGTCGTCCATGTCCAGAATGGAAAACTGGGGCTTGAGCCCGAGCGCCTGGCCATCCTCGCGCAGCATGCGTACGCCCAAGGCGTGAAAGGTGGCAATCACCAGGTCCTTGGCCGCCTTGCGGTCGTCGAGCAGGGTCCTGGCGCGCTCGCGCATCTCCGCTGCGGCTTTGTTGGTGAACGTGATCGCGGCGATCTCACCCGGCGCATAGCCGGCCTTGAGCAAGCGAGCGATCTTGTGAGTGATCACCCGCGTCTTGCCACTGCCGGCGCCGGCGATCACCAGACAGGGGCCGCTCAACTGCGAAACAGCACGGTCCTGGGCGGCATTGAGCATGGGGTCAGGTCAGAGGGGCTAAACAAGCGTCAGAAACAGGTCTTCCTGCGTGGCATATCCGGCCACGCAGGGCGTCGATTGCAAGGAAGACAGGCTAGGTCCAGTCGGGCCGCAACCGATACGGCTCGTCGGCCACGATGAAATCATGTTCGGCGCGCGCTTCGTCGCACCACTGGCGTACGGCCGGCAGGTCAAGCACGCGTTGCGCGTAGGCCGCTGCCGCGTCCGGAAGCCTGGGAGCATACGTACGAAACCGTGCGCAGATTGGCGCGCAGAAGGCATCAACCGCACCAAATGCCCCGAACAGAAATGGCCCTCCGCTGGACTGCAGGGCGGCATCCCAAAGCGTGCAGATGCGATCGATGTCGCGCTGCACCGCAACGTTCCAGCCCATGCCCGGCAGGCTGGCCTCGATGTTCATCGGCATATGCTCGCGAAGGGTCTGAAACCCCGCGTGAATGCTTGCGCACAGAACACGCGCCCGCGCTCGCTGCGCGGCATCCACCGGCCAGACCCGTTGTTGCCTATCGCGCTCGGCCATGAATTCCGCGATGGCCAAGCTGTCCGGCACCACGAGGCTGCCATCGATCAGCACGGGCACGGTCTGCGTGCGTGTGATTGGCGCCAGAACGGCGTAAAACTCCGCACTGCCCAAGCGCAGCTTGCGCTCGGCAAAGGGAATGTCGAGGTGGCGCATCAACACCCACGGCCGCATCGACCAGGATGAATAATTCTTGTTACCAATAATGAGATTCAGCATGACAACGCGCCGCGCGTCGCTTTAACGCCCGGCCGTGGCGCGGAACTGGTCGTAACGGGTTTGAGGATCTCGCCCGGCGAGGTAGTCGGGAGCGATGACTTCCAGGCTGTACGGATGCGCCACGCCGAGCTCGGGCGCGAACCCAGGCAGACCGCTGCCCGCCACGCTCGGCACGCGCATGGAATCAAGGTTGTCCCGGCTCATCAAGGGCTCGCCCGGGGCGAGTTCCATCGCCAGCGCCACGAGCCGTGCAAGCGGCGCTGGCAAGGGGATGATGGGCCGGCCACGTCCCTGATTCACCCCGGCCCAGACGCCCGCAAGCTTGACCAGTTCGGCCAGGGTGTAGACCTTGGGGCCGGTGAGTTCGTAGGTCTGGCCGATCGTGGCGTCGGCCAGAGGCCCGATCAAGGCATGCATGGCAGCCTGCACCACATCGCCCACGTACACCGGAGCAAAGCGCGCATCAGCGCCGCCCAACGGCACCACGGGCAGCAGGCGCTGCACCCGCGCGAAAGCGTTGAGAAATGCGTCTCCGGGGCCGAACACCACCGAAGGCCGCAAGATTGTCCAGCGCAAGCCCTGTTGGGCGCGAATCGCGGCCTCGCCGTCGCCCTTGGAGCGCAGATACATCGACGGCGCGTTGCTGTCAGCGCCCAACGCACTCATGTGCACCAGCCGGCTGGCACCCGACGCCACGCAAGCAGCGGCCAGGTTTTGCGCCAGCCGTACATGGGCCCTTGCAAAGCCAGGGCCATAAGGGCGCCCCGTTCGATCATGCAAGATACCCACGAGATTGACCGCCGCCTGTTGGCCATGCAGCAGGCGCTCGAGCGTTGCGGTATCGAAGGTGTCGATCTGCACCACCTCGACAGTGGGCAAGGGCAGCAGGTGCTTTGCACGCTCACGCCTGCGCGTCGGCACCAAGACTTGGCAACCGGCAGCGCTCAGACGCGCGACGAGCCGCGAGCCGATGAAACCTGAACCCCCGAATACAACGATGCTCTTCATGGTCCTCCCTGCTTGTTGTTGGCGCCGCGTGCACTTGCCCAACGGCGCGTCGTGCGCATCACGGCAGCGGCGCGGCGCTTGCCTGCTGCTGTTCGGCCGGCCCGATGGTGCCGAGACGCGATTTTAAGGATTGCGGCTGACCGGTGATGAGCGCCGCGTACACCGTGGCATTCGCCAGCACATGCTTGACGTAGTCGCGCGTTTCGGGGATCGGGATGTTCTCCGCGAAAATGGCCCCCGACAGATCAGGCAGATCGGGCACCCCCATGTTGCGCCACCGTGCAGGTCTGCCTGGGCCTGCGTTGTAGCCGGCCGCAGCCATCGCCTCCGACCCGCCGAACCGCTGCAAAAGCATGTCCAGATAGGCCGACCCGAGTGTGACATTGGTATCCACCTGCGTGATGCGCTCGGGCGTGTAGTCGCCCATGCCGATCTTGCGCGCCACCCAGCGCGCGGTCGTTGGCATGAGCTGCATCAACCCGTTGGCGCCGACCCAGGACCGAATGCCGGCGATGAAGCGGGACTCTTGTCGGATCAGGCCGAACAGGAAGGCCTCGCCTACGCCGCTCGACCTGGCTGCGCGACTTATGGCTTCGCGGTACGGCATGGCGTAGCGCTGCGACCAGTCCACCCCACCGCGCACGCGCTCGCTCGTATTGATGCATAAAAGCCAGACCTGCTGATCGCATGCGACTTGCGCCGCGGCGTGGATCGCGTCGTTATCCAGTCCGCGCAGGGAAAAATTCCACTCGCGCACGGCTGGCTGGTAGATATTGAGGTGAAACAGCGCCAGCGCGCGCTGAAAGCCTGGGGTGGCCGCCTGTTGGCGCACGTACTTCGTCAATGGTGGAGACAGGCTTGCGGGAAGACTGACCTTCATGCCAAGCGCCTCCGTGGCTAACTGGCCGTAATAGCTCCAAGGTGACGCGACTTGCGCGTACAGGGCCTCGGCCTCCATGGGATGACCGAGCTCTCGCTGCGCCGTGGCATGCCAGTAGGTCCAGTCGGCACGCTGTGCCGTGTCTGCCGTGAACTGGCGGCTGGCCCGATCCACCAATTTCCAATCGTGCGCGCGCAGCGCTGCACGCACCATCCATTCCAAAGTGGAGTCCGTGGGACGGTAGTTGGTGTCGAAGCGACGAGCCTGGCTGAACCACAACGCTGCATCGGGCAGCAACTGCACGGCACCACTGCGCGCAGCCTGATACGCAACCGCCACCCGGTCCGAGACCGGCAGACCGGACAAACCCGAGGTCAGCAGCCGCATGGTTTGCTGCGGGTCCTGCTCGGCCAACCGCAGGAGGGCCAGGATCAGGAGTTGGCGCTGCATGCCTTGGCCCGGCACGCCCTGCCGCTGCGCATCGAGGACCAGGCGCAGCGGATCCGTGGCTGCAGCATGGATGCCGTGCCATGCGCCCACCGGCAGGTTCGGTGCAAAGCGCAACGCGACCTTGAATTGCTCGTCTTCGAAGAACTGGCGTACGCGCACCCAGAGCTGGCGTTGACTGATTTTCCCTGCCGCCAGGAGGCTCTGCGCCGCGCTGTTGCAACCCTGGCCACCGCCCCTTTGCCCGGTCCACAGGGGGAGCAGTTCGCTGCTCGTGTCGAGGCCCTGGGCTTCAAACTGACGCTGCAGGTCGTAGCACTGCACCTGGGGGTCATCACGCATGATGAAGTCCGGATACACCTTGGCGAAATCCTCCCAGTCCTGCCGGCGACCGAGCTCCAGCAGCCAGTCGTTGCGCAGGCGATCAAGCACGTAGGTGGAGGGATAGGCGCGGCTGAACGCGTCGAAGTCAGCCTCGGTCATGCGGGATAACGTGGGCTGGATGGCCCAGTACGCGACCCAGGGCTCGAGGAGGTTGCCGCGCAACTGCGGCAGCGCGTACTGCGCAGCTTGCGGATCGCCGCGCTTGTACCCTTGCCAGGCCTGCACAATCAGCGCGTCGGCGTCGGCGGAGGCCACAGACCTGGTGGCCTCGCTTTGCGCGTTAACCACGCCCGCAGCACTTTGCGCACGCGCCGGCGCGCCGCACACCGCGAGTAGTCCCAGGGTCAACGCCAGCACAAGCCTCCACCCTTGCCAGCGGCGCAGGCGCGGTGGGCGCACGGACGGGGGCACAATACTCACAACCACTTCTGCAACATCCATACCCCGAAGCTTACCGTGAGCCCAGATTCTTTGACATCTTTATCCCGCAAAGATGCGGGGAACGATCGCGCCACATGGCGACGTATGCTGATTGAGCAACGCGAGCAACTGCAGGACAAGACAAGCAAGGATGCGTTGCTGGCTGCCGCCCTCATTCGGGCAGTGGGGGTGGTCCAACCCGCCTGCCTGGGCGTGTATTGCGCAACCCGTGGCGAGTTCGACCCCTTGCCCGCGCTTGCCCGGCTTGCCCCCAGCCAGCCTCAATTGCACTTGGCTTTGCCCGTGGTGGACACGCAAGCCAAGCGCATGCACTTCGTTGCTTGGGCGCCAGGCGAGGCGTTACAGCCCGGTCCGTATGGCATCGCCGAACCGGTGGATCAAAGCCGCCGCGCGGAGCCCGACGCGCTACTGCTGCCTTGTGTCGGATTTGTCGAGGCCGGCTTGCGGCTGGGCTACGGCGGCGGCTATTACGACCGCTATCTGGCAGGACGTGGTGACGTGTTCACTATCGGCCTGGCCTATGACGCGTGCGAGCTCGATGATCTGCGCGCCGAACCGCACGATCATCTTCTCGACATGATCCTCACAGAAAGTGGCGCGTTTGGGCTGGAAGCCTCGCGGATGAACACGCATGACTGAGTCCACACCGTCCAAGCCGAGCCGGCCTTGAGTCGCCCTGTCCCGATCCACACGGAGCCGCTGGGCCGCGACACCCAGGGTCAACCCTACAGCGAGCGCTACGCAGACATCTATGCCAGCCGGTCCGGCGCCCTCGGGCAGGCACGCGCCGTCTTCCTCACTGGCTGCGGCCTGCTGGATACGCCAGCGGCATGGAGCGGACAGCGCCAATTCGTCATTCTTGAAATCGGTTTCGGCTTGGGCACCAACTTCCTGGCAACGTGGCAGGCCTGGCTCAACGACCCTGCGCGGCCTGACAGGCTGCATTACGTCGGTGTCGAATTGCACCCTTTGCGCGCTGAGGATCTTCGCAGCGCATGTGCCGATCCGGCGCTGCTGCCATTGGCGCAGGATCTCGCGGCCCAATGGCCTGAGCCTGTGCGCGGTCTGCACCCCCTGCGCCTGCAAGGCGGACGCATCTGCCTGACTCTGGCCCTGGGTGACGCACAGTCCCTGGTGCCCCAGCTTGACCTAGGGGCCGATGCAATTTTCCTCGACGGTTTTTCCCCTGCCCGCAACACAGCCCTATGGCAAAACGCGGTGCTCAAGGCCGTGGGCCGCCTGGCCCGCCCCGGAGCCCGGTTGGCCACCTACACGGTGGCAAGGAGCGTATGCGACGGCTTGCGCAATGCCGGTTTCGACGTCACCACGCCGCCGGGCTACGGAGGTAAGGCGCAGCGCTTGCAAGCCGTATACGCGCCGCGCTGGCGAACTCGGCGGCTGGAGCCTCGCAGTGCCTCACGCGCCGAGCACCCGCGTCGCGCCTTGGTGATCGGAGCGGGCCTTGCCGGTGCGGCGTGCGCGCAAGCCCTGGCCGCAAGGGGCTGGGCCGTGGAGGTTCTACACGCGGCTGGTGTCGACGGCGCCCTCACCGGCGCCTCGACGCTGCCTGCTGGACTTGCACACGTGCGCATTGCGCCCGATGACGACCGGCTCGCCCGCTTGACGCGTGCCGGCCTCGCCGCGTTGCGTCATGCCCTCCCCACCCAAGCTCCGCACATGGCGGACACGGCTTTGTGGCGCGACGGCGGTGTGCTCCTGGCGCAAGCGGATGGCGTGCTGGCTGAGAGCCTCAATCGCGTCGCCGAAACCCTTGCCTTACCTCCGGCGGTGGCCGAGGTGGTGGATGCAGGCTTGGCTTCGACCCGCGCCGGCATATCCCTGACAAGCGGTGGCTGGTGGGCTGCAGGCGGTGTAGCTGCGGCGAGCTGCCTCGTTGATGCCTGGTTGCACACCCCCGGCGTGCAGCTGCTGCGCGGATTGCAGGTGTGTAAGCTTGGGCGTGCGACGAGCACATGCCTGCCGGGCACTGAATGGCAGGCGCTTGATGCGCAGGGTCACCTCCTTGCGCAGGCACCCACGTGCATTGTCGCCACGGCGCTTGACGCTCTGCGCCTTCTGGACGCAAGTGGCTTGGTGCCGGATGACACCTGCTTGCCGATGCGGGCCCAACCGGGACAGGGCTTCATCGTGCCCGCGGCCGCAGTGCCGGCACTGTCTTCCCTGCGCCACGGCGTGGTGGGCGATTGCTATGCCTTGCCCCTGCCGCGCGCTGCCATTGAGTCCCTGGGATTGCCTGTAGGCACGCACTGGTTGTTCCTGGGTGCTACCTATGAGGAGGGTGCCGCGGCGAGCATGCCAGCGGCTTTGGCGTGGGCGCATATCGTGCGCGGCCTGCAACCGCTCGTGGGCTCCTTGCCCGATGAGCCACCGGCGGCGGCACGGCGATTTAGCGGCGTGCGCGCAGTCACGCGGGACCGCCTGCCATGCGTTGGAGCATGGCCCGACTGGACTGCGCTTGCGCAAGGTCACCCCGCGCTGCGACAGCGCCCGCCCACCGAATGGCCGGTGCAATCCGGGCTTTATCTCAGCGTCGCGATGGGCTCGCGTGGCCTCATACTCGAGGCGCTGGCCGCAGAGTGCATCGCCGCGCACATCGAGGGTGAGCCGGCCCCGATCGAGCACGACTTGCTTGCCGCGCTGGCGCCCGGCCGTTTCGCCCTCAGGCCATCGCCGCGCGGCGGTCAACCGGATTCAGGCAGCACCCAGCCCTGACACCAGCGCACCGGGCGCGTTTGCCGTCTGGTGCGCTGCAGTGAAGTCCAGCATGCGCTGCACAGGCAGGCGTGCGCGCTCAGCCACACGCGGGTCCAGGTGAATTTCCCCAGATCCCGTGCGCAATGCATGCGCCAGGCCCTCGAGGCTGTTCATCGCCATCCATGGGCAGTGTGCACAACTCTTGCACGTCGCGCCCTCTCCGGCAGTGGGCGCCGCAATAAAACACTTCCCCGGATTTTGTTGCTCCAGGGCGTGGAACATGCCAGCGTCGGTCGCAACGATGAACGTTGACGCCGGCAAGCTCCTCGCCGCCTTCAGGATCTGCGAGGTGGAACCCACGACGTCGGCCAAGGCAATGACTGCCGCCGGGCTCTCCGGGTGGACCAGCACGCGAGCTTCCGGATGCCCGGCCTTGAGCAGCTCCAGCTCCAGTGCTTTGAATTCATCGTGGACGATGCATGCACCTTGCCACAGCAGCATGTCCGCTCCGGTCTCCCGTTGAATGTAGGCGCCCAAGTGTTTGTCAGGTGCCCACAGGATCTTTTCGCCCCGCGCATGCAGATCACGCACGATGTCCAGCGCGCAGCTTGAGGTAACAACCCAATCGGCGCGGGCCTTGACTGCCGCACTCGTGTTCGCGTACACGACCACCGTACGTTCGGGGTGTGCATCGCAAAAGGCGGCGAATGCCGGCGCCGGACAACCGATGTCGAGTGAGCAGGTGGCATCCAGATCCGGCATCAACACGCGCTTGTCCATCGACAGCATCTTGGCCGTCTCGCCCATGAAGCGCACTCCGGCCACCACGAGGGTGGACGCGGCATGGCGCGCCCCAAATCGGGCCATTTCCAGCGAGTCGGCGACCATCCCTCCGGTGTCCTGGGCCAGATCCTGCAAGTCCGAATGCACGTAGTAATGCGCGACGAGGACGGCCTTTTCACGAACCAGCAGTTCACCGCACTCGCGCATCAGTTCGGCGCGGCGCTCGGCGCTTGGCTCGGGCGGCACACGCGCCCAGGCGTCTTGCGGGCTCGAAACGGGGCTTTCAACAGCGATTGCAAATGTTGTGGCATCCATGGCGAATATCCCTGATTTCAGAAGAAGAACATGAACCGGGGCATGACGAGCAACGTTGACGCCCTTGACGCGCAGCGCAGGCGTTCATCATGCGCTTGTATCTCCAATGCCTGCAAAGCGCATGGAAAAATCCACCGCCAGGACATCCTTGGTCAGCTTGCCGATGGAGATGCGGTCAACGCCGGTTTCCGCAAGGGCTCGCACTGTAGACAGCTCAACCCCACCCGAGACTTCCAGTTCGGCGCGCCCTGCGTTGTGGGCAACGGCCTCGCGCAACGTGTCCAAATTCATGTTGTCAAGGAGCACCATGCGCGCGCCAGCATCTAGCGCCTCGCGCAATTGCGCCAGCGTCTCGACTTCGATCTGCACGAACACCCCTGGCGGGGCGATGGCCAGGGCTCGCGCCAGAACGGCGGTGACGCTGCCCGCGGCTGCAATGTGGTTTTCCTTGATCAGGATGCCGTCATAGAGCCCCATGCGGTGGTTATGACCGCCGCCCACGCGCACAGCGTATTTCTCCGCCGCACGAAGACCTGGAAGCGTCTTGCGTGTGTCGACAATTTTGGCACGGGTTCCCGCTACGGCGAGCACGTAAGCGGCCGTATGACTGGCAACTCCGGAGAGCAGTTGCAGAAAATTCAGCAGTGTGCGTTCAGCCGTCAGGACCGCGCGCGCCGGCCCCCTGAGCTCCAGAATCGGCTGGTCCGGCTCCATCGTCGACCCTTCCGGGACCAACCAGGCAATCCGCGTGGAGGGATCGACTTGGCGCATCGCCTGCTCGGCCCAAGGCTGACCGCACAAAGTGGCGCGCTCGCGCACGATCACGCGCGCCAAGGCTTGCGTGCGTGAGTCGATCAGAGCCGCGGTGAGGTCGCCGCTGCCAACATCTTCGGCGAGGGCGCGCTGCACGTCGCGCGCGGCAATTTGTTCAAGACTGGACCCATGCATGGCGGCGTCGGTTAATGGTGAAAGGTGTCAGTTTAGGGCCGCAGCGGTGCCACACGCAGGGCACTTGTGGATGTTGCGCGTGGATTTCCCTCCTCCCAAATGCGGGCGGTGTCCACCTTTGAACGGCGAGAACTTGATCAAAATCAGGCTGAAATTTCAACAATGATCAGATTTGCATCTGGAAACATCGGGTTTGACCCGATCCGTATGCGCTTAACCCGTATTGACAACCCTATATCAGTGACCGCTAATATTGAGGAACTTCAAGGAAATGCCATGGATACAGCCGTCGACTTCGCCCGAATCCCCCTCGACGCTCTGCGCAAGAGTGACAGCCCCCTTCCCCTGGGCAAGCGCGTAGCCCACAGCGAGGTGATCAACGCCTGGCGCGGCGCCGCCGACTGCCGCAACTGCGGGGTTCGACGCATTGCCCTGTTCGGCGCATTGGGCGAGGACGATTTCAATGAAATCCACCGGGTCATCGACGATATGCAGTTCACGCCTGGCCAGCTGCTGTTTTCCGAAGGCACGCGTGGCGAATGGCTCTACACGATCAAGACCGGTTTCGTGAAGCTCGAACGCGTGCTCCCTGACGGGACCCGGCGCATCACGCGCGTGGCCAAGCGCGGCGATCTGGTCGGGTTGGAAGCTTTCATCCAGCAGCCTTACATGCATCATGCTTCGGCAATCGGCGCCGTGCGCGTGTGCCGCATCCCGGTGGATGTGATCCGCCGACTCGAAGAGCACGTGCCCAACCTGCGCCAGGAATTTCTCGAACGCTGGCACCACGCCCTGCGCGAAACCGACGATTGGGCACTCCTTCTCGGCTCGGGCACCATCCCATCCCGCATGGCGCGCCTGTTACTCAAGCTCGCCGAACCGGAACTCAACGACACGATCACGCTTCCGAAGCGCAGCGACTTAGGCGCGATGCTCGGCGTGGCCCTTGAGACGGCCAGCCGTGTCATCGCCCAATTTGAACGTGATGGCATCCTGGAGCACGTCGGCCCCCGTCTGTTCCGCATCAACCGCAGCGCGCTGCAGCCGCTGATCACTCCAATCAAGGCCGCCGCCTGAGACTGCGTGGATGCGCGGAAGCATCGTGCGCACGCTACAGGCTTTCTTTTGGGGCGTGCACCCGGGTTTCAAGCGGAATCGGCCCAGCGGGTGATGCCTTCCCATTGCTGAAGATCCTTTTCCACTTGGTGCGGATTCACATCCCAAAGTGTCAATCCGTGTGCGGCCATGTGCGCGTATGTGGTGGTCGGACGCAACATCGCGAGCAACGGTTGCGGCAGTCGCGAGAAAAAGCCGCGCAGCTGATCGGCTGCACGGGTGCGCTCGTCGACCCGCACACCCACCAATCCGACCTGTAAGTCCTTGAGCTTGCGGTCCTCGGCCAGTTTGTCGAGAAAATCCTGCGCCGCATAGATATCGAAAATGGAGGGCTGCACCGGAATCAACAGCTTATCGGCCAAGCGCAGCACATCGCTGAAGCGCCAGCCGTGCAGGCCGGCCGGCGTGTCGATGACCACGTGACTGGTCCCTTCGGGCGGCCGGGCGATGTAGTCCGGGCCGATTTTCCACGTCGCAATGGGTGCAGCCTGCTGCGGCCGCAATGACAGCCAAAGCCGGGACGACTGCTGTCGATCGGCGTCTCCCAGCATCACTTTGTGGCCTTTGCTCGCCCAGTATCCGGCGAGTTGCGTGGAGATGGTGGATTTACCTACGCCTCCCTTGGGATTGGCGATGACGATGACCGGCATGGTGTTCTCCCCGAAAACTTGGTCCGAATTGAGCCGCCAGCTTAACAACCGCGGAGGCAATCCACCCAGCCTTGCTTGAACTTGGACATGTGCCCGCGCATTCCCCTTCCTCGCCTGGCCTGACGGCAGCGTCACTCAGGCCAGGCCGTCCGAGCAGGAGGGGGTCAAGCGGGCGGTTTTCGCTTGTTGTTCCGTGTTTGGCTATAAAAGAACAGCATAAAGCGCCGCAAAATCACGTTCAAGCTCGACCCCAATGCTGCGCAGAGGGTGCGGCTGGAAGCGTGGATGCGACTGCACCGCGACTTGTACAACGCGGCGCTCGAAGAGGGCATCGACGCCTGGCGCAAGGCAGGCAAGTCCATCTCCTACGACGAGCAGCAACACGTCTTGCCGGCGATTAAGTGCGCCCGGCTTCCCACGGTTCAAGTCCGCGAAGCGGTTCTCGGGCGTTCCCCATCCCGACCCGCCTGGATGGACGCTCATGCCGCATGGCACGCGCTGCGCAACCCTGCGCAGCGGCTGTGGCAAAGAGGCCCTGTCCATCCGGGCGCGCGGCCGTCACCGCTTCGGGATTAAGGCCACGCCCAACGACATCACGCTCACACGCTGGAACGGGCGTGGCGGCGAGACCCAAATCTCTGCCACGGCAACGGGGCAAGTCCAGGTCCTTGACCGGCGAAACCCCCGCTATAACGCCATGCGTTGAGCGGCGGGAGCGTTCATGGGGCGTCTTCAAAAGCGCGCCGTTTGCGCGCAAAGGTTATTAGCCACCCGCCGCGCAAGGCGCGGCGCTGTCGCGTGCTATTCCACGTCATCGACCCGAGCGCAGCGCCGTTTCCAGCGCCGCGGTCACCCTGTCAATCGTCGGTGGCACCGCATGAGGCGTTCATCGTCCCTATCATCATGGATCATGGCCGACGCCCATCAGCTTGACGCAATGGGCGCGCGGCACGGCCCTCCGGTCCAACAGCGGCACCATTCCACCTGCGCGCAACCTGCCCATGTTCAATCCCAGCAAAGACGAAGTCCGTCGCTTCTTTATCGATGCATGGCGCAGGCGCGCGAACAGCGTCCTCACGCCGCTGGAAATTCTCGCGGTCCAGTGGGTGGAGCAGCACCCGGAATACCACGACAACCTCACCGCGCCCGATGCCCTGGAGCGGGAGTACGGCGTGGAGCAGGGCACAAGTAATCCCTTTTTGCACCTGTCCATGCATCTGTCGATCACCGAACAGGTTTCCATCGACCAGCCGCCCGGGATCAAGCAGGCCTGCCAGCTGCTGGCCTCGAGACTCGGTGAACACGAAGCGCAGCACGCCATCATGGAATGCCTGGGCGCGATGCTGTGGACCGCGCAACGAAGCGGCTTGCCGCCCGATGGCGAGGCTTATGTGGAGTGCGTGCGCCGACGCGCCACGCGCGACTGAGCGACGCGACCTGCCCGCTCAGACTCGAGGAACACTGCCCTCGACCCCCATCACGTACCGATCCATGCGCTGGATTTGCACATCGGACATACGCACGCCGTCGAAGAACAGACCCCCGCGGTTATCCAGGATGCGACCCGAGAAGGGACACAACCGCCCCCGGACGATATCCTGCTCGGCTCGCCGCACTTGGCTGCGCACGCCCTCAGGCACGGCAACACCAAAAGGCGCCAGTTTCACGAAGCCCTGAGCGATGCCATCCCAGACACTCTGCGGGCGCCAGCGCCCCGCCAGCACGTCCTGCGCTGTGCGCACATAAAAGTCACCCCAATGCAAAGTGACAGCCGTCAACTGGGCACGTGGCGCGAATGCCGCCTCGTCGCTGCAGTAGCCGACGGCCCAGCAACCCTTTTCCTCGGCGATCTGCACGGCTGCAGGCGAGTTCGTGTGGTGCGTGAGCACGTCGGCCCCCTGCCCCACCAAGGCACGTGCCGCGTCCGCCTCGCGCCCCGGGTCGTACCACGTGTTCACCCAAACCACTTTCATGCGCGCTTGCGGGTTCACCGCCTGCATGCCTAAGGTGAAGGCGTTGATGCCCTGAATGACCTCGGGGATCGGAAATGACGCCACCATGCCCGCCACACCAGTGCGGCTCATATGGCCGGCGACCATGCCTGACAGGTACCGCCCTTCATAGAACCGCCCGTTGTACGCACCCACATTGGCGGCGAGCTTGTAGCCCGAACATTGCTCGAAAACCGTGCCGGGAAAGCTGCGGGCCGCGCGCATCACGGGCTCCATGTAGCCGAAGCTGGTGGTGAAGATCAACTCCTCGCCTTGATGAGCGAGCTCACTCACGACGCGCTCGGCATCCGGCCCTTCCGGCACGTTCGCGACATAGCGGCTATGCACCGCGCGGCCAAGCATCCGCTGCATGTGGAGCCGTCCACGTTCATGCTGTGCTGTCCAGCCCGTTGCGCCCACCGGGGTGACATAGACAAATGCCACGCGCAATGGGGCATCGCGCACGACGGCTCGTGGGCGGCTCACCGATGCCGTGAAGTTCTGCGCCCGCGCCCAGGGCGCAGAAGCGCTGACGCTCGCCAGGCCAGCGAGCAGCTGCCTGCGACTGAGGTTTTGCACCATGGTTGTCCTCAACATGGCTCCCAAAACGAACGCCGCCGGCGGCAGGGAGCTGCTCCGCTGCGGCTCAACGCTCTATTCTAGAAACCGCCGTGGGCGTGCCTGTAGCTAAGCAGCCGCGTAATTGGGGCGAGCCGCAATCGCCGTGGCCTGGACACCCGATGACAGTGGAACGATTCGTGGGGTGCAAGCGTCGGGCAAGCACGAGCGTCTTCGTGTCGATGCCTGGCGTGCGCGTGATCAGTCCCCCTCCAACCTAGGGGCAACTCGGGATCCGCAAAGGCGCAGACGCTGCGCGACGCGTCGCCAAACCATTGCGGCGCGCCAAGGCGAAGGCACGCTCGGGCACGAGCGCCCCGTCGCTAAGCACGTTTAATTCGCCCTGGGGCAATTCCAGATTGCACGGATCAAGGACGCCCCTGGCACAGCCGCCGCCTGCGCCTGCCCCTTTATTTGCCTGGCACTTGGCCTTCCACGCCCTTGACGTAGAAGTCGATGCCATGCAAGAACTTGTCGTCGCCAATGGCACCCGCCGCCAGCACTGTGGCGCCGTTCTGGCCGAGGATTGGACCTTGCCAAATATGGAAGCTGCCGTTTTTGAGTCCGGCCTTGACCATCTCGACGCGTTTGCGAACGGCAGCCGGTACGACAGGATTGATCGAAACCAGGTCGATCGCGCCGTGACGCACGCCCCACCAGATCTGCTCGGGCTTCCACGTACCCGCAAGCACTTTGCCCGTTTCGTCCACGTACACCGGGGTCCAGTTGATGACAGCCGAGGCCAGATGAGCCTTGGGACCGAACTTGGCCATATCGCTGTCCCAGCCGAGGGCATATTTACCGAGCTTCTCAGCGGTCTCCAGCACTGCCGGCGAGTCGGTGTTCTGAAAGAGCACGTCGGCGCCCTGGTTGACCAACGAGGTGGCCGCCTCGGTTTCCTTCGGCGGATCGAACCACTTGTTCACCCAAACCACCTTGGTCTTGATCTTTGCGTTGACCGACTGCGCTCCCAAGGTAAAGGAATTGATGTTGCGCAACACCTCCGGAATCGGCACCGACCCCACGACACCCAGCACCCCAGTCTTGCTCATCGCGCCCGCCACCACGCCTGCCATGTACGCGCCCTCATAGGTGCGCGCGTCGTAGGTTCCAACGTTGGCTGCGGTTTTGTAGCCGGTGGCATGCTCGAACTTCACCTTGGGAAAGTCACGCGCCACGCGCAACACCGATTCCATAAACCCAAAACTGGTGGCGTAGATCAACTCATTACCCTGCTGGGCCAAGTCGCGCAAGACGCGCGCCGCATCAGGACCCTCGGGCACATTCTCGACGAACTGGGTCACAACCTTGCCGCCAAAATGGGCCTGCATGGCCTTGCGCGCCTGGTCATGTGCGTAGCTCCAACCAGCGACGCCCACGGGGCCGACGTAGATGAAACCGACCTTGAGCGGGCTGGCACTGCGCGCCAGCGCGGGCAGCCCGGCAGCACCAGCAGCGAAGGCCGCCCCCAGATAACGAATCCGATCCCTGTTTTGCATGATGTGAGTTCTCCGATGGTTGTGACAGCAAACTGTATACACGTTTCGTGCCTAGGTGAACGACGCCCGCTTGCCCGGCTTCCCCTGGGCAGGCCGGTGCTGCGCCGAGCCACGCTCAGGCCGTAGGACGGAACACCTTACCCAGAGAAGCTGGCATGTTGATCCGAATCCAGGTCGGGTTGCGCGAGATCAGCGCCAGCACAACGATGGTGGCGAGATAGGGAAGCATCGACAGCAGTTGCGAAGGCACCTGCACGCCGCGCCCCTGAAAGTAGAACTGCAGCATGGTCACGCCGCCGAACAGGTAAGCGCCCAGGAGAACGCGGGCGGGCCTCCAGGTCGCGAAAGTGGTTAGTGCAAGCGCGATCCAGCCACGCCCGGCCGTCATCCCCTGCACCCACATCGGCGTGTAGATGACCGAGAGGTAAGCCCCTGCAATGCCGCATAGCGCACCGCCTACCATCAGGGCAGCCAACCGGATGCGACGCACCGGATAGCCCAATGCATGGGCGGACTCAGGTGACTCGCCCACTGCGCGCAGCACGAGCCCCGCGCGGGTGCGGTGCAGAAACAAGTGAATGCCCCAGGCAAGGAGCATCGCCACGTAGACCATGAGATGGTGCGAAAACAACGCGGCCCCAAAAAAGGGCAGATCCGACAGCCACGGGATGTGAATGTGGCCGAAGGGTGCCAAGTTTCGACCGACGTCGTTCATACCGAGGAAGGCCGACAGGCCCGCGCCAAAGAGAGACATCGCAAGCCCCGTGGCATACTGGTTCGTGCCCAGCCACAGCACGAGCACGCCGATAGACGCTGCTAGCACACTGCCGACGACTGCCCCCGCACCAAACGCCAACCACTGATTGCCCGTGGCAACGGCCACTGCAAAGCCAGCGATTGCGGCCATCAACATCATGCCTTCGGCGCCGAGGTTGACCACACCAGATTTCTCGTTGATCAGCAGTCCAAGAGAAGCCAGCGCCAACGGCGTGCCAGCCGATAACGCTGAAGCCAAAAGCAGCGCGTACTCATGCATGGCGCATCCCGCGGCCAGTGATCCTCACGCGATGCGTCACAAGCGTATCGGCCGCAAGCAGGCAAAACAGCAGCATGCCCTGGAACACGGCAGTCATCGCATTGGGCAAACCCAGGCGTGACTGCGCGAGTTCGCCGCCGATATAGAACATGGCCATCAACACGCCCGAGAACACGATGCCAATGGAATTGAGCCGACCGACGAAAGCCACGATGATGGCGGCGAAGCCGTAGCCCGGCGAAACATGCGGCGTGAGCTGCCCGAGCGGCCCGACCGCTTCGAGCGCACCGGCCAGGCCGCTCAGCCCCCCCGAGAGCAGCAGCACGGTCCACAACGACTTGCGCGCCGAGAATCCGGCGTAGCGCGCCGCATCTGCGGCCTGCCCACCCACGACCAGCCGAAACCCCTGCAACGAGCGGCTCATGAACAGGCTCATGGCTGCCACGGCTAGCACCGCAATGGCAAAACCGATGTTCAGCCGTGTATCCGGGATCAATTTGGGAAGCGTGGTGCTGGCCGCAAACAGCGCTGTTTGCGGGAAGTTGTAGCCTTCGGGGTCTTTCCAAGGGCCATACACAAGATAGTCCAAAAGGTATTGAGCCACATACACCAGCATCAGGCTCGTGAGGATTTCGTTGGCGTGGAAACGATCTCGCAGCACGGCCACAAATGCAGCCCAGAGCATGCCGCCGAGTACTCCAGCGACCAGAATCGGCACCAGAATCCAGCGCGTGGTGTCGTCCCCCGCCTGCAGCGCCACGCCACTTGCCGCGATCGCTCCAAGCAGCAACTGGCCTTCGGCACCAATGTTCCACACATTGGCGCGGTAGCACGCCGCCAGCCCCAGCCCGCAGAGAATGAGGGGTGTTGCCTTGAGACCCAGTTCGGACAATCCGTAAAGCCCTTTCAATGGTTCGACAAAGAACAGTGCCAGCCCGTCGAGCGGATTTTTGCCCAGCGCTGCAAACATAAGCGCACCAAACAGAACCGTCGCCGCTAGAGCAATGAGCGGTGAAAGCACCAGCATGGTGCGCGAAGGCGTCGGTCGTGCCTCAAACCTCAACATGGGCACCCTCTGCGGGAGTCTCACATAGCGCGGCAGACGCCTCACCCTCACGCCAAAGGCCACTCATCCATTGCCCGATGCGCTCCACGGTGGCCTGGCCTGTAGGCACCGCCGGTGACAATCGTCCGCGGGCGATGACTGCAATGCGATCGCAAATTTCGAACAATTCGTCTAACTCCTCGGAAATGACCAGCAGCGCGCAGCCTGCATCGCGCAGCGCAAGGAGCTCACCGCGAATCTGTGCGGACGCACCAACATCCACGCCCCAAGTCGGCTGCGCCACCGCCAGCACTTTCGGATTGCCCGCGATTTCACGCCCGACGATGAACTTTTGCAGATTTCCTCCAGACAGGCTCTGGGCCACGGCCTGCGGACCAGCTGCGCGCACACCGAAACGCTCAATGATGCCCCGCGCCTGGGCTGCCACAACGCCCCAACGGATCCAGCCTTTGCGCACAGCCGGCGCGTCGGCGTGGGTGAGGAGGGTGTTTTCGGCAAGCGTCATGGCAGGCACTGTGCCTCGGCCGAGGCGCTCTTCGGGGATCACCCGCAGCCCGGCATGCCGCCTGGCCTGCGGACCGCTCGCTCCAAGCTCCTCACCGAACAAGCGCACACGTCCGGCGAGCGGCGGACGCGCGTCCTCACCCGACAGCAGCGATAGCAGCTCCTGCTGGCCATTTCCCGATACGCCTGCGATGCCGAGGATCTGGCCTGCGCGCACTTTCAGACTGACCTCGACGAGCGAGACCCCAAAAGGATCGGCAGCGGGCTGGCTCAGCTCGTCCAGTTCCAGCGCGACCTCGCCGGGCTTGCGCGCGTGGCGCTGTGGCATCGTGATGTCAGCGCCGATCATCAACCGCGAAAGACTCGCATTGCTTTCCATTGCCGGATCGACTTCGCCTACAACTCTGCCCGCGCGCATCACCGTACAGTGGTGGCACAGGGCGCGGATTTCGTCGAGCTTGTGGCTGATGTAAAGAATGCTGCAACCCGTATCTGCCAACCGGCGCAGCGTGACAAACAGCGTGTCTATAGCCTGCGGTGCAAGCACCGAAGTCGGCTCGTCGAGTATGAGCAGTTGTGGTTCCGTGAGCAGCGCGCGGATGATCTCCACGCGCTGGCGTTCGCCCACAGACAAGGTGTGTACCCGGCGGTCTGGGGCAACATCCAGGCCGTAACCGGCTGCCACCTGGACAATGCGCCTTGTCACGGCAGCCAAACTCGGACCTGGCGGCAGGCCCAACCAGACGTTTTCAGCAACACTCAGCGTATCGAACAGGGAAAAGTGCTGGAAAACCATGGCGACGCCCAACGCGCGTGCCACGTGGGGACTGCGCATCGAGACGTCCTCGCCATTGAAACGGATGCGGCCTGCATCCGGCTGCACCACACCAAAGATCACCTTCATCAAGGTCGATTTACCCGCGCCATTTTCGCCCAGGACGGCATGAATCTGCCCAGGCGCCACGCGCAAGCTCACGCTGTCGTTGGCGACGACGGCGGGATAGCGCTTGGTGATGCCCTGGAGTTCGAGTCGCCACGTCATGGTGGTGAGGGGGTCAAAACGACGAGCCGTCCGCAGAACTGAGGTCTCCGTAAGCATGACTCTGCGCATGCATATCAGCCTCCGGCCACAGCTCGTCAATCGGGATTTTGCATCCTTGCACATAGACCGCCGCAACGTTACGTTCGTCGGCAAGCGTCATCCATGCGAACAACCGCTCATGCAAGCTGCGTGCCATATCCTGCCGGCGCTGCTGCACCGCGCCATCAGCCCAGCGCCACACCACCACGTCAGCCATGGTGCCGGCACCGAAATGACCGATCTCATGATCCAGCTCCAAACTGCGCGCTGCGCCCCGCGTGACTGCGTGGAGCGCAGCCCAGGCCGGCATGCGCTGGCCTTGCAGGGCTAGGACCTTGTAGCCATCGGCCAATGTGCGAAGCTGGCACAGGCTTGTGCCGCCACCCACATCACTTGCGGGCGCAACCTCCACACCCGCCGCGCGCGCGCGCGCCCAGTCAAACAACCCGCTACCCAGGAACAGATTCGATGACGGTGAAAACGCGATACTGGTCCCGGTACGCGCCAGCAGCGCTCGGTCGGTATCGTCCACCCAGATTCCATGGGCCAGGACACTGCGGCTCGTGAGCAGTCCCGCCCGTGCGTAGACGTCAAGGTAACTACGGCTTTGTGGAAACAGTTCGGCGATCCACCGCACTTCGTCGCGGTTCTCGGCCAAATGACTCTGCATGTACAAGCCTCCCGCGCACCTTTCATAAGCCTCCAGCAGCCCTCCAGCCATGGCCAGCTGTGCGGGGCTGCTCGTCGCGGCAAAGCGCGGGGTGACGGCATAGGCCAAGCGATCCACGCCGTGCCAACGTTCAATCGAATCGACGCAGTCGCGCTCGGCCTGCGTGGCGTCGTCGCGCAGTTCCTCCGGACAATTGCGGTCCATCAGCACCTTGCCAGTGACAAGCCTCATGCCCAAGCGCTGCGCCACGCTGAACAGCGCCTCACTGCTATCGCGGTGCACGGTCGCGAATACGACAGCCGCGGTGGTGCCATGGGAGAGCAAAGCGCGCAGGAAGCGCTCCGCACCCAACCGGCTTTGTTCGGGATCGGCATAACGCGCCTCGGCCGCAAACGTGTAGCGTGCCAACCAATCGAGCAACGGAGCGCCAAAGGAGGCGATCACATCAAGTTGCGGAGCATGCACGTGCGGATCGATGAAACCCGGAAGGACAAGATGCCCTCGCCAGTCCTCGCGCACCCAAGAGGCATCGGGCGGCGCATCGGCCGGACGCACCGCCAGAATGCGGCCGTCTTCCACCAGCAGCCAGCCATCCGGCTCGAACTGCACGGCGTCACCCCCCTCCTCGCCCCACCCCGGATCGCCGAGAAAGTGAAGGATGTCGCCCCGCAACGCAACACGCAGATTTGTACGGGGCTGGGCAGACGGCTCGGACATTCCCTAGTGCTCGACAGTACGCGATTCGGAGAGATATTCTGGGCGCGCCATCCGGCAGTTCCGCCTTAATTTGCCAAGTCCCAAGCGTACCGCACGACACCTAGGGTCGTCGCTCCCCAGAAAATGGGATGCATCCGGCCAGCATCCTAACTTGCCATCGCCCGTCCTCGGCCTGCGGCCGCCGGTTGCACGGCACGCAAGGGCGAACCCCTTGCCGCGCAACGCATGCGTGAGCTCACGGGCAGTCGCTCCGGTGGATTCCCGCTTCGTGGAACCGCCTGACTGCGCCCTGGGGAGGCAGGGATTCGGCGGAGAATACGAGCCACATCCTACACTTCGCTCTTGTCTATGCCCAACGGACCACCCATCGGAGAAGCATCATGGCCAAAGGTCAACAACGCAGCAACAAAGAGGCGAAAAAGCCCAAGCTTGATAAATCACCCGCGAAGCCGATTTCGCCGCTTGCTGTCAAGCCGGTCATTACCACGGTGGTACCGGATCGGCACAAGAAGAAATGAATGCGGCAGCACGCATGCAGCACCAAGGCGGGCCGCGCTTTTCGAGAAGCGGCCCGCGCCTAATGGCCGCGATCGGTACCCTGAACACTTGCCCGCGCATTCCCTTTTCAAGCCCGGCCTGACGCGCAGCGTCGCTAAGGCGAAGCCGTCCCGGCTGGAGTGGGTCAGGCGGGCGGTTTTCGCTTGGTGTTCCGTGTTTTTTTGGATCAAAGAACAGCATGCAACGGCGCAACGTCACGTTCAAGCTCGACCCCAATGCTGCGCAGAGGGTCCGGCTGGAGGCGTGGACGCGACTGCACCTGAGCGATACGCGCCAGCTCAAACCGTCGCAGCAGCGCTCGGCGTGCTGGACCATCGTGCCCAAGACGTTCGCCGAACGCGTTCACGTCTTCCTGCACTGCGGGCACGTGCAGCCGCGCGACCGCAACAGCGCGTTGGGGGTTCTCATCGACGCGCACACGCCTGGAGCGGGCGTTGCGGCGAGACCCAAACCTCTGCCACCGCAACAGGGCACGTCCAGGCCCTTGACCCGCGAAACCCCCGCTATAACGCCATGCGTTGAGCGGCGGGAGCGTTCATCGGTCCGGAGTTCTTGTGAGCAAGCACTGTCCCGCCTGAACCGGGTCTCCCGCGTGAAAGGATTCGCGCGCCCGACACCCGAACACGATGGCACCACGAAAGTTGAGCCACGATCAACGGTGATGACTTCGGCCCACACACCGTCACGCCCGTGCACCTGCACTTCGCCGCATTCGCTGGGACCAGCGCGGGGTGGCACTTGTGCTCCCAAGGAGCGCGCCGCTCTAGGCCTATAACTGGGAACGGCCGCATGGATATGACCACCTGACACTGCTTCGTGCGGTCCTTCACCTTCCTCTAGCGCCCGTCGTCGGAAGGCGCCACCTGCCCCGCCGGGCCGGAATGGTCCGACACACACCACATGCCGCACACCAGCTGCTATGCAGCGATCCATAGAAGCAGATCGACATACCGAAGCCCGTCTACCCGACACGACGATCAGAGCTTCGCACGCGCCGCTGACGCCACAGCAGTAGGCCGCCGAGCGCGGCGAGCACGCAGCCGATGGCGACGTAGCCGTCCCCCAAGCGGTGCGTGAGCGTGGCCATGCCGGCAAAGGTCAAAGGGCCGGCAAAGGCGCCGCAGAAGGTGAAGAAGAGGGTCCCGCCCGTGAGCACGCCGGCCATGCCGATGGGGGCAAGACGCGCGACTTCGGCAAGGTATACGCCGTTCCAGCCGGTCGCCGTCGCGCCGAACGCAACTGCCAGTGCAAACAGCGCCAGGGGCGTCCAGTCCGGGCGCATGCCGCCGGCGAGCACAGCACACCCCCCCCATGGCCACCGCGAGCAGCGCCAGCATGCGCGACGGGCGCACCCAGTGGTCGCTGGCCCAGCCCCACGCGATGCGCCCGAGCACTCCGGCAGCCTGGGCGGTCGCCAGCAGCAGCCCGGCACGTATCGGCGTGAGCCCGGCGCCGGCATGCGCCTGCGCGACCAAGTACGTCGCCATGCTCGCCTGCATGGCCGCGAAGAATACCGTGCTGATGGCGAGTTCGCGTACCGCCGGGTGGCGCCACACCATGCGCAGGGTGCGCAGCGAACCGCCGAGCGCCAACCGGTGCGCGGGCTTGCGGCGGGCATCGAAACGCTCGCGCACGGGCTGCAGCAAGGCCGAGCAGACCAGGCAAGCCAGTGCGAGCAGCGGCAGCGCGCCCTGCCAGCCCATGCGCTGCGCGGCGCCGGGCAGCAGGGCCCCGGCGAGCATGCCGCCAAGCGGCACGCCGGTCTGTTTGATGGAAAACACAAGGCCGCGCCAGCGCGGTGCCACCTCGTCGGCGAACAGGTGCGAGCTGGCTGGCGTGGCCGAGCCGTAGCCAATGCCGATGAGCAGCGCGCCGGGCAGCAGCAACGCCACGCGCCCAGTGGCGACGAGGCCCAACCCGCAGGCGCTCAATCCGAGACAGAACTGCGCCACGCGCACCGCGCCGTAGCGCACGACCGGCCCGCCCACGTTGATTGCCGACAGCATCGCGCCGACGTACAGCGCGCCGCTGAACACGCCCACCGCGCTCAGCGGCAGCGCCGTGGCCGCAGCCACCGCCGGAGCGATCGCCGGCACCGCCAGCGCGACCATGGACACCAGGGTCTGCACCGCCAACATGCTCGTCAGCGCCAGCGCCGGGAATGCCCCCGCGCCCTGCGCAGGCGGCACGCCGCGGCCTTGCGAGGCGCTCACGATTCCCACGCCGCCACGGCGTCAGCGAGGCCGTTTCCGAACATGTCGTAGCTCACGATCGCATCGTAGCTCCGCGGAGTCATGGCTAGGCGCAGGGCGATAGTGTCCGACATGGCTTAATCCAAGGCATGTCCGGGAACTCCAGCAGCATGGCCTCGACCGCGGAGGTGGAGCACGACTGGAACACCACGAACACGCCACGCAAACAGGGCTATGCGAGCCCGGGAAGGACAGGCGCATCGCCTCGCCATACCAGATGCTCATCGGCGGGTGCACGCGCCGGCTCCCACACATGCAATTCGCGGGACTTTCTGTCCTTCCGGGACATCCTCACAGGTGATCGATTTTGCGAAGAATTCTGGTCGGGGTGAGAGGATCTGAACGTCCGGCCCCCAACGTCCCGAACCATGTGCTGCGGCCCCAAGAGTTTGGATTGGCGAGAGCAAGACCTCGCAAAATCAATCGGTTAGAACTTTCCTTCCTGACATTTCCAGCGATTTTCATCGCTTTCAAACTTCGTTCCGTGGCGCAGAAGTGGCAAAGAACTCCGAGCCATGCCCTGCAGCGCCGTACCTCTAAATCATGCGTCAGCATGGGCTCCATGCCGCATCTGGGAGCGCTGAGGCTGCGTTCCGCCGCGCTTCATCCGCGACGCCGCCGCGAGCACACCTCATCAGCGCACCCAAGATGTCGGACCGCAACGTGACGCAGCAAAAAAAGGGCGACCCAGCAGGTCGCCCAGGAATAAATTTGCACGTGCAGAACCTATCGCGCCCAGCGCGCTTTATCAGTGCAGCAGCACCGCCTCCTCCCCTGCCCCAACCGGCGCCTGGTACGCATGCCCTTCCGGCTGGTACGGCACACAGACAAAAACCCAGCTCTCCGAGACCTCAAAGCCTGGCATGAATGACTCCGTGCTTTCCTCGGCGAGTCGCAGGACGTCGACCATATCGAGCACCTCTGCGGCCGGGTCGCCACCACGCGCATGCCTGTTCAGATCGTCGCGCAGAGCCGTTCACGCGGGGCTGCTCGCGTTACGTACCGGTGCATCGGTCTGCACCAACACCAACTGGCGACGCTCAGCCACGTTGACCGCGATAAACATGCGCCCCTGCCGCTCGACGGACTCGATGAGCCGGTCGAGCGCCTCGCTGGTGGCGAGCGGCACGAGATACGTCAACGGCGTGCCTCCCGCCTGGACCGTCACCGCAGCAACCGGCAACGCCGCCCCACCGGAGGTGGCAATGCCCTGCCCTTTGGACGCAAGCGGGCTTTCGAAGAGGGTCACAACGGCGTCAGGCAGGCTCACGGACAACGCGTGGCCGTCGTACTTTGGACGTTGCTTCTAACTGGCAAGCTCCGCAGCAAACTGCACGGGGTCGAGCACCACGACAAGGCGGCGGTGATTCTGAATGGTCATGATTGATTCCTCCTGTGGGTTGACCTGGTCCCACGTGTAGCGACCGCGCCTCGCGAAAAGGGCGGGCCCCAAAGGCCTGCCACAAAAACGGAATCAGCGCATCACATCACGCCTGCACCGGGACCCTTACGCATCCCTCGCTGTCTCGCCCTAGTTGCCGTCATGCACGATGGTCGCGCGTTGCAGCCACCTCAAAATCTCCGGCAGTCGAGGACGGTCAGGCCAGTCGAGCTCTCGATGCGTTGCATGCACGTCAAGCAAGAATCGCTCGACGTCCAGGCTTGGCTCATCACAGGCATCAGGGATGAGTGCCCGCAGCTGCGGGTTCGCACAGAACCGCGCGAACTCTCTTTCGACGACCACGTCTTCTGGCTCCGCCATGCTCGTGAAGTCGCCGATAGTGATGTCGCCAGTGAGCAAGCGGACGGTGGTGGGCGGCATGCCGAGATACCGGGCCGCCTTTGCGACGAGCGATTGGTCGCGGAGCAGTTCGGGCGCCTAGGGCCTGTTAACACAAACTGCGAAGACCATCGACCACCAGCACGAAGCTGAGGAAGCCGAGGAACATCGCGTCGAGTTTTTCGAACCGAGAGAAGATGCGCCGGAAGCCCTTCAGGCGTCGGAACAGGCGCTCGACTTCGTTGCGGCGCTTGTACATCTCTCGGTCGTACTCCCATGGCTCGATGCGCGTCTTCATCGGCGGCACCACCGGGATGAAGCCAAGGTCCAGAGCCAGTTGGCGCGTCTCATTGCCTTCGTAAGCGCGGTCCATCAGCAAGTGAATGGGGCGGCTCGTTGGGCCCAGGCTTTCAAGCAACTTCCTGCCCTCGGGCGCATCGTGCGCCTGCCCGGGAGACAGGCTAAACGTTACGGCCGTTCGAGCATCCGCGGCAACCAGATGAACCTTGGTGTTCCAGCCGCCTCGGGATTTGCCGATGGACTGCGGTCCGTTTTTTTTAGAGCGCCAGTGCCGTCGGGATGCACCTTGATGCTGGTGCTGTCCAGCGAGACCGCCTCGATCTTGATGCGCACCACCTGCTGGCGCTGCAGCTCTTCGAACATCTTGTCCAGCACGCCCGCCTTGGCCCAGCGCCGCATGCGCGTGTAGATCGTGTGCCAGTTGCCGAACCGCTTGGGAAGCCCGCGCCACTTGCAGCCCTGTTCGGCCACGTACAGCATGGCATTGACGACTTGCAGATTGGTCATGCTGACGTTGCCTCGTTGCTTGGGCAAACAATGTTCGACAAGGGCGAATTGCTCGGCGCTGATTTCCATGTGCAGCAGTGTCGCTCATCGGCCCCATCGGTGCAATTAGTGTTAACACGCCCTAGCCGCGCTCGAGCATTGGCAGCTCCTCGCTGCTCACGCAGAGCTCCTGCTCCAGCTGCGTGGCGTTGTGAAGCCGTCGTGCGGCGTCGTCGAGTAGCCAGGCAGCCAGAGGCCCGCCGGGATGTCGGTAGAGCCTTAGCATGCGCACCGCTGGCGGCTCAGGTTGCTCCACGGCCTGATCGAGCGCGGCCAGCGCCGCGTCTTCGGGGTCTGTCGTCATAAGTGTCCTAAGGAATGCACGAAAAGTCGTGTACCTCGTGTAGCGACCCCTCTCCAGAGGTGGGTCATCACGGGACACCCTCAAAACCAAAATTTGGGCTGAGGGAACCGTGGTCATGGCAGCGCGAACCTGGCGTTGATGGCTGTCGCCGAGACAACGCAGCCTTCCCAAATACACCAAGGATTAGTGCATCGCCACAATTTGGTGGGTTAGCCCCGGCGGCAGCGATTCGGGGCGAGGGAGCCATCCAGCTGCTGCAGCTGCTGCAAAGCAACACCGGCCGTGTGGACACTTGAATCCTGGCCAGAACCTGTTAGATTAGGGTTAACCCTAGATTCAACGAGAGGCTCCTCACAAGGGAGACACATCACATCATGAGCACGTTCACACAATTTCTGCACAAGGTTTTTCCAGGCCTCGAGTCGCAAGAAGAGCTCAACGAGGATTACCTCGCAGGGTCTGTCGATACGGCAGACCTCGAGCACCGCATGCACGACATCGAATACAGCGGCATTGAGCGTGAGCCTTTTCCGCTGAGCACCTCGGTGCCCGGTGCTTCAGGCTGGAGGCCGATGTGGTAACCAGCGGCACCTCTGACTACGCTTCAGGTTTCGGCGCGAGGCGGTCATTGGGTGTGGCGAGCCCTTGTGATCTCGCCCCCGTCTTTTCTGCAGCCAAGGCGCTGCTCCGCGTGCCGTTTGATGCGATGCGTGAGCACTACGCGAGCGCGGTTCGGGCAGGACTCATCGAACGCTCTCAGATTGACTCAGCCAGTTTTGAGCGCAAATTGGTCGCCTTGGAGCGTGCAACGCTGGGGCCTTGGGCACGGCGGGTATGAGCTTCACCATGCGCGGCCGCAACGGCCGCGGCGTTTGACGAATCCTCGGTCTTGCAGGGCCCTGAGCAGGCTGCCCTCGGTTTCGCCCTCCACGGCGTCAAAGAGGTCTGCCCAGAGCTTGTAAGTCCGCGTTGTCCGCACCCCCTCGGCAGGTGCTTTGCCGTAATGGTCGTCGGCGACTTCCCGAGCAGCGCTGCCAACAGCAGAAAGCGCATCGGCCATTGGGTCTGTCGTCCCTGCAGGTTTCGGTACCTCTGGATTTCCAGTACCGCGTAACCGCCCCACCGCATCCCTCACCGCTGCGAGCGTTACATTGGTGAGGGATGCTCAGCACTCCGCTCAACGGCTTCGCCGACGAGCCTCGTAGACTGAGCTATTCAGCGCCGTGCAAGTTCATTGACCAGTATGAGGCGGGGGACATGGCAGCGTTGGCGCCGCGCATTCGGGGGCGCCGTATGAGCGGACGAGCGCGTCCTGACGCGGGAGCAAGAGGCGGCCATCCAGCGCACGATTTGCGACCGGCGCCCGGAGCAACCCAAGATGAAGTTTGCGTTGTGGAGTCGCGCGGCGGTGATGCAACTCATCGAACGCGAGGAGGGGATCACGTCGCATCGGCGCTCGGTGGGGAAGTATCTGGCGCGCTGGGGCTTCACGCCTCAGAAGCCGATCAAGCGCCCGTATGAGCAATCCCCAGAAGCGGTTCGCGCATGGCTGCAGGAGACTTACCCGGCCGTTGCCAAGCGCGCCAAAGCTGAGGATGGTGAGATCCACTGGGACGAATGAGACGGCCCTGGTCAACACGATGTGCGCGAGCGCAGCTTCGCGCCCAAAGGCAGGGCACCCGTGACCATGGCCGTGGGTGGCACGCGCCACAAGCTCTCGATGCTGGCCAGCGTGTCCAATCAGGGCAAGGCGCGTTGAATGATGATCGACGGGGCGTTCCATCACTGCAAGCCCGTCAAGGCGTGGCTGGCCGAGGACCCCGCCCAGATGAAAGTATTCGATCTCCCCAGTTACAGCCCGAACTCAATCGGGAAGAGCGCCTCAATGCTGACCTCAAGCGCGTCATCCGCGGCAAGGTTCCCGCTCGCAGCAGGGCAACGCTTCGCGCTGCGATCGAGGAACACATGGCCGTCGTCGGCAGTGAACCCAAACGCGCCAAAGCCTACTTCCGTGACGCAAACGTCAAATACGCCGCCTGAGACTGCTTAAGGGCTTAATCAATATCAGAAGCCTGAGCAGATTGCCGCCCTTTGCAGGGTCAGCAACCCGGACTTCTAACTTAATGTTGGTACGGCGCGAGGGGGCAGGTCACAGCAGCCTGAAGACAGGCATGGGGTTGCGTGTGGCGTGGTGTGCGCGGTAACGGCGGAACCAGCGACCGTGGGGGTTACGCGGTTACGCGGATACGCACATGCGTGACCTCACGCCCGTCGGGCCTCGCCAAAATTGCCTTCAGCCGCCGCCACGGACTGACTGCGCTGCGGTTGTCGACGCCGCTGTAGTCGGCTCGCCACCGATTGGTCCGCCTGCTTTTCTGAACGCGTCGTAAATCGCCTCACCAAAGTCCCGCCATGGGCCTTTTGGTGCATGCGGCAGACGCGTCAGCAAGGTCTTTTGTGTCTCGGGTGGTAGCTGCATCGCTGCGGCGAAGTCCGCCCATTCACTTGGGTAGAAGCCGAGCGGGTGGTCTTCGTCCAGTGCGATGGCCCGGAGCCGAGACGTGGCATCCAGCACGCTGAGCGCGCCTAGCTGGCGCTTGCGTTCCTCGTTCTGCCAAGTGTGAACTTGCCGTTGCCGAGCATGCTCTTCAGCGCGCAGAGCCGCTTGCTCCTTGGCCACGGCGCTTATGCGTTCCTCCGTCGCCGCAGCATCAGAGCCACGCTGACCGCGCAATTGACGGCACTCCACGACCGACTCTGCTGCGACTCGCGTGTTGCCTGCCTTGCCGAACGGAATGTAAGGATTGCAAGTCGTGTAGAACGCCCAGGTTGTCAATTCGTCGGCGAGGACAGCATCGCGCGTCGCCAGTTCATCGAGGAGGAGCGGCACGCGCGCGGTGCCCCCCCACAAAACTGTGGCGGTCCGGCCATCTCAAGACGAGTAAACAGCCTCACGAGATGGGCGACGGCCATCGTGGGCAGGTGGTTCAGGTACCCGTCGATGCGCGATGCGAATCGATTGAGACGCTCGGCGCCCTCGAGCACAAGAAAGGCCCTTAGCGCCGCTTCCCCAGCAGTCGGATCCGTGCAAAGACATGCTTCAAGGAGGCCAGCAGACTCACTATCCATCGGATAACCTCCAGAAGCCCATGGCGCATTGCGCCGTGTGCGCACTATGACCTGGCGGGGGCAGCACCGCTGTCGCTCGCAGCATCCCCGGCCATCGATTAACCGTCACATTCAAATCGATTCAGCCCAGGCAAAAGTCTGGGGTGCCGTGCAATGAAGACGATCCCAACCAATTGCCACAGGCGCGGGCTTCAACGACTTGCCGGAGCTCCACCCGGTCATCACTCCTGGTTCGGACTTTCGCCCCTGTTCTCCAAAACCGCACCTGTGGTTGCATCCACGACGATCTCGTGCTCGGCCTGACCCACGTTTACGTCAAATGAGTAGCGCAGACCGCCACCGCCCGTTTCGTGCTCCAACTCCTCGTCCGAGATGTTGGCTCCAAGCTGCGTCTTGAGCGCAACTTGGCGGGCCTTGTCCTGGGTAATCTTGGCGCCCTTGGTGTCTTGTTGGCCGTCAAAAGCATGGGCCGTGACTGCGGTACCCAGTCCTAGGGCAATCGCGCTGGCGGCAAGGAACGACTTGTTCAATTTCATGGTGATGCGCCATCAAGGTGTTGAACGCTGCCCCTGCGGAAAGGCGCAGAGGCAGCGCAATGCATTTGCGTTGCTGGAAGTGTTGCGGCAGGAACTCAGCCTATACAGGGCTGGGTATTAGCTGTACGTTAGTTCCCTGAACTCTCGCGCCGTTCCCAGCCTGTACGCTTGGTCACACTTGCGCTGATGACGGTTAAGCGGCGACCCGTAACTCGGAGCGACCTTAACTTCTGCCAGCGGCGCCGATATCGCGCACGCCCCGACGGAACACGGCGCAACACGGACAAGGCATTAGCCGCCGCGCGAACCAATACAAGGCCGCGAGACGGCGGTCGTTGTCCGGCGCTAAGGGCTGAGCATCACCTGGGCAAGGTGCGCACAACCATCTCGGCCTGGATGACGAAACTGCGAAAGCTCTCAAATCCCTCATCTGATAACGGACGCCCGGACGGCTGGCAATCGGCATAGAACAAGCCAACGGTCTTGCTGTCGACCGCCAACGTGGCGATAAAGCAGTCGGACACTTCACTGGCCTGCAGCAAAAATGGCAAGGGAGACGCCTTGACCGGGAACCAGGATGCGCGGCCGGGCGGAAGCTCAGCTTCCATCGACGTCGTCCAATTCATTTGCAGGCGCGAGCGTAGGCCCGACACATCGATGCCCGCGGCCATCCGCCCGAGGAGCTTGTCGCGCGCGGGGGTGAGCAGGCACAGCACACAGCGGTCCAGGCCCACGGCACGGTGCATGCCTTCCAGGCACGCCTCGAATAGCATGGGAAGGTCCTTGCGGGTGTTGGCGACCTTCGCCATTTCAGTCAGCATGCGCAGCTGCAATTGCAGATTTGCCTCGGGATAGGCGGGACCTAATTCCTCGACTGGCTCCACTGAGAAGCTGTGAACCAATTGCCCGCGATCATGGATGACGAGGGAATTGAACGCT
>JABBOE010000027.1 GCA_019351955.1 Pseudomonadota bacterium
GGGCGACACGCCCTCCCCAGCCGTTTGCGTCAAATGGGCGATGCGGCCCAGCTCGGTGTGCATGCCGGTGGCAAAACAACTGCTTTGCCTCGCCCCGCGACGAGCGACGTGCCCGCAAGCAGAATGTTGCCCGCCCGGATCAGCAACTCCGCGTCGGAGGGCTCGCAGTCGCGCGGCTGGGGGACGGCCTCCCCCCTGACGTTGGCGTCGTTGACGCGCACGGCATACGCCTCGATCAGCCGACCGTCCGCGGGAATATTGGCGCCCTGCTCAAGCAGCACCACATCCCCCGGCACCAGCGCCCCGGCATCCATTTCCCGAGCGTGCGCATCGCGCGGGCCCTGCACGCGGTGCGGCAGAAACTGTCGAAGCGCGGCCAACGCCTTCTCGACGCGGAACTCCTGCCAAAAGGAAAAGGATCCACTGATGAGGATGGCCACGATGAGCGCAATGCCCAGACGGGCCATGCCCTGGCCAGGAGCGATCCGGCTCAGCACAAAAGCCAGTGCTGCCGCCAACCACAGCACGATGGAAAACAACTGGGTGAATTCCTGCAACAGCAGCAGTGCCCAGGGCCTTTTGCGCTCTTCGCCAATGCGGTTGGGCCCGAATTCCAAAAGGCGCCGGGGCGCTTGGCGCAACTCTTCTTTGCGGAAACGCGCCGCCGCGCAGCACCTGCGATCCCCAATCCCCACGCCACGATGCGCCCTCGCCTTTGCGACGCAACGCCACGCGACCCGATCATCAGTGGCCGCACGCACGCCCTTACGGGGGCGCGAAGACCACTCACGGTCCACGCAACGCTTGCGCCATGCGCCGGCGCCCCAGGACATCCTCAGGGGCTGACCATCAGGCTCGCTATTGGTGTTGACCCATCCATTGGGAGGGATGTTCGATTGAACAATCTAGGTCGGCATGACAGGCTCGTCCTTGACATCCGTCAACAAAATACAAGCCGCAATTGGATGGGCACGAAAAATCAGCGGTCCGTTCGGACCTCGGCCCATGAGCACCCATCGCAGCCCATGCCAACGGCATCGCATTGTTCGATGGGTCCCGCACTGCGGCGAGGACGAGGCCGCCGAGGGATGCATGGCAGGCCATAAAAAAGCGTGGCGTTGCTCGCACAACGCCACGCCGCCACTGCTGAGCGCGGCTCCCGCTGTTCCCGTCCGAATCTGGGCAGCAGGGGCCTAGGCCGTTCGCAGGAAGTTCGTCCTATTGGCCCAGAATCAAGTTCGCCATCGGCGTAGCTTGGTCAGTCTTGAAGGCCGTGCCTGGGAAATCCGTGGCATAAATGCCAGCCCACCCTTCACTGAGCGCATTGAGCGACGATGCCGTCAAGGTCAGCCAGCCGCCGCGTAAGGCTTCGCGCTCGATACCCACCGAACTCACATACGAACCTGCTGGTGCTGCTGGATCCAAAATGGACATGTCATCCCCCAAAGCAATGACCTTGAACACGGGCCCGACCCCAGTACCGGCCTTGAAATTCGCGCCGTAGATTCCTGAAGCTGGCGTAGGACCCGCGGTCGTGGACGTGGAAGAACTTGCCGACGAGGCCGGCGCACTGGCCGCCGGCGTTGGGGCGAAAAAGCCGGGGTTGAGCGAGCCCTTGAAAATCACCCCCAGCTTGCCATCGACCGCAGCGAAGGCTGACGCGCGCCACCGCGGGGGCTCAGCATCGGTCGGCCCGGAAGATCCCGAACCACCGGCGGAACCGGACGCCGCCGAGCTTGGAGCACCCGAACCGGAACCCGAACTGCCGGTGCTCGATGGTGCACCCGAGAACACCCAATAGAGGAAATCCGCGAACTGCGTATGTGTCACCGAGCCCTTCTCGGCGTCCGCAACCATCCAGATCTTTCCGGGCTGCATCGTGTCGGCGATGAAGATGCCTTGATTGCTCGGAACGTATTTGGTTGTTTGGCCGCTCGGATACTGCCCCTTACACGCGGCCTGGATGTCCTTGTCACCGTCCGTGGGACAGTTCAACGTGACCCCGTGCATGCCCGGATCGGCACCGTTGGCCACTTTAGGATCGGTTCCCCAGGCACCCCAGAAGGCCACGTAACGCCCGTCGAAAGCAAGGCCTTCCCCCACTTGTGTGAAGGTTGGAGCACTCGCAGTTGGCGCAGGTGCGCTTGGCGCCGGAAGCGGTTTTCCGCTGCTGTCGGGCACGGGGGTCTGGCCGATCTGCACCAGAGGTGTCAACGTGGGCAGGTTCGCGATGGGAGCGACATAGATTCCCCCTGCCGTTGGCGAGTCCTCGTTATCCAGACCGGTGAACACCACATGGCCATTCGCAGCGCTCGGTGGGGCAGTGGAGCCAAACTTGACCCCCGGCGTCCCCGGAATTACCGTGTTGCTGTCGGCAATGACCTGCACGGGAGACGTGCCCGAACTGAGATCCCTAAAATACACGCCTGTCTTGCCCACGCGGGCCGGGCCCGACGCACCAGTCGCTGGTTCCGTATCGGTATAGTTGCCCTTCGTGATCAAGTACTTTCCGCCGGTAACGCTAGGCGAGCCGGGAAATTGATCAAACTTGACGGGCGTCGTGCTGACCGTATTGGGAACGCGCATGGCCGAGGAGAACTCGGGCACTGCACCAAGAATATTCATCCCCGTGGTCAGCCCGTCTGGCAGGGTCACGTACAGGCCAGCGGTGCCAACTTTCGTTTCCAGCAAGGTTGTCGGGTCGGTATACGTCCACTGCGGCTCGTTCTGCCCGCGCGTAGCTAGAACGCCCGAACTCATGTCGATGCGCGGAATCGACGGAAATTCATTGAACATCGCGCCGGTGTTGTTCGGCTGCGGAACCAGTGTGTTGGCGGTGTCAGCCACCGTGTATACGGCGGGCTTAGCCGGACAGACATCGACTGTGTACACACCGCGCTGCGGTTGGCCGCCGGATCCGGTCGTTGCACTCTTGGCGCGGCCCCGGAACACGACCAAGCCGTAGCTGTTGATCGACGGCTGGTTGTAACTGAAGAAATTCAAATTGGGCGAGTCCGGCATCACGGTGTTGTTGTTGGCCACGGTCTTCCACGCACCAATCACATCGGTTCCCGGGACGCACGCCACCGCATTGGCATCCGGGTTGCTCGGGTTGTAGGGATTGAGCGAAGTGAGCGTGCTGGTCGATGAGCTTCCGCCGCCGCATCCGGCCAGCAGCGTCAAGACGCCTGCCGAAAAGATGGCCCTTCTCATTCGTGAATGACGAGGCATGATGTATTTCCCATGTGGACTGCGCAAAAGGGGTGAAGCCAACTACATTCGAAACAGTTGTAATGAAATGTTCTTTTTCGTTAACTATAGTAGCTTAACCCCCAACCATGGTTGATATATGTCAAGGAAAGGGAAACCCACTCCGCCTTGATCGGGAATGGCCGCAACGCGGAGAACAACATCAAGACGTGCCCCGCTCGCACAGCTTTGCTCCATCCCCGGGGGGAGCCCAAGCCGGACCTCGCGCGCCGTAGAGAAATCAGGCGGCGAATGAGGGCGCGTTGCCCCGCGCCTTATGCTTTGCGGCCCTCGCCGGCCACCTGCTAGGCCATGTTGAGCGACGCCACGGGTCGGACAGCCATCGCGCCTGCCCGCCACACAGCCGAGTTTGGTCGCCGCTGTGAGTTCACACGCCGGCTGCAGCGCCGTCGCTTCGCGGGTCTGACGCGCCTTCCATGCGCCCATCACCATGCAGAACCAGGGCGCCAGCGTGGCCCATGGTGTCGCTGAACGCCTCGCTGAGGACTTCAACTTGGTGGCCTGCATCACGCAACAAGCGCACCAGTGCCGGATCGAACCGGTTTTCCAACTTCAAGGTTGTGCTGGCCTCACCCCAGGTACGGCCCAACAGCCAGCGTGGGGCGCTGATTGCCCGCTGCAGCGACTGACCATAGCGCGCGTAGCGGGTGAACACGGCCGCCTGCGTTTGGGGTTGGCCCTCGCCGCCCATCGTCCCATACGGCATGATGCGCCCATCGTCGAACATGGCAAGGGCCGGATTGAGCGTGTGGAAGGGTTTGCGCCCTGGTTCAAGGGCGTTGAGGTCAGCCGGGTCAAGGGCGAAAGTGAGGCCCCGGTTCTGCCAGGTGATACCGGTGTCGCGCAGCACGACCCCAGAGCCAAACTCCCAGTAGATGCTCTGGATGAAACTGACGGCGCGGCCCTCGCGATCGATCGCACCCATCCAGATGGTGTCGCCGGGTGCCGCGGATTCAGGCCACGGCAAGGCGTGGCGCATATCGATCTCTGAGGCCAACGCGTCGAGTGCATTGGCCTCGAGGTAATCGGATGGGTCGCCCGGCACCCGGCGTGGATCGGTCACAATCTGGTTGCGCACGCGAAAGGCCCGTTTGGTGGCCTCCACCAGACCATGTATGTGCGCGAAACCATCCCTCTCGGCAATGCCAAGCCGCTCGTAAATGCCGAGAATCATGAGAGAAGCCAGCCCCTGCGTGGGCGGTGGCAGGTTGTAC
The DNA here is from genome assembly GCA_019351955.1 of Pseudomonadota bacterium. Classification (GTDB taxonomy): domain Bacteria; phylum Pseudomonadota; class Gammaproteobacteria; order Burkholderiales; family Burkholderiaceae_C; genus Thiomonas_A. The sequence continues at coordinate 4,485 of JABBOE010000027.1, forward strand.
ACAGTGCAATCGGCCAAGCGCAAGGCAAGCGGTGCGACGCTATGCGCCTCATAGGCGGCAAGATCGGATGCGCGTATCGGGCTGCCGATGCGATCGAGCTCAGCGCCCATACGCGCTGCAAGGCTACCGCGATAAAAATCATCGAGGCCACGCTCGGCCAGTGTCTGAAGGGTCTCGCCCAGGACGGGCTGACGCAAGATCTGGCCACACGCAGGCGGCATTGCATCAATCAGAAAGGTCTCGGCAAACCCATGCACGCCTTTCAATCCCTCGATCTTGCTTTGGGTGAGCGCGGCCTGGCTGGACGTGACGACAATGCCGTCGCGCGCATGGCGCATGGCATCACGCAGCAGACGCGTCAGCGCAAGCTGGGGGCCACCCCAGGTCTGGGCTATCGTCAACGCCTTGGACCAACCACCGACCGTACCAGCCACCGTCAGTGCCGCGTCCGGCCCACGCGACGGAATCGCGTTGAGCCCCTGATAGCGCTGAGCCGTGGCGCGCTCGGCCGCGAAGCCGCTGGCATCGATCGCAATCGGCGCTTGCCCGGGGGTGTGAATGAGCCAAAAGCCATCCCCACCAATTGACGTCATATGCGGGTAGACGACGGCGATGGCGGCGGCTGCCGCCACCATCGCCTCAATGGCGTTGCCACCGTCGAGCAAGACGTCACGGCCTGCTTGAGCGGCCAAATGGTGCGGGGCGACAACCATGCCCCCCAGTGCATTGCGCGTGTGATTCATGCGTGGCTCCAGTCCATCGGCGATTGGCACGGCTTCACAGGCCTGAGCCCCATCGACCGTTCACCGCATTGTGCGTGCTTGGCACTGCTGGCGTAGTTACCCCCCAATTTCGTGGACGAGGCTACATTCACGCCAAACACAGGCTTGTGGCTAAAGACCGGGAGGCTGCTGCCATGCGCCCTGGCGCGGTCACGGTGTCAATACAGACGACGACGGCAGTACCATCGCGATTGCGCTCGTGGGCGACCACGCGTCGCAAGCCCAAGCCAATCGCGGAGCACGCGATCAAGGCTCAGTGCGGGGCGATGAAGCCGGCGTGGCCTGAAGGTGCTGCAAAAGCTGCGCCTTGATCTGCCGAGGCCATGATTTCACGGCCTGCTCGTTACGCAAGCCCATGCGCATGAGGATCTTTTGTCCGGCTGAAGCCGACTCCAGGGTGGCGTCGGCATAGGTGTCTAGCACGCGCGGCTGCGCCAGCAGAATCGGCGCCTGGGGCTCGGGGGCTGCGAGCAGGTTATCGATCACCACGAGCAGCCGGGCGTTGAAGTTCCCGCTCGGGTAGCCGAATTCCTTGTATGCCTTCTGGAAAAGCGGGTAAAACTCAAGATAGACTGAAACCAACCGCTGCGCGCCGAGGTTTTGCAAGATCTGCAGATGCGGCGCATAGCGTGCGGCGTTGCCTTGCGCGATCGCCAGTGTGGCGCCACGGCCCGAAACCTGGAGACTTCCCAGCACGGGTTTGACAGGCCAGCCCAGGACCGGCGCCTGCTGTCGCGGCAGGTTATCAACGGTCGAGACGATATGCACGATCAGCGTGTGCGGCACGACCCATTGCACAAAGGCCAGCTTGCCAATGACGGATTCGATTGCCTTGCCGATCGCCGAGTCACTGTGTTCGAGTGTGGGCAATGACGCGCTCGTCGCTGGCACTTGCAGTTGCGACTGCGCAACCGAAATGGCGTTGGACGCGCCACAAGTGACGGGGACCACGGGCATGGGTGGAGCTGAGGCCGCAGGTGGGCTTCCTGGCGTGCGCTGGATGGCCTATTCGGTGAGCCGAACCACACGCTCCCAGCTCAGGAGCGCAAGGACGATCGCCGTCAGGACCACGATCATCGCCTCGTTTTCCACAGAATCGATTTTTCTCATCATCACCTTCTTGGCTCGAAACTCGATGCGGTGCATGGGGCCTGGTCGTGCCCCATCCGGCGCGGGCTGGCGGCCTCCTTGATGGAACGGTGCGCCCGGCTGCCCGGTCGCTGGTTGTTCTTGGGGATCCATGCCATGGTCGGCCATGATCCCACACGGGGAACGCTCAATCCACCGCGAGAATCACATGGCTGGCCTTGATCAGCACGCCCACCGCGTCGCCGACCTTCAGAGCCAGGTCTTTCTCACTGCCCTTGGTGATCATGACGACGAGTTCGGGGCCACCGGCCACCTGCACCGCAACTTCGGTCTCGACGGCGCCGGTGACGACGAATTTGACTGCTCCTGCGAGGTGATTGCGCGCCGAGGTCTTGGGCAGTGGCCCGACGACGAGGATCGGCCATGACGCTTTCACGAGCGCAAGCACCTTTTGCCCGGGACTCAAGGCCAAGACGCGCGCGCTTTCCTTGGTCACGATGGCAACGAGTTTTCCCCCGGCTTGGAGATCGAGAATGACTTCGCTGTTGACCGCACCGTCGTGCACAGCACGAACGGTGGCCTGAAATTGATTGCGAGCACTGGTTTTCATGGGGCTGATCTCCTGTTCGGGTCACGCGCTGCCGCAAGGCGCCACAGCGACAATTCTCCATGCCGGTCAAACCATGCCGAGGCACAACCTGGATGAAGGCGGCATACCAACGCGCCTCAATGGCCAGGAAGGCGATCGCCCGGCCGGGCGCGTGCCCGTAGACCACCGGGACCGCACTGAGCATAAGGCGCTGGCCGATCTTGTCAATGGCCACCGATGTGGACAGCACCGTTTCGGCATCGGCCCGTTGCGCCTGCCGGCACGTCACCCAAGCCAGTCGAGCTGATCCTCGGTGCCCGGCGCGGCCCTCAGTGCTCAGGCCTCAACCACGGCCCAGCGGGGTCGGGGCTGTGGATGTCTGCAGCTGCGCGCCCGCTCGGCTCACGGGAGGCAACGCCCCTCAGTTGGCGCCGTGCTGTGTCCGCTTGAGCGCCATGGCACCATCGCCAAGCAGGTACAGCACGACCAGCCCGACGGTCCAGAAGGCGGGGTACTCCCAGCCGCCGCCCTTGTTAGTAAACAGCCAGCCGTTGCCGCCGTGCACGAGCACGATCGTGCCGAGCATCTCAAGGGCTAACGGCACCGCCACCCAGGGGGCATAAATGCCCAAAATCAGCGCCAAACCGCCGAAGAACTCGAGCGCGATGACGGCGTAGGCCGCGATTGCAGGCAGGCCCAGCGAGGCGAAATAGCCCACGAAACCGGGCACGGTAAAAACAAATATCTTCAGCCCGACATGGGCCAGAAACATGATGCCGAGGCTTACGCGCAAAAGCAATGCGGCGTAAGGGGACGTGGATGTCTTGATCATGATGATCCTTTGATGCCAAAAATGCGTAAGTGGAATGCGTGTAGGCCGACTTGGGGCTGCGAGTCGCTCGACCAGCGGGCGGTAGGTCAAACCTTGCGTAGCCATGTGGGTGCAATGCTGGTGCCAAGGCCGGCGCCGTAGCCCAGGTAAATGTTCAGGCCCGCAAGCGGCTCCAGGTAGCGTGCGTTCTTCAGCGCCCCGGCATCGATGACATCGAACCCCATGGAGCGCGCCATCGTCTCCACCGTTTCCTTGGCCTTGGCGTCATCGCCGGCGATGAACGTTGCAACCTTCTTGCCATCGCCAAAGTCGGCACCCGCGGCAAGCACCTGCGCGAACACCGTGTTGAAGGCCTTGACGATCTGCACGTTCGGCACGGCGCGCGCAATTTCCTCGGCAGCCGATGTCGTGTGTCCCAGTGTCAGACCCATATAGTCATCCGTCAACGGATTCGTGATGTCCGCCACGACTTGTCCGGCGCCCGGGGCAACCGCACGCAAGGCGCTCACCGCGTCCGGGTAAGCTGTTGCCAGAACGATGAGTTCACTGTCGGATGCTGCGTCTGCAGCAGCGACAGCGCGCGCGCGATAACGGGCTGCAAGCTGACTCGCCTTGGCGGCGTCGCGTCCCGTGACGATGACCTGATGGCCGGCCTTGGTGAGTTGTTGAACGAAGGCCGAGCCCATGTTGCCCGATCCAATGACTGTGATCTTCATGACGTTTCCTTTGTGAAGTTTCCATCGGTGGCGCGCGCCTGACTTGCGCTGGCAAGTCCAAACGGTGCACACCATGGAAAGGACTGTAGAAGGCAGGGGTCCAAGGAAACAGATGGCTCGGCGCAATTTATCATTGCGATGAACGTAACAATCAACCAAGCTTTATGGATATTTCCTACGCGATGCGCGTTCTGGTGCAGGTCGTGGATTCGGGCAGTTTCGTGCGCGCAGCCGACGCCTTGGGTATATCCAACGCTGCGGTCACGCGGCAGATCGCATCCCTTGAATCACACCTGGGCGCGCGGCTGCTCCATCGCACGACGCGCCGACTTTCCCTGACGGACGCGGGAGCCGAGTTCTGCGCGCGCAGTCGCGTGATCCTGGAAGAAATCGCTGACGCCGAGGCGGTGGCGGGCCAGGGCTCAGCCCAGCCGTTCGGACTCTTGCGAATTTCCGCACCCCTATCGTTCGGCCTGATGCAACTGGCGCGATTCCTTCCCGGGTTTCGCGCGCGCCACCCGCAGTTGCGCCTTGATATCGATCTGTCGGACCGCGTGGTCGACTTGGCCAACGAGGGCGTTGACGTGGCGCTGCGCATTGCCAGCAACCTCGACGGCAATCTCGTTGCCCGTCGCATCGCCCCGGTGAGCATGGTGGTCTGCGCCTCACCGGATTACCTGAAGCGCCGCGGCACCCCCAAGGTCCCAGCCGATCTTGTCGATCACGCCACGCTGAGTTTCAGTTACCTGTGGGCGGGCGACGAGTGGCCCTTCACGGATGCAAACGGCGATCTCACCCGCGTCAAGGTCAGCCCCGCGGTGCACGCCACCAACGGGGATCTCCTGCGCGAACTTGCCGTGGCTGACGGCGGAATCATCATGCAGCCGACGTTCATCGTCGCGTCCGAACTGGAGCGCGGCACGCTCGTGCCGATTCTGGCGGAGTACCAAACACTCGAGCTGAGTCTGTTTGCCGTATACCTCAGCCGTCGTCATCTTTCGAACAAGGTGCGCGTATTCATCGACGAGCTCGTGAGTGCGATCGGCGAAGACACGCTGCGCGAACCCCCAAAACCTCGCGCGACGGCCAAACGTCGCGGCGCTTCTTCACGGGGCGGCGCCTGACCACGCCTCGGGTGCAGGTGCCGTGCCACGGGAGCCCTGACCGGGTGGGCCATGTCATTGCAAATGAGGACTCCAATTTTTGCGAGGTGGTAACTCCGGTAACCCGTTGTCAATCGCGTATTGACTCGTACCGCGCCGCGCCTTAGGGTGGTCCGGTTCGGCACGAAACCCCATACGGAGACCCTCATGCCCCAGACGCTGGCGCTTCCTTGCGAAGGGTGGTCACCGGTGAGAGGACGATTCCTTGTCCAAATCCGTGCTGCACGCACCAAAGGGCGACCTGAAGGCGGTGCGACCCCTGCATCACGGCAAGGGGATCCATCGATGATGGCAGCGACTCACCGAGCTTTATCGCTCGAGCGCATCCCAAGCCCATTCCCCAGAGCCGCCCATACGCGTGGAGCGACGGCGAGCCGGCCGCCAATCTCATCGCCACCGCCGCCCCGCCTGCTTAAGGGTCAACGCAAGCGAGATGCGAGATGCTCCCAGCGAATGGCCTACCTGACTCAACGCGGCGCTCATGCAAACCAATCATGGAGTCGATATGGTCCGACAGTATTGCTGCAAAGTTTTTCTGGTGGGTGTTTGCCTGTGCAGTTGCTTGAATCTCGCCTATGCACACGCAATCACTCAATCTCCAGAGCGTCTGATCGAGCAAACCTCGTCGATTGCGTTGACGACATCATCGACGCCATCATCGACCTCTGGCAATGGTCCCAATTCGGCGTGGAACCTTCCCACACCGAGCCGCACGTTTAGCGGCGGCCTGCTCCACACCTACTTGATCGGCGCGGCGCTTGGCATCATCGACTATGCAGGGTTGCACCGCCTGGATCATCCCGTACATGAAAACACGTCAGGCGTTTGGTCCCTCGCCAAATCTCCGCAGTTTCCCGCTGAATTGATTGGCCTGACTCTGGCAGGGGCTGTCTGGGAAGGCGGTCGCAGTCGTCTCGGAAAAACACTTTGGCAAAGCGTCGATGCCGCCGCGATGGCCGGCATTTCGACGCAAGGGCTGAAGTGGACTTTTCAGCGCACCCGACCGTCTGCGACCATGAATCCCGACCGTTGGTTTCAGGGTATGCATAACCAAAGCTTTCCCAGTGGTGACGTCTCGTCCATCACGGCCTTGGTGACGCCAATCATCCTCGAGTACCACCAAACCAACCCCGGTGTCGACGCGCTGGCCGGGATTCCAGTCTTCGACATGGTTGCGCGCATGAAGGCACACGGCCATTGGCTGACCGATACTCTGGCTGGCGCTGCTGTTGGCGTGGCCAGTGGCTACTTTGCCCATCAATTGACCTCGCCCTTCATCCTCGGCCTGTTGCCCAATGGCTTCTATATGGGGTTGCGTGAGCGCTTCCAATAAGTGCTTGAACGCAGCATCACGACGGGCGCATGCGCTCGTGTCCCTCGATCACCGCCATCAACTCCTGCGATGCCTTTCGCGGGTCGGGTGCTGCGAGAATCGCGCTGACCACGGCCAATCCGTCGGCACCCGACGACAGGGCTGCCGCTGCATTGGCCAGCGCGATGCCCCCAATGGCGACAAGCGGCAGGGATGTCAGCACGCGAATCGCCACAAGTCCGCTCAAGCCCAGCGGAGCGGCTGTATCGCCTTTGGTTCGTGTGGGAAACACGGGGCTCACGCCCAGATAGTCAACTGGCACGGCCCGCTCCCCAACGCGCCTGACGTCTGCCACAGACTCTACGGAAAGCCCGATCAGTGCCTGTGGCATGTGCTCCCGGATCACTTCGGGCGGCATGTCCGATTGGCCGACATGCACACCATCAGCCCCGCACGCCAGCGCAATGTCGAGACGGTCGTTGATGATCAGCGGCACAGGACTCGGAGCCTCCGTCAGGACTTCCTTGAGCAAGTGGGCACGTGCTAGAAACTCGCGTGTGCCCAGCGACTTCTCGCGTAACTGTACGCAAGTCACACCGCCTTGCACGGCGGCGCGCACCACATCGGCCACATGGCGACTCCCGCAGGACGCTGAATCGGTGACGAGGTAAAGCCTGAAGATCCGGCGATCCACACCAGTCATACGTGCAGGGTCAGGCGCAGCCGGGTGCTGAAGGTTTCTTCGTCAAGCAGCTGCAAGCCGTCCAGCAGCGCGATCTGGTACGAGCCCACGCCGCCACCGACGGCTTGCACCCGCTCTGCCGCCCATTCGCCGACCACCCCCAAATACGCCATCGCTGCGATGGTGGCTCGCCAGGAATCCGGTTGAACCGCAGCGAACGCTCCAATCATCGCGGTGGCCGAACAGCCCACCCCGGTGACTTTGGTCATCCAGGGATGGCCATTGGACAACGTGGCCCGCCGCCCTGTTGAATCCACCACGTGATCATCCGCCCCCGAGACGCAGACCACCGCACCAGTGGCGTGGGCAAGATCGCGCGCGGCCTGGACGGCCTCATGCGACGACGCCGCGCTATCGACGCCGCGCGTCGCTCCCGATAACCCCGCCACGCTCATGATCTCCGAGGCATTGCCGCGCACGATGGTTGGCGGACCGGCCTCGACCAGCTCCGTCAGGGATCGATTGCGATAGGCGGTGGCCCCGGCGCCCACGGGGTCAAGAACCACGGGAATCCGGCGCCCGAGCGCCTTGCTCATGGCCAGCTTCATCGCGCGCACCCATGCGGGCTCCAGCGTTCCGATGTTCAGAACGAGGGCCTGGGCAATCCCGGCCATGTCCTGGACTTCCTCCTCAGCATGGGCCATGACCGGTGATGCACCCAGCGCCAGGAGCACGTTGGCATTGAAATTCATGACCACGAAGTTGGTCACGTTGTGAATGAGGGGGGCGCGTTCGCGCACGGCCAGCACATCGCCCCAGAGGTTTTCGATCGTCAATGGAGGGTTCCGCATGGGGCTCAGTTTAGCGCCGCGCCCCCAAAGCACGGGGCTTGCCAGCCTCAGCGCCCCCGTTTTTTCGCGCTGTGCCCGGCGATTCCAAAATGCTCCTTGGGCATTTCGATGATCAGCACCCGGACAGACTCCATAGGTGCGTCGATGGCGCGGTGAATCGCTTCACTGACCTCGGCGATCAGGCGCTCCTTTTTCTCCGCGTCGCGGCCTTCCAGGATGTACAGGTGCGCAATGGGCATGAATGTCTCCAATCAAATAAAACGCATCCCGGTCGACCCCATGCCCTGCACCCGCAGCGTCACGTTGTCGCCGGCCTTGACAGCCACCGCTTCGGTGATGCCGCCCGACAGGATGAGGCTGCCCGCCGGGATGGTCTCGCCGTGCGCGCTCAGGTGATTGGCCAGCATGGCCACCGCGGCGGCCGGATGGCTCAACACCGCCGCGCCCGCCCCAAAAGCCACCGGTTCGCCATTTTTCTCCAGCACGACACCCACGGTGCGCAGATCCACGCCGCCTGCGGCCATCGGCTGGCCACCGACGACAAAACGCGCAGCCGACGTGTTGTCGGCCACGACACTCTTGAGGTCAAACTTGAAGTCGCGGTAACGGCTGTCAATCACCTCGATGGCGGGAATGACGAAGTCCGTTGCCGCCAGGACGCTTCCCAGATGGCATCCAGGACCCTTCAGTTCATGCTTCGTGACAAACGCGATCTCGGGCTCGACCTTGGGGTGGATGAGTTCCTCGACTTTGCAGGCACCGCCGTCCGGCACGGAGAAGCTGTCGAGAAGATAACCGAACACCGGGGTGTCCACGCCCATTTGCCGCATCTTGGCATGCGACGTCAGTCCTGCCTTGAATCCGACCATGCGCGCCCCGCGCTGCAACTGGCGACGCCGCATGGCATCCTGCACGGCATAGGCGTCATCCCAGTCCATATCCGGGTGGGCATCCGTGATCTTCAGGGTGTCGTGCGCCTGCACTGCGCAGTCGTCCAGAAGCTGCGCAAGCGCCTCGATGGTTTGCGAAGACAGTTTCATGCGGCCACCTTTTGCGCACCTTGCCGGCGCTGGCGCTGAAGCGTCAATGCTGTGTCTTCAATCATGTCTTCCTGGCCGCCCACCATGCCGCGGCGTCCCAGCTCGACCAGGATGTCTCGTGCGGGCACCCCATATTTCTTCTCGGCTCGCTTGGCAAACAGCAGGAACGAGCCGTAGACCCCGGCATAGCCCAGCGTGAGCGAATCGCGATCGATGCGGATGGGAAAGTCCATCATGGGCACGACCAGGTCTTCGGCCACGTCCTGAATCTTCCACACATCGACCCCGGTCTGAATGCCCATGCGATCGCATACGGCAATGAACACCTCCATGGGGGTATTGCCCGCGCCCGCCCCCAGGCCGGCCGAGGCCGCATCAATGCGACGGGCCCCACATTCCACCGCGGCCAGGGAATTGGCCACACCCATCGCCAGATTGTGGTGGCCGTGAAAGCCGAGCTCCGTCTCTGGCCGGAGTGCCTCGCGCACCGCCGTCAGGCGCGCCTTGACGTCGTCGGGAAGCATGTAGCCGGCCGAGTCGGTGATGTAGATGCAGTTGGCGCCATAGCTTTCCATCAGCTTGGCCTGTTTGACCAGTCCTTCCGGGCTGTTCATGTGACTCATCATCAAAAAGCCGACGGTGTCCATCTCCAGCTTGCGCGCCAGGGTGATGTGCTGCTCGGAGACGTCCGCTTCGGTGCAATGGGTGGCTACGCGGATGGTGTGCACACCCAGCGCGTGCGCCATGCGCAGGTGATCCACGGTCCCAATCCCCGGCAGCAACAGTGCCGAGACTTTCGCCTGCTTGAGCAGGGGAATGACGGCTCCAAGATACTCTTCATCCGTGTGGGCTGGAAAGCCATAGTTGACGGAAGCGCCACCCAGACCATCACCGTGCGTGACTTCGATGAGCGGCACACCGGCCTCATCGAGGCCCTTTGCGATGGTTCGCATCTGCTCGAGAGTCATCTGGTGGCGCTTGGGGTGCATACCGTCGCGTAGCGTCATGTCGTGGACGGTGATCGTTGTGCCTTGGAGATTCATGGCCTGTGTTCCTTGATTCGGGTTGTCTTCGATACGTTGGCGGTGTGAGGTGCCCTGCCGTCGCCGCTCAGGCGGCGACGGGCTCCACCGGCGCGAGCTGGATGCGTCCGCTCAGCAGCTCCTCAGCAAACATTTCGGCCGTGCGAGCCGCTGCTGCGGTCATGATGTCGAGATTGCCGGCGTACTTCGGCAGATAGTCGCCCAGGCCTTCGACCTCCAGGAACACCGAGACCCGGTTGCCATCGAATACAGGGCCGTTGACCACCTTGTAGCCCGGCACATATTTCTGGACCTCCTTCACCATGGCCTCGATGGAGTCGGCAATCTTCGCCTGGTCCGGCTCGGACTCGGTCAGGCAATGCACGGTGTCGCGCATGATCAGCGGCGGGTCAGCCGGGTTGATGATGATGATGGCCTTGCCCTGCCTGGCTCCCCCCACCTTGGCTACAGCGGCGGACGTGGTGCGCGTGAACTCGTCGATGTTCTTGCGCGTGCCGGGGCCGGCAGACCTGGACGAAACAGTGGCGACGATCTCGGCGTATTTCAGGGGCTGCACGCGAGACACGGCATACACCATGGGAATGGTGGCCTGGCCGCCGCAGGTAACCATGTTGACATTCATCTCACGCTTGCCGATATGCTCCTTCAGATTCACGGGTGGCACACAGTACGGGCCTATCGCCGCCGGCGTGAGGTCAATCATCATCACACCAAGCGCATTGAGCTTGTCGGAATTGGCCTTGTGCACGTAGGCGCTGGTGGCATCGAAGGCAATCTGAATGTTGTCGGCCTGGACATGCGGCAGCAGGCCGTCCACGCCTTCGGCCGTGGTCTTGAGGCCGAGCTCGCGGGCCTTTTTCAGGCCGTCCGAGCTGGGGTCGATGCCCACCATCCAGACCGGCTCCAGAACAGGGCTGCGCATGAGCTTGGCCAGCAGGTCGGTGCCGATATTGCCAGGGCCGATCAAGGCACAGCGAATTTTCTTGGTCATGGGGTACTCCTTTCAAATGACGATAGAAATCAGGTTGGAACGGATCCGTCGTGGCAAGGCAGGGGCGGCGCCCTACCCGATGCAGCGCACCACGCCGCCTTCGGCGCGCACGGCCGCGCCGTTCATGGCCGCGGCCTGCGGGCTGCAGACGAAGGCGACCACGGCGGCCACCTCGGCGGGGTCGATCAGGCGCTTGAGAATCGAGGTCGGACGGGCCTGGGCAAAGAAATGCTGGGTGAACGCCTCCGGGCTTTGCCCTTGCTCGGCAGCAAGCGTGGCGAAAAAGGCTTCCACGCCCTCGGTGCGGGTCGGCCCGGGAAGCACGCTGTTGACGGTCACGCCCGTCCCGGTTGTGGTCTCGGCCATGCCGCGCGCCACGGCCAGTTGCGCCGTCTTGGTCATGCCGTAGTGCACCATCTCGGCCGGCGGGCATAGCGCCGATTCGCTGGAGATGAACACGATGCGTCCCCACCCTGCCCCCTTCATGCGCGGCAGATAGTGGCGCGAAAGCCGCACCCCGCTCATCACGTTGACCTCGAAAAAGCGCAGCCAGTCCTCGTCGCCAATGGCTTCCAAGGCCTTGGGCTCGAAGATGCCCAGGTTGTTGACAAGGATGTCCAGCGCGGGATGCTGTGCGGTGAGCGCCGCACACCCCTGGGGTGTGCCGAGATCGGCCGCGCAACCGACGATCTGGGCTTGCGCACCAAGCGTGGAGCGCAGGCGCTGCAATGCGCGCTCCACCGTGGCCGCACCGCGCCCATTCACGATCACCCTTGCACCTTCTGCGGCCAGAGCCTGGGCGATGGCGTAGCCGATGCCTGCGGTCGAGCCGGTGACGAGCGCTGTCTTGCCGCGCAGTTGCAGGTCCACGGTTGCTCTCCTTTACTCGAAGCGCACGGCGCAGGAGCCGATGCCGCCGATCGATACGCGGAAGTTGTCGCCAGCGTGGACGGGTGCCATCGCCGCCAGCGCGCCGGAGAGAACGACCTCGCCGGCCTTCAGCGCAATCCCCAGGCGGCCGAGGGTGTTGGCCAGCCAGGCCACGGCATTAACCGGGGAGCCGAGCGCGGCGGCGCCGGCGCCGGTGCCGATGACCTCGCCATTTTTCTCCAGCACCATGCCGCACGTGGACAGATCCACCGCGCGCGGGCTCACGGCGCGATCGCCGAGCACGAAGACACCGCATGAAGCGTTGTCGGCCACCGTATCCTGGATCTTGATTTTCCAGTCGCGAATGCGCGAATCCACGATCTCGAAGCACGGCATCACGCACTCCGTGGCGGCCAGGACATCGGCATTGGTCACGCCGGGGCCCAGCAGGTCCTTTTTCAGGATGAAGGCAATCTCGCCTTCGGCCTTCGGCTGAATGAGGCTCGACACGGCAATGCTTTGACCCTCCCCGTACACCATGCCCGAGAGCAGGTAACCGAAGTCGGGTTGGTACACCCCGAGCATGTCCATCACGGCCTTGGAGGTCACGCCGATCTTCTTGCCCACCACGGTCTCGCCCGCCTGCTGCCGGCGCTGCAGCATGCGTTGCTGCACGTGATAGGCGTCGTCAATCGTGATGCCTGCAAAGCGGTTGGTCAACGGCTCGATGGTGCTGCAGGCGCGCAGCGCCGCGTACAGCTCGTCGCCGAGGCTGGTGATCTGTTCTGGGGACATGGTGGTTCAGGAATGGAGTGGTTGGGGTTCGTCGCGGCCGGCTTCAGCCAGAAAATTGCCCACCAGCTGGGCGAATCGCGCGGCATGCTCAATTTGCGTCCAGTGGCCGCATTGGCCATACACATGCAACTGCGCGCGGGGAATCCAGCTTGCCAGCGTGAGCGAATTGGCCAGCGGGATCACCTGGTCTTGGCGACCGTGCACCACCAGGGTTTGATGCGGCAGACTGCGGATATCAGCCTCCGTGCTGGCCATCGCATCGACCCAGCGCTGGCGGGGAGCGGGGAACATGGCTGCGAAGGACTCCTGGAAACCCGGACGGATACTGGCCTCATAGCGCAGCTGAGCCAGTTCGTCCGTGGCCAGCTTTGGATCAAAGGCGAAGATGTCGAGCAGTTTGCGCATGGTCTGCAGCGATGGCGCGTAGCCCCACACCGCGTCCAGCCCCGGCGTGATCGGAAAATGCACACCCACGCTGCCCATGAGCACCAGGCGACGCACGCGGTGGGGATGGCGGATGGCCAGCGCCAGTGCCAAGCCGCCGCCAAACGAATTTCCCACCAGGTCGGTTTTTTCGATCCCCAGTGCGTCGAGCAGGCCCACAGCCTGTTCCACCCAGATCTCCATGGCGTAGCGCTGTCCCTCGGGCCGGTCCGTGTAGCCAAAACCCACCATGTCGGGTGCGACCACGCGGGCCTGCCGGGCCAGGTCGGGCATGATCAGACGCCAGTTGGCCCAGGCCGAAACCCCCGGGCCGGAGCCGTGGATGAGCAAAACCGGGTGTCCGTGTCCCAAGTCGTGGTAGTTGGTGCGAATGCCCGCTGCAACGATCGAGTGCGCGACTTCGGGGTTGGTCCGTGACTCCATGGTCGTGCTCCGCTCAGAGTTTGATGCAGACGTTCTTGAGTTCCGTGTAGAACTCCAGCGAGTGCACGCCACCTTCGCGCCCGATGCCCGACTGTTTGGCGCCGCCAAACGGTGTGCGCAGGTCACGCAGGAACCAGGAATTGACCCAGGCAATGCCGACCTCGATGGCGGCTGCCACGCGGTGGGCACGCGAGAGATTGGTCGTCCAGATGGCTGTGGCCAAGCCGTACTCGTTGTCGTTCACACGCCGGATGACTTCGTCTTCACGGTCAAACGGCATGACCAAGGCACAGGGGCCGAAGATTTCCTCGCGGGCAATGGCGGACTCGTCGCCCAGCCCGGTCCAGATCGTGGGCTGCACCCAGGCGCCATTCTGAAGCTCCGCGGGCATGTCCGGCACGCCGCCACCCGTGATCACCGTGGCGCCCAGGGCCGCCGCCTTCTGGTAATACGACAGCACCTTGCCACGGTGCTCCTGGCTGATGAGCGGACCCATGCCAGTTGCGGGATCCTCCGGCGGGCCCAACTGCATGTGTTCCGCGCCGTGCTTGAGCGCTGCTACGAAGCGCTCAAAAATCGGCCGCTCCACATACACACGCTCGGTGCCCAGGCACACCTGACCACAGTTGGCAAAGCACGAGCGCAGCGTACCCTCGATGGCGGCATCGAAATCGCAGTCGGCAAACACGATGGCCGCATTCTTGCCGCCCATCTCCAGGCTCACCGGGCGCGCCCCATCCGCGGCAGCCTTCATGATGGCCGCGCCCGTGCGGGTCTCGCCGGTGAAGGTGATGGCATTGACGCCGCGGTGGGTGGTGAGGAATTCACCCGCCGACGCGGGCCCGAACCCATGCACCACGTTGTACACGCCGGGCGGCACGCCTGCGGCGTTCATCACCTCGCCCAGAAGCGCCGCCGTTTGCGGAGTCTCCTCGGAGGGCTTGACCACCACGGTGTTGCCGCACGCCAGTGCCGGGCCGACCTTCCAGGTCATGAGCAGCAGAGGCAGGTTCCACGGACAAATGACGCCCACCACACCGACGGGGCGGCGCATGGCATAGTTGATCGCGCCCTGCCCATCGGGGGTGACCATCTCGAAAAACTCGGTCGGGACATTCTTGACCACGTCGGCAAAGACCTTGAAATTGGCCGCGCCGCGGGGGATGTCCACGTGCCGGGCAAGGCTCATCGGCTTGCCGGTGTCCTCCACCTCTGCGGCGAGAAAATCATCAAAGCGGCGATTGATCCCGTCGGCGACCGCATACAGCAGATCCACGCGCTGCGCCACGCTCAGGCCGCCCCACGGACCCTTGAGTGCTGCTCGCGCCGCGCGCACGGCGGCGTCCACCTGCTCGCGCCCGGCCTCCGCCACACGCGCCACCAGCGCATTGTTGAGCGGCGAGCGCTTGTCGAACCAGCGCTCGCTGGGTACGTACTGGCCGTTGATGAAGTGATGAATGGATTTGGGCGCGGTCTGCGTGGCTTGCGCCGCGCGCGCCGTCGCTTGGGGCTCGGTGATCAGCATGATGGATGGATGGATCGTGAAATGGAAAGGATGGACCCTGCGCCGCGCAGACCCTGGAGCAACCGCGACCGGGCGCGCGACGCCGGCATGGCAAGCGCCGCGAAAGCAGAGCTGAAATGGCCATCAAGGGGGCCCAAGCCCGAGGGCGTTCAGCGCCGCCCGGGCACAGTCCTCGTCCTCGCCCTCGCTGCCGCCCGAGACCCCGATGGCGCCCACACGCTGCCCGCCCTCGACGATCGGCAATCCCCCGCCGAAGGCGACAAAGCGCGGGCGCAGAACCAGGCCTTGGCGCACGGCCTCGGAATGCGTGCGCAGCGCCTTGCTCCAGCCACTCGTGGCCAGCCCGAAGCTGGCCGCCGTGTAGGCCTTGTCGATGGCGATGTCAATCGAGTGCAGTGGAGCGCCCGGCATGCGCAGGAACGCCGCCAGGTTGCCTGCGGAATCCACGACGGCGATGTTGACGCGTACGCCCAGTTGCTGCGCATGCAGAGCAGCCGCCTGGGTCATCGCATGCGCTGCCGGCCAGTCGATCAGACGGGCCTCCACGCTGTGCCGTGCGGGGCTTGGAGCCATGTCGGGACTTTGCATCGCGCTTCAGGTGTACACGTCGGTGAATGAGGCAACCAGCTCGCCGGTGTGATAGAAAATTCCCGCACCCAGATGCTCTTCGGTCCAGGTCGTCACCGGCCGATCGGGCTGTGCCAGATAGCCCAGCCCCGCGAAAGTCTCATTGCGGTTGCCGCTCGGGTCGAAGAAATAGATCGTCTCACCGCGGGTGATGCCGTGGCGCGTGGGTGCCACGTCGATCTTCGTCTTTGTCTTCGCCATCACATCGGCGGCCTTGAGCACGTCGTGCCAGGAATCGAGGAAGTACGCGATGTGGTGCAACCCATTGCGGGGCCCGCCGACGAAGGCAAGGTCATGGGGTGTGCTGGTGCGCGTGAGCCAGGTGGCGGCCTGAATGGCGCCGCCCGGGCCCACCATGACCTGCTCGACGAGGTAGAAGTCCAGGCAGTCCCGCATGAACTGCGTGTTCTCGGCCACACGGTTGACGCCCGTCTCGGGATTGAGCTCGCACATGAGCAGGCAGTGATCGAGCCAATGCGCGCCGGCCCCCTTGATGTTGTCCGGCCAGGGATCCGGGTTGGTGGTGCCCACCTCGGTGCCGACGTACTCCTTCATCGCGTACAGCCGCATCTCGTGGGTGCTGGGCAGGTTGAACTTGAGCATGCGCCCGGTGGACGGCAGCGTGCCCTCGGGCAGCATCTCGGTCTTGATGCCATAGGCTTCGACGCGCTTTTGCAGCGCATCGAGATCCTCGTCCTTCTCGACCTTGTAGGCCACGTGGTTCAGACCGGCCTGGTCCGACGGCGTGAGAATGAGGGAATATTTGTCCCACTCATCCCAGCACTTCATGTAGACGTTGCCATGCTTGTCTTCCATGGTTTTCTTCATGCCCAGCACGCTCTCGTAGTGCTTGACCGCTGCAGGCATGTCCATCACCCGCACACTGGCATGTCCGATTCGCATCACACCCATGGTGCATCTCCTGTGTTTACTTGGTGGAATCCTGGTTCGCCGAGCAGGCGAACCCCTTGAAAAATGGTTTTTGCAGCTTTCCCGCCACTTCCAGCTCAACCTCGCATTGGGGTGCCACCCGGCACGCCAGGCAGTACCCGTCCTGCTCCTCCTCCACGCTGACGTGCGCCCGGCTGATGGGCCCGAGCTTGTGAATCAAACCGCTGAGCAGACGCACCTTGCACACGCCGCAGCCTCCGCCCAGACAACCCACCGGGATCCCCCGCCGGCCCAGGCGCGCCATTCCGGCGAGCAGGGACTCGGCTGGCGAACACGGAAACGATTCGCCCGTCTGCTTGATCCGGACCTGCACCGTGCGCTCGGCCTCGGTCATGGCTACACCCTTTTGAACAGCGGGCTTCGCACCTGCTGTGCGTCGGCGGCCGAGATGAATTTCTCGTGATAGATGTCGCGCTCGAACAGTCGCCCCTGCATGAGCGTGGTGATGCCCGCATCGATCATGGCCGGAGGGCCGCACAGATAGGCCTTTTGCCCCGAAAAGTTGTTCGCGAAATGGGCTTTGGCCACCTCGTGCACAAAGCCCCTGGCCACGCCCTCGGGTGCATGGCTGTCTATTTCCGAGAGTGCCGGCACGTAGGTGAAGTTCGGGTGCACGCTGGCCAGATCGCGGAAGGCCTTGTCGTAGTACAGCTCGGCCGCGCTGCGCTGGCCATAGACGAGCGTGATGGGTAGTTCGCTGCCGTTTTGCAGCAGATCCAGGATCATCGATCGCGGACTCGACAGACCCGAGCCACCCGCCATGAACACCACGGGCAGCCGCGCCGACTTGCGCACGAAGAACCGTCCATAAGGGCCCGATAGACGCACCGTGTCCCCGACCTGCATCTGCTCGTGGATGTAACCCGTCCCCACCCCCCCCGGGACCCGGCGCACGTTGATCTCGATTTCGCCCGATGCAGCCACGTCGGCTGGGGAGTTTGCGATGGAAAAAGCCCGGCTTTGGTGCAGCCCCGGAATGCCCAACTGCACATACTGCCCAGCCTGAAAGTGCATCGCCTGATCAAGGCGCAGGTAAATGGCCTTGATCGTGGGCGTGAGCTGCTCGATGCGGGACACCTCGGCGCTAAAGTCCTTTACCGGAATGACCTCGGCGTCCGGCTCCTCATCAATGTCGGCCTCAATCACGGTGTCGGCCTGCAAGGTGGCGCAGCAGGCTAGCGCCTTGCCCTCCTCGCGTTCGAAATCCATCAAGGCAAATGGATTGGCGTCGCCAAGGTCTGCTTCGCCCTCGGCGATCTGCACCTTGCAGGTACCACACAGTCCATGGCAGCAGGCGTGGGGCAGGTAAATGCCGTGGCGCAACGCGGCATCGAGCATGGTCTGCCCCTCTTGCACCTCGATCGTGGCACCCAGGGGTTCGATGGTGAGTTGATAGCTCATGATGGCAAGCCAAGCGCCGGGGCAGACGCAGCCACCCCGACTGGCCATGGCAAAAGGTTCAGCTGCAGGAGCCCTTGATCCCGGCAAGTCCCGGGGTCCGGAAGCGAATCACGTCCTTGTGCCCAAGGCCGTTCTCGGCCAGGCTCTTGGCCGGATCGGGCTTGAAGGGCTTTCCGGACTTGAACCACTCGGCTGCGTTCCAGTCGATCTTGGCGAAATCCGGGTGATAGCCATAGATTCCCGGGAGAATCTGCTGGGCCAACGCGCCAAACGGCGTGCTCGACGGCAGCGGCAGGCAAAACGGCGCGCAGAACATCAGATGGTCCTCCCATCCGATGTACAACAGCGGCGCGGGGAAGTTCCCCACCGCGTCGCGCGGGGGAAAGGCGTAGGGCTTGGTAGCAGCAACGGTCATGATGGGTGTCTCCTCGCATCAGTTGCTCTGAGCCTGGCCTCGCCAGGCGGCGAAGTTCTTCTGGTCTTCCGAGCCCTCGAAATCAAAGTTGTCCCGCCCGACGTTCATCTCGTAGTAATCGAGCACGGCGAGCAGGGGATCGAATCCTTCGCGGGTCGGATCGGTTCCGGGTTTGAAGCAGTTGCCTTGATAGATCTGGTGCACGGGCAGCCAAGACTGGGAGAATTTCTCCGGCTCGTTGTCGAAGATTTCCTTGCAGTGGTCGCTACAGAAGTGGTACTTGTCGCCGAGGTAGTCCGATTCTCGAGAGCAGATCTTGGTTGCGTCTCCCGGCTCAGTGAACAGCAGCGGAATCTGGCAGGTCGTGCACAGCATCGGCAGCGTCTTGTTGTAGAAGCGATTGCCTTGCTGTGCCTGCTCGCGCCAGTACTCCAGGCGCGGGCGGTAGAGCTTGTCGAATGAGTTCGGATATTTCGCCGCAAGCCACGTCATTTCGTCGTCCGTGGGGATCCAGGTGTGCATCGGTGTTGCGGCGGTGTAGTTGTAGAACGTCGCCCAGGCCTGGTGGCTGATGTGGTCCTTGCCTTCGCACGCGTCTTTCCACCCCTTGGGCTCGCGGATGCCGTAGCGTGCGAGATCCTTGAACAGGGCGCCGCCGTTTTGCTCGGCGTAGATTTCCCACGCTTCCTTCCAGCTCATCACGCGCTTGGGCAGCATGTAGTCCATCATCATGGCCACGAGGGTCAGCACGCGGTACCCGCGCCAGAACCACTTGTCGATCCAGCGCTGGATGATTGGCACGTTGCCCGGATCCTGCTCCAGCATGAACTTGATGCACTCGATGCCCAGCGTCATGTGGCGCGACTCGTCGGACTGCGCGGAGAAGCCGAAGGTCACGGTGGACATGTCGCCGTTGTAGGCCGCACCCGACATGAAGGGCACGAAAAGCAGGTTCGTCAGCACGTATTCAAACGAGAAGCTCACTGCCGTGAGAAACTCGAACGGCCCGGCGGTGTTGGCGTCCTCGAAGAACGACTTGGGCACCGACAGGTACCAGACCCGGTCGAACCAATGGTTCGAGTGGTGCATGCCGTTGAAGAACTTGTTGTAGGTCGAAAGCGCGTGCGTTTCGGTCTGGTAGTGGCGCAGTTCATCAACCGACTGCATCTGGCAGGCCGCGCGGGCGCCCTCCCCCGTGAAGTGGCGTCCCACATGGGCAAAGCCCCTGTGGGCGTAGTACTCCAGCGGCGTGACGCCCTGGATGAAGAGCTTCAGCGCGTTGACGTAGCGCGCATCGGTGATCCCCAAAAACGCATTGTTCTGGTTGAAGGCGTCGATAACGGCGTACAGCTTCTTTTCTTTCTCGCCCTGGTACTTCCAGTAGGCGTCCATCGTCAGACGGAACGGATCTTCCCACTTGTCCCAGTCATGGATCTTGATGCCCTCGTATTTGTCGTAGGGAAACACCTTATCCATAGGCTGGTAGGTGGTCTCCCAGCCCAGGCCGCGGGTCATCGCGGCGTAGCGTTCCTTCAGTCCAAGTTTCTTTTTCGGTACACGCGTGTCCATCTGGGGTCTCCTTGGGGGTGTTCAGTGCTTCCAGCTCAGCGTGAACTGGTCGTCGTCCTCGTCGATGTGGCCCGACAAGGTGATGAGGTTGATGTGCAGTTGCTGCAGGTCGTAGCGCGAGCCTGTGCGCTCCTC
Organism: Pseudomonadota bacterium; assembly: GCA_019351955.1. Classification (GTDB taxonomy): domain Bacteria; phylum Pseudomonadota; class Gammaproteobacteria; order Burkholderiales; family Burkholderiaceae_C; genus Thiomonas_A. The sequence continues at coordinate 24,730 of JABBOE010000027.1, forward strand.
GATGCTCTCGCGCCGGATGGTCAGGTGCCCTGGGGCATCGATCTTGACCATGCCCGGTGACTCCACCGCGGTGGCGTTGGGGTTGTCGGCCATGATGGCCTCCACCACCGGGCGGGACTCCTCGTTGGCCTGAAAGGCGATAAATACGTTGGACATGACGTTTCCTCGTCGAAGGGCTGGGTGCAAAGGGATGGCTGTCGGGCTCACAGGGCGATGCCTGTTTTGCCCAGACGCGCGCGAAGCTGCAGGCGCGCTTCGTCCAGCGCGGCGCGCCCCGTGCCTGGAAGTGCCATCTCCGCCACCGGTAACAGGGCACTGGCTGCCTGTTCTTCCCAGTTGCGGATCCAGTGGGTCAGTAGTGCCTTGTTGTCCTCCGACTCGGCTGCCATGATCTTTGTCACGGCATCGACCCAGCGGTTGGATTCGTCATGCCACTCGGGCATGAACGCCGTGAGCATGGCCACCGCGCTACCACCCTGAAGGGCAATGCGGTCGTCCACGAAAGTGCCATAGATGAGCGGATACAGCAGCCCGTCAAGGGCCACGTTCTGGGCCACGAACAATTCCACGGGATCCTGCACAACCAGCGTGTCTTCGACGTAGCGCCGCAGGGGCTGCCACGCCGGGTCGACAAGCCAGGCCTCCTTGGCCGCATCCAGGCGATCAGGACCCTCCATGGCGAGCGCCAGCCGCGTGAGGTACTGGGCAACCCCAAGGTTGTCCATCGCGTGGAACATTGCCGGAGCGGTGAAGGCCGTTCCATAGCCGGTGGCGCAGATTTGCGAGTTGTTCATGTTTGCCCCCCACGCGGCGTGGCGCAACGGAATGAGCACCGCTAGCGCCTGGTCGCGCACCTCCTGGGGAATGAGGTCGATCATGCCGCGCGATTCGACAAACTCGAAGTTGGACTCCATGGCATCTTGCTGCCGGGCGCGGGTCATCGTCCACGAGGCGTAATAGAACTGGCGGGGATCCTTCAAGGCATACCAGTTGCTCATCGCAATGGCCGTGCGCGAGGCGTCAAACAGCGCATGCTCCGGATCCCAGGTGGGACGGTAATGAAAATTGGTCTCGGACTGCGCTCCCATGGTGCCTTCCAGGTAGCGCGAAGCGGCCTTGTCGGCGCCGATGTACTGCGCCACATGGGCGTAGGTATGGCGTAGCGGCTTGATATCCACCGTCTTCAGGTCTATGGTCATCGATTGCTCCTCGTGGTCTTGAGTCCCCTGGGGGACGTGGTCAGGTCAACAGATCAAATGGGGACTTCGGTGCTACCCAGGCGACAAATCCAGAGGAGCCCCACAACTCCGCCTCGCGCGCCAGACCGGGTCGTGCGTTCAGTGGCGGGTCATGAGCCCCAGAGCGTCCAGGCGCATCGCCTTTTGTGTCAGGCAGAACTCCTCGAACGCCGCGGGAGGCAGCATCAGCTCCACACAGAGCTCGGGAGAGCCGACGGCAAATTCAAATTCGACAAAGCCCTGGGCGTTGATGCCGGTGACCTTGACAAACCGGTGTTGCGGGTTGAAGTCATCGCGCCCTTTAACGGGTGTGGGTTCCACGGCTTGCCTGTGCATCGCATCGATCTCCTTGGCTTCATTGGGAGCAGCAACCGTGCCAGATTCGGGAAATTCCGGCGTAAATCTCGAGAATTACGGGAAAACACCGACGTGCCGAATCCATCAATACTCCCTTCATCAGGGTAAACACGGGTTTATTGATCTCTGATTGGTGCGCTGCAACATCTTGATTAGTCTACTTTTTTATGATTTCATTAGGCTCTTTTGCCTTCATTTGACGAAATGATGAAATCTGTCTTATCTTTGTTTGACGAATGCCGAGTTTGAATAATCTCGATGGAGACACCATGGCGAAGGCGAAGCTTCCACCCCTGCCGTCGGACGCCGATCTGCGGCGGTTGATTCACTTTTCCGCGGGCGACGGGCGCATCTGGCTGGCCGGCCAACGCATGGTGCTGATCCATACCGCGGCGCTGGGCGCACTGCGCATGGAGCTCATGCACAGCGTGGGCGCGGAGCAAACGCGCCGGTGCTTCACACGCGCGGGCTTCGCCGCCGGCGAGCGCGATGCGGCGCTGGCACGGCAAATCCGGGGCAGCGCCTCGCTGTATGACATGTTTGTCGTCGGCCCTCAGCTGCACATGCTTGAGGGCGCCGTGCAAGTCACGCCCCTGCGCTTCGAGGCCGACGCAGTAACCGGCGCCTTTTACGGCGAGTTCGAGTGGATCCACTCCTGGGAGGCGGAGATCCACAAACGCGACTTCGGCGTGCAGGAGCACCCGGTGTGCTGGATGCTCATCGGCTATGCCTCTGGTTACACCAGTGCCTTCATGGGGCAGCCCATCCTTTACAAGGAAACATCGTGCGTGGGCTGCGGCGATGCGCACTGCCACATCGTGGGCAAGCCGCAGCACGAGTGGGAGGACGCCGAGGACCTGGCCTCCTACTTCAAGGGTGGCTCCATGCTCAGTACGATCCAGGAGCTGCAGACCCAGGTGGAATCGCTGCGGCTGGAGATCTCGCCTGAAGCAAACAAGACCCAGCTGATCGGGCAGTCCGACGCCTTCAAGAACGCCTATGCGCTGCTACACACCGCCGCGTCCACACAGGTCACGGTGCTATTGACCGGCGAGACGGGCGTGGGCAAGGAGCGTTTCGCCCGTGCGCTCCATGCCTTGAGCACACGCGCCGACAAGCCGTTCGTGGCGATCAACTGCGCGGCCATTCCCCATGACCTGATCGAGTCGGAGTTGTTCGGCGCGGAAAAAGGCGCCTACACCGGCGCACAGGCCGCGCGCTCGGGGCGGTTTGAGCGTGCCCATGGCGGCACCCTCTTCCTGGATGAAATCGGCGAGCTTCCCCTGCAAGCCCAGGCCAAGCTTCTGCGCGTCATTCAGGAAGGCGAAGTAGAGCGGCTGGGATCCACGCAAGGCCGCAAGGTCGACGTGCGCCTGGTGGCAGCCACCAACCAGGACTTGGAGGCTGCGGTGAAGGATGGGCGCTTTCGCGCCGATCTGTATTACCGCATCAACGTCTATCCGGTGCTGATTCCCCCGCTACGGCAGCGCCGCGACGACATTGAGCCGCTTGCCCAAGCCATGCTTGATCGCTTTGCCGTGCTCCATGGCAAACCCGTGCCCATGCTGACCGACCACGCCTACGAAGCCATGCGCAACCATGACTGGCCGGGCAATGTGCGCGAGCTGGAAAACCTCGTCGAACGCGCCGTGATCCTGTCCAAGCCGCACCGCGCCGTCGATGCCCAGGATCTCTTCCCTGGCATGAGTTTTCCGCAGGGCGTCTCCATCGATCCCAAGGGGCAACTGGCCCACCACCGCCCAAGTGCGATGGATTGCGGCTCTCTGCTGGAGCAGCTCCAGGATTGCGGCGAAGGCCTGGAGGGTCTGGAACGCTCCTTGCTTCATGAGGCTGTGGACAAGGCCAAGGGCAATCTCTCGGCCGCTGCACGCATGCTCGGCTTGACCCGGGCCCAACTCAGCTATCGCCTCGCACGCAACCAGGCCAGCTAGGGTCATCATGAACGACACCGCTCACCCGCATCCGCTGTCCGCGTTGCTCACGAATTTCGCGTCCCAGGCACCCGCGCAACCGGCACCCGCCCGGGAGCATGTGACCCCCGCCGCGCCCCAGCCCAAGGGCCCTGCGCGCACGCTCACCGAGCAGGCCTATTTGCAATTGCGCCAGCACATCATTGAAGGCCACTATCCGCCAGGTGCCAAGCTGCGTGTGGAACACCTGAAAGACGATTACGCCGTGGGCGCCGGCACGCTGCGCGAGGCGCTGACCCGGCTGGTCAGCGACGCACTTGTCATTGCTGAAGGCCAGCGCGGCTTTCGCGTCACGCCGATGTCCCTTGCCGATCTGGAGGCCATCACGCGCCTGCGCATTCACATTGAAGTGGACGCCCTGCGCGAATCCGTGCGCCATGGTGACCAGGACTGGGAGCAGCGCGTGCGCCAGAGCTATGAGCAGCTCACAGCCTACGAGCAACCCATATCGATGCAGCGACGCGCCGACTGGGAAGTCTGCAATCGGCGCTTTCACGAAGAGCTGATCTCCGCGGCCGCATCGCCCTGGACTTACCTCGTGCTGCGCATCCTGTCCCAGCACGGCGAGCGGTACCGGCGCCTTTGCATCGGTCTGGAAGACAGCAAACGCGACGTGCACCGCGAGCATGCGGAGATCTTTGATGCAGCCATGCGCCGCGCCGACTCGCGCGCGGCCCTGGCTTTGGAAGACCACATCAGCACGACGCTCACCACGCTGCAAAATGCACCACCGGATGCCGATCCCTTCGGCGACCGGCGCCCTTAGCGGTCGAGGCACGCTGCACGGCTCCACGCACGCTTGGGCCATGCGTTGCGCCACGCAGGCGCCTGGGCACGGCAGGCCGCTTGGGCGACCGCTAAGTCGGGTCTAATTCTCCACTTCTAGGCTGTGGGTGTCGGTGCCACATGGCCCGCCCCGCCCTGAGCGCACCCTTCGCATGCAAACCCTCAACGCACAGCTCTTTGCCTGGATCAACGCAGGTGCGCACCCACCGGCCGCACTGCTCGTGCTGGGGCGGCTCGCCGCCCAGGACCTGATCGTGCTGGTGCCCCTGCTCCTAGCCGCAGGCTGGTTGTGGCGATCGCACGCGCCGCGCACGGCGCTCGTGAGCGCGGCCCTTGCCGTGCTCACGGGCTTGGCGATCAACCAGATCATCGGCCTGTTGTGGTTTGAACCGCGCCCCTTTGCGATCGCAGTCGGGCATCAGTTTCTCGCGCATGCCGCAGACAGCAGCTTTCCGAGTGACCACCTGACCGTGATCTGGAGCGCGGCCTTCGCCCTGTGGGCATCGCGCGGGTGGCGCAGCGCTGGCGCCGGCCTCGCACTGCTCGGCCTGCCCGTGGCTTGGGCGCGCGTTTATCTTGGCGTGCACTGGCCCGTGGACATGGCGGGTGCCGCCCTGGTGAGCCTGGCCAGCGCACTCTTGCTCCAATGGGCTAGCCAGGCACCCGTGACACGGATCACAGGTTTGATGCAGCGGGCCTACCGCCTGCTGGGCCGGCCATTCATTTCCAGACACTGGATCCGCGCGTGAACTCCACCTCGCGGCCTCCGCGCGCCGAGCCTTCAGGCCCGATCACGCAGCGACTGCACAGCAGCCGGCTGCGCCTTTTCGTCCTCGGCGAGCGCCGGCAACGCCGCCGCGCCCGCCGCCTGCTGCTGTGCCAGACAGCGGCCGCCCTGGCGCTGGCTCTCGCAGGCTGCGCCGCTTACGTGCCCAAGCCCTTGCCGCCGCAGGCTCGCCTGCAGGCGCATCTGGGCGCATTGCAAATTGATCGCGAGCGCATCGCGCTGCCTCGGCTTGCCGCGCAGCCCATCAATCTGGATGCCCCGCTGAGCATGGACGCCGTGGCCACCTTGGCCGTCCTGCACAATCCGCAACTGCAGCAGGCGCGCGACCGTCTTGGCGTGGCCAGGGCACAAGCCTTCTCGGCCGGGTTGCTTCCCGACCCCCAATTCAGCGCTTCATACGACAACCCCGGTCACAGCGCCCACGCGACGAGCTCCGCATACAACGACACCCTGAGCTTTGATCTGGGCAGCCTGATCACGCGCCCGGCTGCCCAGGCGGCCGCCCGCGCACACGTTCGCTCGGTGAACCTGCAGTTGCTCTGGCAGGAATGGCAATCCGCGTCGCAGGCGCAGCTGCTGTTCGTGCAATTGGTCGGCCTGCGCGATCGCGACGCGTTGGTGCAGGCTGAGCGCAACCTCGTGCTGGAGCGACTGCATCGCGCTCGCGAGGCGGCAAGTGCGGGCAACCTGCCCCGCACCGATGCCGATGCCGACCTCGTGGAGTTGCAACGCCTGGATGAAAGCCTGGCACGCGACGCGCGCCAGCGCGTCACGCTGCAGGCCCATCTGCATGCCCTCCTTGGACTGGATCCGCAGGTCCGCTTGCGCTTGGCTGCGCTTCCGGTCATTACAGCCCAGGACGCGCAAAGCGCCCGCGTCGCGCTGACGAAGATTGCCGACATCCGTCCGGACCTGATGGCCTTGCGGGCCGGCTACACAAGCCAGGAACAGCGCTTGCGCGAGGCGGTGCTTGCGCAATTTCCATCGTTCAGCGTGGGCTTGACGCGTGCGCGCGACACGAGCAACGTGAATACGCTGGGGTTCGGTGTGAGCTTTACGCTGCCCATTTTCAACGGAAGCCGCGGCGCCATCGCCGTGCAGCGTGCCACGCGCCGAGAACTGTATGACGTCTATCAACTGCGCCTGAACCAGACGCGTGCCGATGTCGAACAGGCGCTCGCCAATCTGGCGTTGCTTGAGCGCCAGCGCCAAAGCTTGCGGCTCGCGCTGCCCGCGCTGCAAAGCGCGAGTGCAGCGGCCGACACGGCGCTGAGCCAAGGCGCCATTACCTTGCCCCAGGCGCAGGCCCAGCGCATGGCCTTGCTGGATCAACGCATGGCCTTGCAAGCCAATGCGCAGCAAATGGCCGAGCAGGCGGTCGCGCTCGATCTGCTGACCGGCGCGGGCATCTATCGCCAGACTGCGAGTTCGCCGCAACCCCCTGCGCGTGCGCGATCGGCTCATCGGAGCATCACCCCATGACGTTTTTTCCTCCGCCCCCCCCCGTTTTCAGGCACCGCATCCGCCAGGCGGCCCTGCCCGCGTTGCTGAGCATTGCGCTGGCCATCATCGGGCCCATGCCTGCCGGCGCTGGACCCTCCTCCCAGGCCATGCCGGAGGTCTCGGCGCTTGTACAGGAGGCCCCGCTGCGCCAAGGCACCCTGGCGCAGACCGAGACGGCGCTGGGCCAGGTGATCACGGCGACTGACAAGGCGCTTGCCGTGACGTTTCAGCGCAACGTGCAGGTGCTCCAGGTGCGGGTGCGCGCGGGCGAGAAGGTCCGGCGCGGGCAGGCATTGATCACCGTGCAGGGCGCGCCGGGCAGTGACCTCGCCTACGTTCAGGCTTTGACCGGAGTGCGCTTTGCCACGGCGGACCTGCGGCGCGTTCAACAACTCGCTGGGCAGCAACTGGCAACGCAGGCTCAGGTCAACGCTGCGCGCAAGACACTGGCGGATGCCCAGGCGCAACTGGCTGCAGCGCGCGCCCAGGGGCTGGGTGGTGGCGTGCAGACGACCACCGCGCCGTTTGACGGCATTGTCCTGTCCGTGCACACCTCACCGGGCGCCCAGATCAACGCCGGAAGCGACGCGTTGACGCTGGCCCCCGCCGGGGGCCTTCAAGCCGCCGTTGGCGTCACACCCGATGTCGCCAGTGCGTTGCACGCAGGTCAAGCCGTGCGCGTGAGCGCCGTGTTCGACGCGGATCAGAGCACATCGGCAACCGTGTTGGCCATCAGTGGCGTCGTGGATGCACAGAGCCACCTGGTCAATGTCACGCTTGCCCTGCCGGGGCAGGCGTCGGGCTGGATGCCGGGGCTGGCCGTGCAGGCCAGCATGCAATTGCACCCGTGGCATGGCTGGATCGTCCCGCGCCCGGCGGTGCTGCGGGACGCTTCGGGCCAGGCCTATGTCTTCCAGGACGACCAGGGCAAGGCCCGGCGCGTGAACGTCACGGTTGAAATCGATCAGGCTGAACACAGCGGCATTGCCGGCGATTTACTCGCCAACCGTCCCCTTGTCGTGCTGGGCAACTACGAGCTCAGCAGCGGCATGGCGCTGCGGGTGGCGAAATGAACGTTTCGCAATGGCTGCAGCGGCACCGCCGCTCGGTGCTTTTCCTGTTGGCGCTGCTGGCGGCTGGCGGCCTCCTGGCCGCCTTCAAGTTGCCCGTGGGGCTGTTTCCCAATGTCAACTTTCCACGGGTCATGGTCAGCGCTGATGCCGGCGACCGGCCATCGCGCCAGATGATGCTGCAGGTCACCTATCCCCTGGAGCAGGCTGTGCGCCGCGTCCCGGGTGTCGTCGACGTGCGCTCGACAACCAGCCGCGGCGCGGCCGACATCTCGGTGAACTTCCATTGGGGCACGGATATGAACCTGGCCGCAGTCCAGGTCAACGAAGCCATCACCCAGAAGCTGCCGGAACTTCCGCCGGGAACGGTCCTGTCGAGCAAGCGGATGGATCCGACAGTCGACCCCATCATCGCCTACAGCCTGACTTCGAACAACGTGCCGCTGACGCAGCTCTACGACCTCGCGCAATTCCAGTTGCGGCCCCTGCTGTCCAGCATCGACGGGGTGGGCCGCGTACAGGTGCAAGGCGGCGCTCAGGAGGAATACCACGTCATCGTCGATCCCGCCAGGCTGCAAGCCGACGGCCTGAGCCTGGGCGATGTGCAGCACGCACTGGCGAGCGGCAACGGCGTCCAGGCCGTGGGCAAGCTGGAAGATCGCTACAAGCTGCTCCTGGCGCTGGCAGACTCGCGGCTGCACGACGCCTCGCAGATCGGGGACCTCGTCATCAAGGCCACGCCCACGGGCGTCGTGCGCGTGCGCGACGTCGCCGTGGTCACCCGAAGCACCGTTCCCCAATGGATCAAGGTCACGGCCGACGGCCATGACGCCGTGCTGCTGAACATTTACCAGCAGCACGGCGGCAACAGCGTGCAGATCGCGCGTGCCGTGCGCCAGGCGCTGGCCACCTACAAGACGCCGGCCGGGGTGAAGCTGGCGAACTGGTACGACCAAAGCCAGCTGGTCGTCGCCTCGGCGTCCAGCGTGCGCGACGCCATCCTCATCGGCGTGGTGCTCGCAGGGCTGGTCCTTCTCGTGTTCCTGCGCAGCATCAAGATCACACTGATTGCCATGGTCACGGTGCCCGCGGTCCTGGCGTCCGCTGTCGTGCTTCTTTACGCCCTGGGCATGAGCTTCAACATCATGACTCTCGGGGGCATGGCGGCTGCGGTAGGCCTGGTCATTGACGACGCCATCGTCATGAGCGAGCACATCGTGCGCCGTCTGGGCGAATCGGGTGCACAAAGTCGCGACGTTGCAGCGCGCCACAGCCAGGTGCTGCATGCGGCGATGGAATTTTTCCGGCCGCTTGCGGGCTCCAGCGCGTCCACGGTCATCATTTTCGTGCCCCTGGCTTTCCTCTCCGGGGTGACTGGGGCATTTTTCCAGGCGCTGTCGCTGACGATGGCCGCAGCCCTGATCATTTCCTTTTTTGTGTCCTGACTGGCCGTGCCGCTGCTGGCTGACAAGTTCATCACCCTGCG
>JABBOE010000028.1:0-16812 GCA_019351955.1 Pseudomonadota bacterium
ACCACGCGATGGTGTGGATCGAGGACTTGCAGGTGAGGGCCATGTCGCCCAGCGCTGCGGGAGCGGCCGAGCGACCGGGCAGGAATGTCCGGGCCAAGAGCGGCCTGAACAAGTCCATCCTGGACCAGGGCTGGGCCGAGTTCCACCGCCAGCTTGAGTACAAGCTGGCTCGTCGCGGGGTGCAAAAACTGCGGGACGAAGGGCAGGACACGGCGCACGCTTGCGCCGGGCGCACAAGCGCAGCCCGGATCGCCTGTGAAGTGAGTGGTGCAGTCAGGCGGCCAGCAGCAGAAACCCGCCGCAGCGACTCAGGGGTGGCAGCGTGCCACGCCTGACCACCGTAGGAATCCCCGCCCTTCCCGCGCAAGCGGTGGCTACAGGCCAAGGGCGGGAAGGATGTCAAGCACCCGCAGCTATAACCACCCGTGACGTCATTCTCATCGACGTCACCCGCCTGGCTGCGCGCCTGCTCGACGATAAGCACCCCACGGGCGTCGATCGCGTGAGCTTGGCTTACATCGCCCACTTTCGCGCGCGGGCGCGGGCCGTGGTGCGGCACTGGGGGCGGTGGATGCAACTCTCACCCGCTGCGTCGCAGCGCGTGTTTGCCGCCCTGCTTGGTGAAAACGATCAGCCGAAGACCACGATACGCCGCTGCGTGGCTGCGGCGTATGTGCTGCGCTGGGGTTTGACCAAAGACGCCCTGCTGTTCAATACTGGCCACAGTGGGCTGGACGACCCGCAGTATGCCCAGCGCGTACTGGACCACGGTGTACGCCCGATTTATTTTCTGCACGATCTCATTCCCCTCACCCACCCGGAATACTGCCGCGCCGGCGAAGTGGATAAGCACCGCCAGCGCCTGAACACCATGCTGCACACAGGATATGGCGTGATTGCGAACTCACACGCAACCTTGGGGGATCTGATCGATTATGCCCATGGACAGCGCTTGCCCATCCCTGCGGATGTGGTGGCACATCTGGGAGTCTCGCTGCTCCCTGAACCGGCGCCGACACCGCTGGTGACCCCGCCCTATTTTGTGATGCTTGGCACGATCGAGGCACGGAAGAATCATCTCATGGTGTTGCATGTATGGCGAGCGGTGGTGGAGCGCTTGGGCGCCACGGCGCCCAAGTTGATCATCATTGGCCAGCGCGGCTGGGAATGCGAGCAGGTCGTGGATTTGCTGGAGCGCTGCGAGGCGCTGCATGACGTGGTGCGAGAAGTGCCTCGCAGCGACGACGCTCAGCTGGCGACGTGGCTTGCTCATGCGCAGGCGCTGCTGTTTCCGTCGTTTGCCGAGGGTTATGGGCTGCCCTTGGTCGAGGCGCTGGCCGCAGGTGTGCCAGTCATTGCCAGTGACTTGCCCGCTTTTCGCGAGGTCGTTGGCGATATCCCGCACTACCTCGATCCGATCGACGGTTTGGGGTGGCTTGAAGCCGTGCTGGCGTTTGCCGACCCGATGCACCCAGCGCGGCAGGCGCAACGAATCCGCATGCAGGCGTTTGAAGCACCATCCTGGGACGCGCACTTCGCCAAGGTTGACGGTTGGCTGAGCCAGATCGCGCAGCGCACTGGCGCGGTTTGGCCGCAAGCCATGGATGAGGCCAGTTTTGCCCCTCTCGACTGATTGTTCGGGCCTCCTGCCCAACGCACAGCAGCGCCTTGAGGGTCTGCCCGAGGTGTTGCATGTGGTGGCCTTTCCGCGTTGGAAATGGCCCGTGATCCGGCAGTGCTTTCCGGCGTGCAGGTTGCGCTTTGTCCGCGCCGAGGACATCACGCAACAGGCGCGCTGCATAGTGCTCTGGGGCAAGGCCGCAGTGCCGGACGGCGCTGCGGCTGACGTGCAGATTTTGCGCGTGGAAGACGGGTTTTTGCGTTCGGTCGGGCTGGGGGCTGAACTGGTGCGCCCCCTGTCGTGGGTGATCGATACGCGCGGCATCTACTACGACGCCGGGCAGCAGTCGGATCTGGAATGGCTGCTCGGGCATGCCGCTTTTGCACCACCGCTGTTGGATCGCGCGCGCGCGTTGCGCGAGCGCATCGTCTCAGCCGGGCTGACAAAATACAACGTTGGCGCGCAAGCGTGGCAACGCCCACGCCACGCTTCACAGGTGATCCTGGTGCCTGGGCAGGTGGAAAGCGATGCGTCGATCGCCTTTGGCGCACCGGGATTGCGCCGCAATATGGACTTGCTGAGGAAGGTCCGCCAAGACAACCCAAGCGCCTACGTCCTCTATAAGCCGCACCCGGATGTAGCCGCCCGGCTGCGCGTCACCGGCGTGGATGAAGAACGCGCCAGGGACTGGTGCGATGCCGTCGTGACTGATGTGCCGATGCACGCGTTGCTCGATGCTGTGGATGCAGTGCATGTGCTGACTTCGCTAGCCGGGTTTGAGGCGTTGTTGCGCGGCAAGGCTGTCGCCTGCCATGGTCAGCCTTTTTATTCTGGCTGGGGGCTGACGCAAGATGTGTTGCCGCACCCGCGGCGGGGTCGGACACTGGCTCTCGACGAACTCGTTGCAGCCGCCCTGATTCTCTATCCGCTCTACCTTGACCGTCGTGGGCGTCATCTCGTGAGTCCGGAGCAGGCGCTCAATCAGCTTGCAGAGTGGAAGGCTCGCAAGGGCGGCGCACCCGCTTGGTGGACGGAGATCTATCGCGTTTTACTGCGGCGCTTCATCGGCGTACGTTGAGGAGCGTCACGGCCTCCAGCAGCGCAAGGCAATAGAGACCATTGCGTTCAATCTTTATGAGGCCGGATTAATAGGCGCATTGCGGTGTATCGCCGTAGCGCGGCGAGCGAGGTGGCAGAGTCTTAAAACGAAGGTTTGATCGAACCGTTGCCAACGACGGCGGCAAGGTGTATAAACACCTAGACACCCAAACACTGAACTGGAGGACATCATGAACACCGTTCGCTGGAACGTCGCCGTGTCGCCGGACGTGGATCAGTCCGTGCGCATGTTCATCGCCGCGCAGGGCGGCGGCCGCAAGGGCGATCTGTCGCGCTTCATCGAGGAGGCCGTGCGCGCCTACCTACTGGAGCGCGCCGTCGATCAGGCCAAGACGGCCGCCGCCGGCATGAGCGAAACGGAACTGACCGATCTCATTGACGAAGCTGTGCAATGGGCGCGTGAGCACTGATGCGCGTCATCCTCGACACCAATGTGCTGCTCGGCGCGCTGATTTCGCCACATGAGCCGCCCGATGCAATCTATCGCGCCTGGCGCGCGGCGCGCTTCGAGCTGGTGACATCAGCGGCGCAGCTCGATGAGCTGCGGCGGGTGAGCCGCTACCCCAAGCTCAAGACCATCTTGCCCGCGCACCGCATCGGCACGATGGTCAACAACATGCAGCGCGCCATCGTTCTGACGCAACTTTCGCCGCTGCCCGATGGCATCGAGGGGAACGATCCCAACGATGCATTCCTGCTGGCGATGGCCTTGGGCGGCGAGGTCGACTACCTGGTAACAGGCGATCGGCGCGCCGGGCTGCTGCAACGCGGCAGCATGGGGCGCACGCGCATTGTCACACCAGCCATCTTCTGCACCGAGGCGCTTTGAGCCATGCCGGTCAGTTTCCTGTCCACCACACAACGGGAACGCTACGGCCGCTATCCAGACACGCTTTCCAGCGAAGAGCTGGCGCGCTACTTCCACCTGGACGACGAAGACCGTGAGTGGATCGCCACCAAGCGGCGCGACAGCCACCGGCTTGGCTATGCGCTGCAATTGACCACTGCCCGCTTTCTTGGCACCTTCCTGGAAGACCCGGCTGCCGTGCCCGGCGCCGTACTGCATACGCTGTTGTCCCAGCTCGGCATCGCTGACGCCACCTGCGTGCTGGCCTACCGCGAGAGCGAACAGCGCTGGCGGCACACGACCGAGATTCGCGCCCGCTATGGCTACCGCGAGTTCGCCGACCGTAGCGTGCAGTTCCGCCTTGGCCGTTGGCTGTGCACCCTGTGCCGGACGGGCACCGACCGTCCGAGCGCGCTGTTCGACTACGCCAACGGCTGGCTGGTCGGCCACAAGGTGCTGCTGCCAGGCGTCACGGTGCTGGAACGCATCATCGCCGAGATTCGTTCGCGCATGGAGTCGCGCCTGTGGCGTCTGCTCGTGCACGGCGTGACGGCCGTGCAGCGGCAACGCCTCGATGATCTGCTCATGCCCGTCGAGGGCAGCCGCCAGTCCTGGCCGGATCGGTTGCGCAAGGGGCCGGTGCGCATCGAAACCGTGCGCAGCCTGGGCATCAAGCTGCCAGTCACCCATGCGCCGCCGAGCCGCATCGCGGCGCTGGCCCGCTTCGCGAGCACCGTCAAGGTATCCGCCAGATCGAGTTGTCTTACCTGCCAAGCTACAGCCCCCAGCTCAACCCTGAGGAGAGGCTCAACGCCGATCTCAAACAGGAAATGGGCAAGCGCGTGCCGGCGCGAACCAAGGCCAAATTGCGCGAAGCTGCCAACGACCACATGGCGAGGCTGGAACAAAACCCGCAGCGTGTGATGAGTTTCTTCCAGGACCGGCGCGTTCGCTATGCTGCTTGATACTTCACAGGGCCAGAGCAATAGTGGCGGGAGAGTTCATTGGCACGCCGAGCGCGAACGCGCCCCAGGCGTTTGTCGGTCGCTTGGCGCGTAGCGCGAGGGCTGGAAGCGGCGCCCTGACCCAGCCGGTCCAGACAAGTTCGAGCGCGATCAGCAACGGGCCGAGCACCAAGCCCCAGCCGCGTCCCATCAGCTCACTGACCAGCGGCCGCCGAGCGCGACATGGGTGGCGAGCATGCCGGCGACAAACATCGCGCTCAGCCGGATTGCCTCGCGCCGCTCGCGCGCATGCGTGACATAGGCGAGCGCGACCGGAATGGCAGCCACGGCAATCGGGCTGAGACTGAACACCAGGCCGGCAAGAAAACCGACACCGGCCGCGCCAAAGCGTAAGGTTTCGACGGCATGGCGCAGCGCGTCGGGCGTCAGCTCAACCATGCCGCGCTCTCCGCGCCAGTTCCCGGCTTAGAAGTTATCCGTCAATTATGTTGACCTTGAGCGGGACCTTCCGGAACGCGATGATTGCGGCAGCGAGATGGTTGAGCGCGACGAAACTGCGCTCGAGTTTCTCGTAGCGCACCAACAACTTGCGGAACCGGTTGAACCAGCTATGGCAGACCTCGACTACCCAACGCCGCGCCTTCTTCTTCGGGTCGCGCCGCTTGATATTCGCCTCTTTGCGGCGGCTGACGACGTGGGCAATGTAGTCATGCTTTTCGATGGTGCGCACGTTGTCGGCACTGCGGTAACCAGCATCGGCGCACAGGTGCTTGTGGCGCCGCGTCGGCGGACACTCGCGCTTGACCACGATGGCGCTCAGAACCTCGTCCAGTCGCTTGCAATCATTGACGTTCGCCCCGGTCACGATGAGCGACAACGGGACGCCACGGCCGTCCACCAGCAGGTGACGCTTGCTCCCATTTTTTTCCCCGATCCGTCGGGTTCGGCCCGACGGATTCCTGTGCCAGCTGCGCCTTCATCATCGCGCCATCCACGCTCTGCCACGCCCAAGCGATGCCTTGCATGTCGTCGTACTCGGCCAAGCCGGCCTTCCACAGCGCCTCGAAGAAACCCGCCTTCTCCCACTCCAGGAATCGCTTGTGCACGGCACTGGCGCTGCCGAATCGCTCCTTGGGCAGCGCCTTCCACTGGCACCCCGTGCGCAGCACGTAAACGATGGCCTCGAACACCTGCCGCGCCGGCTTCGGCGGTCGGCCCGCGCCAGGCCTGCGCTGATAGACCTTCTCCGCTGGCGCGACCCGCTGCGGAACCAGCGCCTCCACTCGCTCCCAGAATGCATCCGTCACGACCCACGACTCAACCCGCTTGGCCACCGCATCGCTCCGACGCCGCACATGCCGCGGCTCAGATTGCCATTTTACCTATTTACGGATAATTTCTTAGGCCGACCCTGCGTTTCATTGAAAGCAGGTAGCCACACCGCTTCCTGTTCGAGGGCAAGGCCGGATTGGCGCATTTGCTCAGTTAACGCGCCAAGCTCATTCGGTAGGTTTGAGACGCCACTGGTGAATTCACGCAACGTATCCTGCCATAGCCGGTGGCTGCCATAGCGCGTCAGTTTGCTTTGCCAGTCCGGCATCAGCCAGCATTCGCACGCATCGCCAAGCAAGGCATAGAGCCGCGCAAAATTGGCCAGGCCTACACCGTCATAGTCGGGAAAAAGCACGACACGGCTGGCACGTGGGCGCTGGGCCAGCCAAGTGAGAAGTCGGCCATCGAGTTGCCCGCCGTAGTACAGCAGGGTGGCTTGCGTGTCGGCCGGCAGCCAATCCGTGCGGTCAAACAGCGCCTGATTTTCCACGAGCCAGAGAGGCTGTCCGGTGCACCAGGCATCGCTGGCTTCCATGCGCAAGCTTGTTGCACCGAAGTCGTGTGTGAGCTGGCTGAGTGGTAGCTCGGTCCCGTGCTCACCATGCCGCCAAAGCACCTTATCACCGACCGCCTTGAGCAACGGGTAGTAGCAGTCGTGCTGATGATTGCGCGCCTTGCTGTCTCGCGCATGGGCAATGTGTTGCGCTCGCAGCGGCAGGTTCTCGGCGGTTACGATTTCGATCTGCGGGGAGAGCGCGGTCAGATGCGTCTCAAACAGGTGCGGATCTCTGATGCGATATACATCCCCACGCCCCTGACGCTGGCAACTCACCGCCCCGGTTTGCCGGGCGAAGCGGTCCAGGGCGTTGCGCTGGGCGGCGGTGAACTGGCTGGCTGGCAGTGCTTCCTGGCCATACAACTTGAGCAATGCCGCTCGCAGGGTGCGATCCATGATCAGGCTTCCACTGGCTCGATGATCTGCCAGCTGAAGCGGCTGATTTGGTTGCTGCCATGGCGATGATGTATAGGGACGCAATAGCGCACAGTGGTCAGCGGCGCAGGGGAAGCAAAAATCAACGAAAAGCCGAACTCCGCTGCCGTGTCGATCAGGCTGCGCTGATTGCGTGCGTCCAGTGCCAGTGCTTCGTCCAGGTAGCAGATGCCCTGGATGTGGCGGCGCTGATCCTGCATCAGATGCAGCATCGCCAGTCCCGTGACCAATTTGGCCATCAGCACGGTGCCATTGGAGGCCGCACTGTCGAGATCATCGAAGGCTTCCGGCTCACGATCCGCTTTGCCGACCCAGAAGCGCAGGCGGAACAAGTCCGCCACCCGCAGGCCGTGGCGTGCGTTGCCTTCCTCGATCAGCAGGGTCTTGGCGCGATTGAGCTGATCATCGTCGAGCACGCTCTGCTGGTTGAACAGCTCAAAGGTTTCGCCACTGTCCACCGTGGCCGCCGTATTGATGAGCAACTCGATGGCTTCGACCAGTGTTGTTTCGTCCTCGGGTTCGATCTTGAACACGGCCAGGTCAGAAAGCTGGCGACCACTAATTTTGCGATTGAATTCGCGCATCCGGCGCTTGAAGGCAGACAGGCCATCCCGCAACTCGCGCAGGCTGGCCGCCACATTCACCACCGCCGAGCGCACCTTCTTTTCCAGTGCTTCGGCTTCCTGTGGCATGTGATGCGCGAATTCGACGAGGCGAGCAATCTCGCTTTCCGGCTCGCCGACAAACTGATACTTGGTGAGCCCACCGCTATGGATTTCGCTCAGCAGGTGACGAATCTGCTCATCCATCTCCAGCAACTGACGGCAGTCGGCCAGATAGGTCTGCAAGCCCTCGGCCAGTTGTTCCAGCGCAAGCTGCGGCTGCGCCAGCCAGGGGTGGTGCGGCAGATCGGCCAGCCAGATGAAGGGGCCTTCGTGATCGAGCCGCTGGTTTCGGCGTTGTTCGATCTGCCGGTGTTGCTGCTGCAAGGTGGCCAAGTCCTGCTGCCGCTGTTGGCGTTGTTGGTCCAGTGCGCGGTACCGCTGTACCGACTGCGCCAGGCTGGCGTTTAGTTCGGCGAGCGTGTGAGCCAGTGCTTCCAGCCGACCCTGCCGCTCAGCCTCGCCTTGCTGCAGGCCCTGCATTTGCGTGTAATCACGCAACTCGGCATCCAGTTGCACCAGCTGCTCGTCCAGCGCCTGGCACTGTTGTTTGACGTTCTCAAGCGCCTGCGCGGTGGCCAGTTGCTCCCGGAGCTGAGCCTGTTGCTGCTGCAGCTCCTGCTGCAATTCGCTGAGCTCCGCCAAAGTGCGTTGTTGATACTGTGTCGGCAAGGCTTCCAAGCGCAGCTGCAAGCCGGGCAGGTTGAAGTGCCCCGATTCAGCCTCGACCATGGCCGCAAGCAGGGCATTGCTGTCGAGTTGAAAATCCTCTGCCCCAAGGGTCAGCACCGGCTTGGCCAACACCTTGTTCAGCGTGATGAGTTGCTCCGCAGGCACGACACGGGCCAATTGCTGATACAGGTTCTGTCCTCGGGTGCGCATCTCCTGAGCCAGCTGCACCAACTCCCGTTCGACTCTGGCCAGCTCGCGCTCGATGGCGGCTGGCGAGCGCCCCTGTGCCTGGCGGATACGAACGAGAAGCGCATCCCTTTGTTCTTGCAGTTCGCGGCGGCGCGCTTCCAGTACAGAGCGGTCGGCAATCAAGGCGAATCGTTGCTGCAACGCGCGCAACTGTTCGCATTGCTGGCCGAGCTGCTTTTGTTCCAGCTCGCATTGGTTCTGCTCGCGCGCCGACTGAATGTCCTGCTCGCGCAAGCGCTGCAGCTCGACATCACACTGCGTCAGTTCATGCTGCAAGGTTTGCTGACGGGTCTCGTAATGTTGTTGCCACAAGCCCAGCGCCCCATCGATCAAGGGGCACCAACACAGCAGCTTGCCGCGTAACACCAGGCGAGCATCCTGCTTTTTCTCCAGCTGGCCAAGCGTGGCTTGCAGACGAACGGCGGCCAGGTACTGGCTGCGTTCTGCGTTGAGATCGGCGAAAGCCTTGTCCCATGCGGCCTTGAAATCGATACTGGCGTCCGGCAGATCGCGCCGGAAAATCTGCAGCAGATAATCCTTCACTTCGCTGGAACGCAATTTGTCCAGCCGCAGCGTGCGGGTGAGTACGCGCTGAAAAACGCTGGCATCGCTGGCGTGCTCCAAGCGGAACACGCAGAAATCCTGGTGGCTGGCGAGCTTGCGGCCACGTCCGCCGTACACCATGTCGGCGAATTCGCTGCTGCTGTAGCTGAACACCCGACGCCCGTGGGTCGCCAGATGGCTGGCCAGTTGGGGCTGCGACACCAGCGTGCCATCCGGCAGACAGAATTCCTCCACCGTGAGCGGACCGGCGTAGGCGAAATACTCGTACTCGAAGCTCACCCCTTTGCCCACGCAGCCCAACACTACAGTGCCGGACTCAGGCAGCGACACCTCCAGCAACACATAGGCACTGTTGTTCGGAAAATAGAAACGTCGGCTCTTGTCCACATCGTGCGCACCAAAATCCATACGACGGCGGTCGATGATCAGCAAAAACTGGAGCGCATTGATCAGGCTGGTCTTGCCGGTGTTGTTGGGTGCCACCAGAGAAACCGCGCCATCGAGCGGAAGCTCGGCGCGCGAGTAGCCGGCGCTGCCTAGCAAGACCAGGCGTTGGAAGCCATACTGCATCAGTTGCTCTCCTCGTCATCCGGCCTATCCAGGGCCCTATCGTCCTCGGCAACGCCGTACGCCTCGTCGCTGTCGTCCTTGGCGGCCAGCGCCAACGCCTCGAAATGATCCAGATAGCGGCACACGGCAGGCAGCAGTCGCCAGCCGGCCGGCTCGGCTGCGGCAAAGCCTAGGGTGCAGGCACGTCCCAACAGCTCCACCAGCGCATCGGCGTTGAGTCCCTCGGCATCCAGTAGGTCTTGCTGTTGCTTGTAGACCTCGGCCAGCCAGGCGCTGTCGATCAGCCAATCGGTATAGCGCTGCAGGGCTTTACCGGCATTGGCCTGTGCATCGAAGATCACCATGAACAGCAAAGCCAACTGGCGGCTGATCTTGCCGATGTTGCTATTGGCATCCCCGCTGTGAAACCAGGCAAAGCCTCTGGCATCCAGGCGCAGGTCGAAACCCAGGGCGGCAAACAAGCCAACATAGCTGGCTTCTTGTTTTTCCAGTTCCGCCCAAAGGGCCGGCTCGGCCATCCGGTTCAGGTGTTTGCCAGAAAGAAACAGCCGAAACAGCTCTGCCAATGCAGGCATCTGCGACAGCGTGGCCGCCAAAGGTTGAGGAGTCGTCATTCCGGGATACTCACGCGATGCGGGTGATGCAGGACGCGGATCGTCTTCAGCGTTGTTTTTTCAAGCTGATCCGCCGTCTCGATGTGCCAAACTGGCTCGTGCTGCAGGTCATGGAAAAGCCGCAGCAGGGTGGCATCCTGAAGGTAGGCGTAATGCGTGTTCAGCCAATCGAGCAGGCTCCCCACCGGTAGGCTGCGGGTCAGATATTCGCGAATGCCAGCTTCGTCAACGTGCTCCAGCAACTGCACGGTGTCGCCCGGTGCGTCCTGCGGAAATGCCACGGCTTGCGGTTGGTACTGGCGTGCGGCAGCCATGACCGCGCGCGCTTCATCGCCGAGCTGCAACTTGAATACGCGCTCATTGCGCCAGACAGGTAGCGCGCTGTTTTCGGATTGGCGCGATAGCGCACGGCGCAGGCCGCGTTTGCGTACCTGTCCCAGCAGCAAGCTGATTGCACTGGTCAGCGCGTTGTGCTGACGCAGCTCTTCGCGCAAGGGTAACAGCGTGTCGGCGCACTGTTGCGCAACCAGGCGCCCAAAGCGTCGCAACTCCTTGGCCTGGTGCGCCACCTGGCGCAATTGCAGGCGATGCGAGTAGAGCGCGCCTTGTATCGACAGTCGTTCCAGGCCCAGGTCGAGCGCGCGCTCGGCATCTTCCAGATAGAGATAGAAGCTGCCCTGCGGGCCGGTGTCCATCATCTGATTCATCGGCTCCACATAATGATCGTAGGCTTCCAACACCCGGCGGTAGCGCTGGGTCATCGGCATGCTGCTGTCCGCGCTTTTGGCGTTTTCTGCCAGCTCCAACAGCGCATGCCGATCCTGGTCGAGCTGCAGGCTGATCTGGCGAAAGAGTTCTGCCAGCTTGTTGGCGGCCCCACGCACACGATCCATGTCCGCTCCCGTCATCCCATCGTTGAGTGCCTCGGTGGCCTCGCGGATGGCGGCAACACGCGCCTGCAGCACGGCGGCGAGACCCAGTTCATGCTCGCGGGTGAGGCCACGCACGAACTCCAGCACATAGGCATTGAGCTGCAGGTCGCTGCTGCGCGGCAAGGTTTGCAGGATGTCCGCGTTGACCAGCGCACGCAGTACCGCCCCTTGCGCCTCGGCATCCAGCTGCACAGACACCTTGGCAATGCTGCTGAGCACTTGATCGCAGGTGAGGACGGCAAACTCGCGCGACAGCCGCACGAGGATTTCCACGGTGTCCCAGTGGGTGTAAAGGGCGTAAACCAGCGAGCGGGGATTGGCCATGTCTCATGTACTTCTGCAGTGGAGGCACCACCTCAGCTCAGCACGCCCTTGAGATCCTTGAGCATGAGGAAAAGATGGTACGGATCAGTCAGGCTGGGCTCGAATTCCCACGATTCGTACCACCGACTCGCTGCATCGTCCTTGGCATGCACCAGCAGGCAGCGAATGCCAGCAATGTCGGCGGCCTGTGCGGTGCGCAGCAGCGCATCCTTGAGCAAAGCCTGCCCCAGTCCTTTGCGCTGATGCGCCTTGTCCACTGCGAGCCGCGCCAGGATCATGACCGGTACTGGGTGGCGCGCCAGCCCCTTCATCACTCTTGACAGCGCAGCAATCGGATCGACGCTGCCGACAGCGAGGCTGTAGAAGCCGACCACCACGTCGCCGTGGCAGCAGACGTAGGTCTGCGCGCTGTTGGCCTTCTGATTGACGAGCGCATAGCGCTGCAGGAACTGGTTCAGCGCATTCTCACCGCAGTCGAAAGCATCGACCTGATCCAGCGGTGCCAGCTTGCGAACGAGTGCGTATCCATTGCTCAACCCAGCACCCCAGGTTCACCCAGCAACTTTTTCAGACGCGGCTTGCTTTGCACCGGCCGATCCAGCGCTTCCTGGAACGCCTGCCACTGCGCCTCGTCGAGTACGAGCTGGCGACGATCTGCCAGCGTCTGCGCGGCCGCCGTCACGCCCGCGTCGAGCAGGAACTCGCTCACGTTCTTGTGGCAAGCGCGCGCGGCCTCCTGCAGCATCTGCTTGACCGGCGTGCTTGCACGAACGTCAATACGCTCGGTCTTGGAAAGATTCAAAGTGCTCATGGTGCCCTTCCGGACTGATCTGGGATGACCCTATTGTAGTTGTCCGGACGATGTCACGACAAATAATCTCTGCCGTCACCATCCAGGTGCAACCATCCGTGTTGCAATGGGTCAGTGACGGACTCCACGAACTTCATCGTGGTACGGCTGACGGGGGGCAGGTCAGTCAGCAGCCCCACGCCAGGCATCCTGGCAATGCGCCCCATGTCCGGGTCCTCACGCAACTGCAGCCCCAGCCGCTGTTCGATGGCCCCGATGTCCTCGCTCAGCGCCTTGATCCGCCCCACCTGCTCGCGCAGGCTGTCGACCACCGTCTGCGGCAGCTTGCCCGCCAGCGCATTCAGCGCCACCTCGACCTCGCCCAGCAACGCCTTTTTGCCCGGCGCAAAGACCGCACCAAACGCATACAACAGCCCGCGCAGCGCATGGACCTGCATGGTGCGCACCTTCACCAGCAACTCCCGCTGGCGGTGCAGCGTCAGCGTGGCCTGCTGCGCCAGCGACTTCACGCCCACGAGCCTCGTGCCCGGCTGTTGCACCGCCAGCCAGATGGCGCGCGCATCGGTGACGTCCGTCTTGTTGCCCGACACGAACGGGCGCACAGCCTGGGCGTGCAGCCTGGGCGTGCAGCAGCCGCACCTCATGGCCCAGCGCCCGCCCAGTGACGCGCCCCGCCACGGGCCTCGATGCCCACCAGGCACGCCCGGTGATTGGCAAAATGCTCCAGCACCTTGCCGCGCCGGATCTGCTCGTTAACGACCTCTCCGCTGGCCATGTCCACCGCACCGAGCGGCAGTTTGCCCTGCGAGGGTTGCGCCAACCCGTCGCAGGAGCACGGATTCCACGCTTTTTCATGACCTGGATCATGAAACCTCCTTGGGCCTCCTCCAGCAGTGGCCGTTCCGCCCCGGGGACCCTTACGATGCCGTATCCGCTTCGTCTTTGGTCTTGCAACCTCTGGTTGCGGCTTCTGTCGCCAAGTTACTGGCCATCGTTGTGGCGGCACTCCCCCCCTATATTCCGGTGTAACCATGGTCATCGACATGTCGGATCTCTGCGCTCATTGGGACGTTCACGGAAACATCCAAGTCTGGGCGAATGATCGCGTGCTATCAACCGTGGAGGTCTTGCAGCGCGGCACGCCGCGATCATTGCCGGCAGCCGCCGACCGGGTGGAGCGCATGGCGTGCGATCCCGCTTACCGTTTCGCCATCCTGGCTCTTGTTCACGGCTGCGTTCGACCCCTCAGGCATGCCAAGCCGCCGTCTGCTTAGCTGCGCACGCCAGCGTTGCTTGCCCGCACGGCTCAGTGCCGCCAGCACTTGAGCCTCGCGCGAAAGGCCGTGATGTCTTTGTCGGGAACGCCCTGTGGAGACCGGCCGGTGCCCCCGGCCTCTGCTTTTGTGATGGTGCATCACAAGCGTGGTGAGCACCGCATGGCCATGTCCGGGAGTTCGCATTCCCAGACATCTCGCGAGCCACAGCTCATTGTGTTCACCAAAGCCGACACGCGGCAGACCTGACTATGCGCTTACGCCTTCGGCTGCTCACGCAGGGGCTGATCTTCATCCTGCCCGTCCTGCTGGTGACGGTGTGGGGACTGTGGGCCGAGCGCGATCAATACCACCAGATCAAAGACCGCGTTGTCCAAGAAGCCCTGCGCGAAGCATCCACCGATGCGGACACCGTCGCCAGTCGCCTTCAGACGCGATTCACCGAGTTGCAGTTTGCCGCCGTGGCCCTTCACGGACCCGACGCCGACCCGGCGTCCCCGGACCCCCAAGCGGTGCAATCCCTGCGCCGCCTCATGGCCTGGCATCCGGGTTTTGACGCCGTCAATCTCGAGGCGCCAGACGGCGCCGTCCTGTGGTCGACCGAAGTCCGTCGCCAAGCGCCGTCCGTCGCCGCACAATCGCTGACACCGCTGGCATCCAATCCCAATTTCCTGCTTGGGGCAAGCCAATCCGTTGGCCCGGCGCGCATGCACGTCTTGGCCATGCAGTATCGGGTGCAGGATGCGCAAGGCCAGACCCGGTACGTCATCAGCGCTCCGTACCGACTGGATCGGCTGCTCGCCTTTTCCGGGCCCGGCAGCCCATGGGAGCTCACCGCCTTCGACGTGCGCAACCATCGCGCGCTGGGCGTGTGGCAGCAGGGGCACGTGGACTTTACCCCGAAGACGGCTGCCGCCGCAGCCGTTGAAGTCGCCGTGCCAGGATATCCACTGATCGCGGAGGCAAGTTGGCCATCCGGGCTTGTGTGGCATCGGTATTGGCAGAGCGCGCTGATGCGCTGGATCTTCGAGGCGGGGACCATCCTGCTTCTCGGCCTCGCCAGCTTGAGCGTACGTCGCCAGATTCGCCAACGCGGTCGCGATGCCAGGCGCCAACGCCAGCTGGCGGACTTCAACGCCATGCTGGCGCAAGTCAATCAGACCATTGCACGCGCCGACGACGAGTCGTCCCTTCTCATGGCCCTTTGTCAGACGACGGTCAAGCGGGCCAACCTCAAATTTGCCTGGATCGGACGACCAGGGGACGCGCAAGGCGTCGAGGTTCTTGCCGCATCGAGCCAGGCCCAGGGCCGTCCGGACGAACTCACGGGGGCCCGTTACCCGAATATGGCGGCGGCTCGGGACGCCGTCGAGCGAGCATGGCGTGATGGGCGCAGCGTGCGTATGCCAGTCGTTGCTTCTTCGCAATCCGCGCAACCCGACGGACTTGCAAACCCCTTCGATGTCCGCTCCATAGCCGTTCTACCCATCCGCCGCAGCGGCAGAATGTGGGGGGTGTTTGCGATGTACAGCGCACGCGCTGGGCTCTTCGGCAGTATGGCGGAGTCCCTGCTCGACCGGCTGGCCTCCGATGTCTCCAGCGGCCTCGATCGCATCGACCTTGCGGAGCGCGCACGTCATGCTGCGTTGTTGCGTGAGGTGCTTCTGGACAACGCGGTTGCCGGCATTGCGCTGACGCGGGGGCGCCGCATCGTTGATGCCAACTCGCGATTTGCAACTCTGCTTGGGTACCCCGACAAGACGGCATTGATCGGCCAGGCAACCGGCATCCTCTACCCCGATGAAAGCGAGTTCGCGCGGATCAAGGCCCTGTATCCGGAACTCTATGCGAAAGGGTCCGTCCAGTTGACAAGCGTGCGCCTGCGGCGCTTTGATGGGGGCCTCATCACGTGCGACCTGTCGGGCGGCGTCGTGCAGGACGTCAAACAGGCCCTCGCCGTCTGGACCATCGTCGACGTGACCACGCGGGATCGGCTGCAGGCGCAAATCGAGCACGAGGCCCTGCACGACCCGCTGACGGGGCTGCCCAACCGACGGGCGCTGGAAGCGCATCTGCCCAAGGCGATCGCGCGTGCACAGCGCAACGGCACAGCCCTGGCTGTGGGCATGATCGATCTGGATGATTTCAAGCCGGTCAATGACACGTGGGGCCATGAGGCCGGTGATGCACTTCTCCAGGAATTGGCCAAACGACTACGAGCCGAGTTGCGCGTGTCGGATGCGCTCGCCAGACTTGGAGGCGATGAGTTCATCGTCGTGGTCGAAGATCTGGACGCATACCAAACGACAGCCGAACTTGCCCGGATTGCCGAGCGACTGCATCACGCGGTGGAAACCTCGGTGAGCGTTGCCGCGGGACACACGGCAACGGTCGGCTTGAGCATGGGCCTGGCACTGTTCCCGGCAGACGCCATGGATGGCGATGCGCTGATGCGTCTGGCCGATGCCGCGATGTACCAGGCCAAGATGCACAAGCATGACGGCACATCCTGGTGGCGCCTGTCCAGCGTGAGTTCAACCGCCCCGGAGCGCGAAACAGGGTTCGATGCCTACGGCCGGGACGCTGCCATCCTCCTGGACAAAGCCCATGCGCATGTCGCCCATGTTTCAGAGCATTTTATCGACGCGTTCTACGCCGACCTGGGTCAAGAGCCCCTGTCCAAGGACATTCTGGCGAACCTTGGCACCACGGACCTGGCGGCGCTCAAACAACGCCAGGCCGATCACCTCCGCCTCATGCTCGCCCCTGACACGGCTCTGGCGGACGTGCAACAGGCGGCGCAGCGTCTGGGCCGCGCCCACGCCCTGGTTGGCGTCAGTAGCGCGTTGCTGGTGCATTCCATGGGCTTGTACCGAAGACTGCTGACGGAACATCTGAACCAAGTCCTTTTGCCGGCGCGGGAGCGCTACCGGATTTTGCTGGTCGCCGAAAGACGCCTTCAGGACGACATGCAAACGCAATTGCAGATTGGTGACGCAACCATCGGTGCCTATCTGGACGTCCTGGCGACCCCCCTCCCGAGGTATGGACGCTTACTCGCCGATGTTCGCCCCCTGGAGCTTGCGGCCCTCGCGCAACTCCCCGGTATTCTTGGAGCACTCCTGATGCGCCCGAACACGCTCGGGGCACTCTCGGTCGAGAACTGCGCCGGCTCGCGAGGGGAGGACATCGCAGCGGTCCTTCGCGCCCCCAAGTCGCAGATTGTGATCCATGACCCGGCCGATCCGCGCAGCACCAACGTCAT
>JABBOE010000028.1:16822-33918 GCA_019351955.1 Pseudomonadota bacterium
TCGTCGGGCTTGCGTCTTTCTCACGCGACGCAAGCGATGCCTTTTGGCGCGAACCGGCGCAGGCGTTCGGCCTGCGATCCGTGCTTGCCATTCCGCTGAGCGACGCATCGGACCATATTGTCGCCGTGCTTGCACTGTACGGCGCCTATCCGGGTCAGTTCGAATCGGCGGTGATGCGGCAAATCGCTCGTGGAATCCAGCAGCGCTGGGAACAGGTGGGGTTGCGCTGCAGCGCGCCCGCGACCGTCGTGACACAGGAACGTGCGGAGATTTTGCGCCAGCAGCTTTTTTCGGGCGGCTTGCGCATGTTCATGCAACCCATCGTTGACTTGCGCAGCAGCCAGCTGATCAAGGTGGAGGCACTGGCTCGCTTGGAGCTGCCTGACGGGTCGATCATTGCGCCTGGTGTGTTCCTTCCCCTACTGGGGGAGACCGAGTTGAGCCGTCTCTTCCGCATTGGGCTGGACATGGCGCTTGCGCATCTCACTTTGTGGGATGCACAAGGTCTGCGTATCGGTGTGGCGGTCAACATGCCCCCCAGCGTGCTGCGCGACCCCGAATGTGCGGTGTGGGTCGAGGACATCCTTCGCCTGCACAAGATCGAGGCGGACCGGCTGACCCTGGAATTGCTGGAGACGCAAGCTCTGGAGAGCGGAGCGCAGGATGCAGCCCTCTCTCAGATTAAGCACCTCGGCTGCAAACTCGCCATGGATGACCTGGGCTCGGGCTACAGCAGCTTGCTGCGCCTGACGAGCGTATCGTTCGACATCATCAAGATCGATCAGGCACTGCTCACGCGCATCCGTCAAAACCCCCTTGAGACCTTGGGCCTCATGGTCACCATCATCCAGATGGGGCTCGATCTTCGCCGGGATGTGGTCGTCGAAGGCTTGGAGGATGCCGGAATGATCGAAGCGGCGTTACTCCTGGGTGCGCAATATGGGCAGGGCTTTGGCTTGGCCAGACCCATGCCGCCGGATCAAGTCGTGGCATGGCGCGCCTGCCTCCAAGCGCCAGCAAACCCGTTCAGGATTCGGACCTACCTGGGAGCCCTGGCCTATTCCTGGCTCCGCATGCGCGGCGAAGCGCAGGGACAGTCGTTGGCACCCCACCCGGTGGCGGACTTCTTACGCACGCGCGGCCTCCACACCAGCCCCGCCGCCCAGTGGTACGCCCAGGTCCATGCCAATCCCGGCGACCTCGACACGGCCCGCAAACTGCTGGACTGGTTCGTGGCACAAGTCCAGAAGGAAGGGCCGCATGGTGACGCGTGATGCCCTGCCGGACGACTTGGCAAACGATTCGATTCTGGGCTACCTCGCGTTCAATGGAAACCCATCTGCGTCGATCCCAATTCGAGCTGATGCAGGGTTGGCCGCAGTAGGAATTTCCGCCATTTCCGCGCAAGCGGTGGCGAAAACCAAGGGGGGTGCGGATGTCAAGAACGGTCAAAACGCGCGTTGAAGTCCGACCGAAATCATGTTCTCGGACTCGGCTCCGGGGCCGTAATCTTCCGTGACGCGAAAATGGGTGTCCTCAAGTTGAATGGCCCATTGCTTGTTCAACGCCCAATCGATTCCCATTCCGACGTTGTACCCGTGCTTATGGGACCCGGTCACGACTCCACCTTTGAGAAAGATCGGCCATGAGCCTGCAAAGGCGACAGCGTCCAAAGTGATCTCCGGCCCGGGATGGGTGGTCGGCTCTTCCCGGCCCTTGTTAATCACCGAGCCCTCGATCCCCCATCCATTCTCCCGGTAGCCGAGCGAGAGATAGGCGGCACCGGGAATAAAGCCGTATCCCAACCCTGCCGTCAGACCACCAGCATGGCTGACATCCGCCGCGAAGAACATTGGGAGGCAAAGCAGCAGATTGATATAACGGTTACGCATGATTGGAATCTTTTCTGAGCAGTGGACTCGGCGTTTGGCGCGGCGGCTTGGAGTGTGCATTTCTTTTTTCTGGGGTATGCGGGCGCTTATGGGACAACGGCGCATCCCATTGAAACAGTTGGCCATGTCGCTACGGGCAAAAACCGTGCCCCCCTAACGCAATGCATGCGCGCTCCGTTCTTCGCCGCAAATTCAGACGCGCACGGGCGGACTCGTCGCCCCTCCCGGACGACCGGATACCAACGGCTGCGTCTGGGCACGATGCTCATCCAAACTGGACGGGGCGCAAATTGGCCCGTCGACCAGTTGTCCCACACGATCCGTCATGAGCCTGTGCGCCGCCTCCTTGGCGGCCACGCTGAGCCCGGACTCATCGAAAAACACCCCACGAATCTGGATGGTGCCTGCCAGAGCTTTGAGAAAAGCTCGCACGAACTCGGCGTCGGGCCGCGTGGGGTTTCGCCAGAAACTGTCGAGCCCCTTCTGATGGGTCAGCCCCGGCACGTCGAAGACGGCTTGGCCCAGCACCTGCAGCGGCCTTCCCAGATGCAAGGCACGCATGCCGGTTGTGCTGTTGACCGTGACCACGCCTTGCGCGTGTGTGATGAGCGAGTCAAGGTGACCGCCTCGCAGGTAGCGCACGCGATGGGCAATGCCCAGTATGGCGGCCTCTTTCTGCAGCACGTAAGCCCAGTTCTTCAGTGCCGGATCCCAAGGGTGCTCTTTGAGCACCAGCAACGCATCGGGCTCCGCGTGCACAGCGAAGGAGCGCAGCACGTGATGGATCGAGTCGGCAATCCCATCGAATGGGGAATAGGCGACGATCTGAAAGTCGAAATTGAGTTGCAGCGGGAACAGGAAATAGGGCTCGGCGGAGGCGATGAGCCGGGCCACCTCGGCTTGCGTGCGTTGCTTGCGCAGCCTGTTGGTCAGCAGCCGCAGGCCGCTTGCCGCGGTGTAAATCAGCGTGTTTGGCCTGAGGTCGCTGCGCCGATAACGGGGAAACATCCACCCCAGAGCCAAATTTGCCATGTTGTGGAGCAGGTCACCACGCGCCATGCGATACGCGCTGTCGACGTGCCGCGGTGTCCAGTCCACCTCGGGTGCCTGCGCTGCGAGGCGGCGGATGGCCTCGGGATCCCGCGGGAACTGCGATGCGCCACTCATGCCATTGCGCTCGAAGGTGATCCAGTCCGGACGGATATAGCCAAAATCGTTCACCGTCACGCGCACGCCGCGCGCCAGGGCGATGTCCACGGCCTCGCGGTGGTAGCGGCGGTTTTCGCCCAGCACGATGAGGTCGGTGACGCCCTGCTCCTGCATGAATCGCGTGACAAAGCCGGGCCATTGCGACAGACTGCCGCGGTAGGCAATGGCATTGCCGCCGCGCCAGAACAGCCAGTCTCCGGCGCAAAGATTGATGCGCGTGACACGCCAGCCCTGCCTGCCAAGGTGCTGCGCGATACGCTGGTAAAAGGGCGACGGCATGCCTTGCAGGAACACCACGTGTCGCGCCTGTTGGGATGGGGTCGATGCTGGCACGATCACCGCAGATGGTTGGCCTGAAACCAGGCGATGGACGCGCCCATGGCCTGGGCGTAGGGAATGCGGCTGACCGGACAACCGGCTGCTGCCAGTTTGGCCACACCGTGGCCACAGGTGCGCCCGAAAGTCTTGACGATCATGCGATGGAGCAAGGGTTCGCTGCGGGTGCGCAAAAGCCGGTAGGGCGCTTCCACGACCGCGGCGGCGGCATAGGCAACCGGGTAAGGCAAGTCAAGGATCCAGCCCTTGCCGCCAAGGCCCTGCCGCAGGTCATCGAGAAAACGCCTCCAGGTGATGGCCTCCGAGTCCGCGACGTTGTAGGTCTCCCCCACCGCCTGCGGAGCCTGCGAAGCCCATAACAAACAATCGACCAGGTTCTCCACATAGAGGAACCCCGCGTCGGTCGCACCACCGGCCACCCGCAGCATCAAGCCGCTTTGCAACTCGCGCCCGACGCGCTCGATGAACGGGCTGCCTGGGCCCATGACGTTGGCCGGGCGAAGGATGACGTAGGGCAGCCCCATGCGCTGGGCATGCTCGTGCACGACACGCTCGCCACGCAGCTTGCTGTCACCGTAGCCAAACCCCGGGGGACAAGGCGTGCAGGACTCGTCGCACGGGTGCGCGGGAAGGCCGTAGACATCAACCGTGGAGACGTGCACCAGGCGCTGCGGCCGCGCCGTCTGCGCCTCGATGGCCTGCATGAGATGGCCCACGCCAGTGACATTGGCCGCCTCATAGTGTTCCGCGCGATCCCAGGTGCTGACGTTGGCCGCACAGTGGAAAACCCAATCAGCGCCCTGCACTGCCGGACCAAGCGTCGTAGCGTCACTCAGGTCACCCACGCAGATTTCGGCGTGCCCGCCCAGGTCAGAAGGCACCCCGGCAGGATCACGCACGAGGAGCTTGAGGCGCGCCCCCTCCTGCCTCAAACGCCTGGCGAGGTGACTGCCGACGAAACCCGTGGCACCCGTGACCAGGACGGTTCGCCCTTCAAAGCTGGGCAAGCTCATGGCTGGGAAGCCGCCAAACCATCGGCCTTGAACACCTGCCGTGGACTCGGATTTGGCACACTGTTGAGCAAGGCATATCCCAGACCCACGAATGGGTTGATCAAACTCCAGGATGCACGAATGGCGAGCTTGATCGGCACGACATCGGCGCCAAGGTCCTGCTTGATCGGGTAGGTGGTCAGGCCCATTTCCAGGCGCCTGGCGCCGAGCACAATGGCCGTCTCCACCACCGTGTGCGCGATGTAGAGGTACAGGCTGTCATTCTCCGCAATCTCCCGCCCGACGTAGAGCCACCTCAGCATGTCGCCATCACGCATCAACAGCGCATGCCCAACCAAGTCCTCGCCCCTGTAGAACAGGAGCACCTTGGCCAAGGCGCCCATTCGCGCCGACAGCTCACGATAGAACACGGGCGTGAGAACCTCACGCTGGAACTCGCTGGCATGGGTGTGCACAACCATCCACTGCGCGCAAAGCGTGTCGGCCAGTGGTGCGAAATCGTCAATCAGGACATGATGCACGCCCGCATCGGCGTTGCGCTTGAGGTGCTTGTTGAGCTTGCTGCGGAAGTAGCTACGCATGCCCGCGCGGTACTGCTGCGGTGTGTCCCAGCGCAGGTCCACGTAGGTGTTGGGCAGGCTGTCGGTCCAGTGATAGCCAAAGCGTGACCACTCCGTCTGCAGCCCCTGCGCGTTAGGCTCGAAATCACGCACGACGATGATGAGACAGCCCTCCTCGCGGGCCATGGCTCGCAGCACCGTGTTCAGGCTCTTGATGAATTGCGCGTCCGACAATGCATCAGCCTTGATGAAGGGCGGACTGCTGATCGTGATCGGTGTGCCGCATTCAAGCATCTTCCATTTGAGGAAGTTGGGAAAGATGTGGCGCACGGTATCCAGCATGCGTCGCACGAGCGCCGGCGCGAAAATCGCAATATCGGTGGTCACCGTGTAGACGGTCGTCAGCCCCACGGGTCGATCCCCTTCGTCGTAGAAAAGGACATACCGATAGGCAAAATCGTTCATGCCCGACGATTCGATCACAGACCAGAAGGCACGGCTCATCGCTGCAGAGCCATTGGCGCTCAGCGTATCCCAGTCCTGGTGTGAAACGTCGGCAATTCGATCGTGAACTTTGACTTTGAGGTGATGCACGGGTTTGCGGGTTTGCGGGCTTGTGCGATGTGGATCGTTGGCTCGACCCTCGATTTTTGATCCGCTATGGTATCTGCCCACCGTGCAGCGTCCGTTGCACTTCTGCATCGCGACCACCATGGCGATGGCCATGCCAATCGTCCCGGCGCAAGTGCCGTGATCGGTTCTGGCACAACGCCACCACAAGGCGCATCGGCAGGATCAAATGGCAGCGCTCACCACAGCGACAGAAACAGTTTCAACGGCTGGTCGGTCGACGAGGTAAATCCGTAACGTTGGTAAAAGCGCGCAGCAGTCTCGTTCTTCGCGTCCACGAACAACCCCGCACTGCCCACGGCCTGCGCCGCCGCGCGGGCGCGGTTCACGGCATCGGCCAGCAACAACTGGCCCAGTCTCTGACCTTGCATGTCCGCTTGTATCGCCAAGCGCCCAAGGCGCGTGACCGGAATCTGGCGCGGGTAATGCCTGGCCTGCTTGGGGGGCAAGTCATCGATCAGCACGAACGCCGAAGACAGCGCGTAGAAGCCGAGGATACCGTTGGCTTCTACCGCGTAACCAGACTGCGCCCACGATTGCACCGCTGCCTCATCAGCGGGCACGGCGACAAAGGTGCGCGAAACCCCCTTGCCCTGATGCTGAAGCGCGGTCTGCTTCAGCCAGAGGTTGAGAACTTCGACGCCGCAATCAAACCCGTTTCGGTCGTGGCGCCCAGTCAAGGGTTCCAGTCTGATCATTGCGTCGTGCCGCGTAGCCTTCGAGGGCCGCCTTCAGTGCGGCATTGGGTGGTCGAGGGTTGTCCAATGCCGCGAGAAACGCCTCGGTGTCGCGGGCGGAAAGGCGGATGACGCGCTCCTGCTCAATGATGCGCTCGGCCTCGCGCAAGGCGCTCTGGACGATGAACTGGTTTAGTGTCGCCCCGGTTAGGCTGGCGGCCATCTCCAAGGTTTCCTGTACTGCCATGGGTACACGGGCCGTGATGCGGCCACGGTCAAGCGTCGTGGTGGTCATGCTCGGGCTCCGTAGGTTTGATGGGCAAAGTCTAACAGAGTGGTGGCATATTGGCACCACATTGCGAACGCCCTGTCGACCAAATGGCGGCCCCCGCAGGCGGGGGAGAGGTGCGAAACCATCACGCGCCACACGGCCACGGCAACGAAGACGCCTTCAGCCAAGAAATAGTGGTCACTTGACCACGATGAGGCCGACGGCTGCGAAGCCGATGCTTTGCGGCTGTCGTGGGCGATTTTATCTGAAGAACCGGCCGGTTAATGCATACTGACCGTCCAAAGCGAGCTATCAGGCTGACCGCTCCAGATGACTGGTGTTCCTTCTGCGCTTACTGGTCACGTTTTAGTTAGCCACGAATAATAATCGGTCTATATTAATACAATGTTCGGTGTCATTTACCTATGGCGCACTCTCGATAAGTTCATGGCACCACTAGAGTGATCACAGGGAGCTTTTTGCTCCGCGACTCACGTGTGTCCCACTAGAACGCGAAACGGCGTCCCAGTGGAACGCCCCACTCGATCTCGGAGAAAACCATCGACCCGTTCCACTGGGACACTATTTTTGCCTCACCATGAGCACGCGAGCGTTCCACTGGGACATGCCTGATGTCCCATAAACGTACCCGTACCCAAAAATTGTGAAATGCGCATCCAAAACCCTGGGCAAAAATCTGAAGCGCAAAGTCCATCTCAAAACCGGAAAATGATGCGCCTCCGAGCGAGCGTCAACTCAGCAGTTTTTGGCCCACCCGAATTCGTCGAATTGGGGTCGGCAGGGGTGGAGGCTCCCTCTATCTGACATCCTGGGAGCCGCTACTTTATTAACACAAATCGCGCGGCCAAGATGTGCATGGAATTGCATCAATCTGCGCAATTCTACGTACATGAGAAGGAGGCTGAGTCGGGCACTCTGGCTCCGCGCTAGCACCAGAATAAATCAAATTTTATTATCTTACTAAATATTAATTAAATATCAATAATCGTATGATTGCAAAACGCTCACATAGCTCCTCGGGATACATTGACTGTGATGTGCAAGTAATCCGGCAGGTGAAGCCCTGGCCAGCAAGCAAAGCGGTGACCATGCACCGCTGCACGCAGTCACATTGCAACTTTGCGCGGAGCCCATCGGCTACACAGGAAGCGACGATGAGCTCAATCGGCCTTTCTTTATGTCCATCATTTTCCATGACCACGTTTCGACGACGTTTCGACGACGTTTCGACGACGTTTCGACGACGATTCAACGACGATTCAACGACGATTCAACGACGATTCAACGACGATTCAACGACGATTCGTCGTTGTCCCATAAACATAGTCACACTCGGCGCTTGTCGCGTTGAGCTGCCTCCGGTCACGCAGTGGCCACCCGCTCGCTAGGCCGCTACCCAAAGATCTTGAGCCGATCATCGGCAAGAGCAACCGCGTCTACGAAGTCCTGAGCCGCAAGCGCCCGCTGCCGCTGGCCATGATTCGCAGGCTGCACCAGAGCCCGGGCATGCCGGCTGATGTGCTGATTGCGGAGACTGTTGCCAGGTGATCACCGGCGGCTGAGCCCGGCCAAGGACAACACGTTGCATCGATGTCGCCGACAACGACGCGAACACGCCAAGACGGGCGTGGCGGCGAGACCAAAACCTCTGCCCCGGCAACGTGACAAGTTTGAGCCCTTGACCCGCGAAACCCCCGCTACAGCGCCACGCGGTTAGCGGCGGGAGAGTTCACGGGGGAATTCCGCGCGGAACTGCCGAACCCTTAATATAACGTTTCATTACCTCATGGGAAGAGTCCGGAGATGACCGCAACTGCCAAAATCACCTCGCAAGGACAGACGACTGTTCCTGCTTCGATCCGCAAGGCCTTGGGGGTCAAGGCCAGTGATTCCTTGATCTGGGAACTGGACGCGGACCAAACCGTCCGTGTCCGCAGGGCTGTCGCACTGGACGTCGACTATCTGGAAGGCCTAGAGAAGACATTGCAGGAGTGGAGTTCGCAGGCCGACGAAGACGCGTACCGTGAGCTTTGAACGCTTCGACGTGGTTCGGTGTGCCGTTTCCGTTCACAGACCGCCAAAGCACGAAGAGCCGCCCGGCCCTGGTGTTGTCAAGCGCGGAGGATTTCAATCATGCAGCGGGACGCTCGATTATCCGTCCCGTCGTAAAACTCCGGCGTTCAGGCCGGAGATATAAGACGGCTCCGCGAAGCGGGTAATCGTTACATACGAAACATGTTCGTGTAATATCAACTCATGCATCGTGCCTATCGCTACCGCTTCTACCCGAGCGCTGCCCAAGCCCAGCAGCTTGCGCGCACGTTCGGGTGTGTTCGGCACGTGTACAACTGGGCGCTGGGTCTGCGCTCCACAGCCTGGAGCGCGTCCAAGGAGCGTGTGAATTACCACGAGACCGCCAAGCGCCTTGCGTTGCTCAAACAAGACCCCGAGAAGGTCTGGTTGAATGAGGTTTCCAGTGTGGCACTCCAGCAGTCGCTGCGCCATCTCGACAAGGGTTTTGCGAATTTCTTCGCGGGCCGGGCGCAATACCCGCGTTTCAAGTCCAGGCGCGACAACGTGCAGGCAGCCAGCTACATGACCAACGGCTTCACGTTGCGCGATGGCCGCCTGACGCTGGCCAAGCACGACGCGCCGCTGGATGTGCGCTGGAGCCGCGCACTACCCGATGGCGCCAAGATTACAAGCGTCACGGTCACGCGCGACGCGGCTGGGCGCTACCACGCCTCGATCCTGGTGGACGAGGCGGTGACGCCGCTGCAGCCCTCTGACCGCGCCATCGGCATCGACATGGGGCTGGCGCATCTGGCGATCACCAGCGACGGGCAGAAAATCGACAATCCCAAGCACCTTGCCAGGAAGATCGCACGCATCCAGCGCTGGCAACGCAAGCTCGCGCGCAAGCGCGAAGCGGCCAAGGCGGCGCTGGGGTTGAAAGGCAAGAAGGTGCCCAAGGGCACGCGCATCCCGCGCTCGAACAGCTCCATGAAAGTTGCCCGGCGCATTGCCAGAATCCATGCCGCCGTGCGCGATGCGCGGCGCGATCATCTGCACAAGATCTCGACGGCCATCGTTCGCGAAAACCAAGCGATCTGTGTCGAAGACCTTGCAGTGTCCAACATGGTCAGGAACCGCCCCCTTGCATCCGCGATCAGCGATGCCGGGTGGCGTGAGCTGCGATCCATGCTGGAGTACAAGGCGGCGCTGTACGGCCGTCAGTTCGCGGTCGTCAGCCGCTGGCT
This sequence comes from Pseudomonadota bacterium, assembly GCA_019351955.1. Taxonomy (GTDB): domain Bacteria; phylum Pseudomonadota; class Gammaproteobacteria; order Burkholderiales; family Burkholderiaceae_C; genus Thiomonas_A. Next base: position 26,692 of record JABBOE010000028.1, read on the forward strand.
GCCGTCCTCGAAGCGGTGCCACGCCTGCGGCTATACGCTGGAGTCGCTGCCGCTGTCGGCAAGGGATTGGACGTGCCCGCGTTGCGGCGCCGTCCACGACCGGGACATCAACGCGGCGCGCAACATCCGGGCCGCAGGACTGGCGCAACTGCACGAACACAGTACCGCGGGACACGCGGGAATTCACGCCTGTCAGGCACCGGAAGGTGCGACATGAACGCGGCCAGCAAGGACGTTCAGGGCAGGAACCTGGCTTCGCGAGAAACAGGAATCCCGGGTCTTCAGGCCCGGGAGGATGTCAAGGCGATGATCACCTCCGAGGCGAATGCCCCGTGGCCGCTCGATCAAACCTTGGGAAATCTTGTGGCCGCAGGCTTGCCGGCACCGTCCAAGGTGCGCTTCAAGCTATTTACCTTGGACGATCGCCTCGTGCGAGGGCGCCTGGGGCGCCTGGATGACGGCGATGGCCAAGCTGTCGCCCACGCCTTAGGGCGTTTGCTTGGCAATTCGCGGCAATCTTGATCATTTGCGCATCAAACAGTTCGCCAGCGTTGACCCGATGCTGATCTATCGCAAGTCCGATGCCGGCATGTTCAGGCTTGCGCGGCTTGGCTCGCACAGTAAGCTCTTCGGTTGAGCCTGTCCAGTTGGAGTGTGCCTCCGCTTGGCATCAGGTGGACGCCCTGAACCTCGACCGACTCAAATATGAACGCCACGCTGCACCTCACGCCCCACGGTCATCTGCAATGGGCTGAAGAGCCTGATGCAGCTCCCCTGGCCGAAGCGCTATCCGAGCGACTGTTGGCGGCATTTGCAAACGGTACCGGACGCGGCCTGCTTCACTTGGGCGCTGCGGAAGCGACGACCGCTTTGCCGCTGCTCTGGGCCTTCTGGCGTGACTTTGCTGCGCGCTACGTCACGGGGCTAACGGCAACACCGGAAGGCGGCACCATCGCGGTTGCCGCACCGGACGCGGTGAGCCTCGAAACCCTGTGTCTCGATGCCCCTCCGATGAAGGGCGCGGAGTACCTGTCGGCGGACACGCTTCTGGCGTTCTGGTCCGAGATTGAATCCGCCTTGAAGGAAGAACTGACCGCTTCCGGGCTCTCGATTCAGGACTTCCTCAAATCGAAATGCCCGGCATGGAACCTCGTGGGGCGTGTCCACTTCAACCTTGCAGAAAACCGCAAGGATCCCGCCTACCCCTTCGCATTTCTTGCCACGTACGCATCACGCCTGTCCACGACCGGGGCGGTGCAGCATCTGCCGCTGTCTCGGGCACTTGAGGAGTTCTCCAGCGCCAGAATGCGGGCGCAACTGCTGTCCCTGCTTTTGCCCGTGCAAAGCGCGGCGCAAAGCTGCGACTGGCTCGCCGCCATGGTCGCCAAGGGCGAGATTTACCATCCTCTGCGCTGGCAGGTTCCCGAGGTTGTGCGGTTTCTGCACGACGCCCCCAAACTGGCAGCTGCGGGCATCGTCGTGCGCACGCCCAAGACTTGGGCCGCAGATCGCCCCGCACGGCCCAAGGTGTCCGCCACCGTCGGCGCGAAGCCTCCGTCGATGCTCGGCATGGACGCACTGCTTGACTTCCGCATGACAGTCACGCTAAACGGCGAACCGCTGACACCCGACGAGATCGCCACCCTCCTGGCCGGCAAGGAAGAGCTGCAATGGCTGCGCGGCCAGTGGGTCACGGTAGACCACGACCGGCTTGCGCACCTCATCGCCCGTTTTGAGAGCCTCGAAGATGCGGCGGCGGACAGGGGCCTGCCGCTAGGCCAAGCCATGCGCCTGGTGGCGGGTGCCGCGATCGACGACGCCATGCCCGCCGAGCCGGACTGGGCTGAAGTCATGGCCGGTGACTGGCTCTCGGATCTTCTGCAAGGACTGCGATCCCCGGAAGGTTTGGCCGCCGTGACGCCGGGCCCGGCATTGCGCGCCACACTTCGCCCCTATCAGGAGGCGGGGGTGCGCTGGCTGCATCTGCTTGTCCGCCTGGGGCTGGGCGCGTGCCTCGCCGACGACATGGGTCTGGGCAAGACGATTCAGGTCCTCGCGCTTTTGCTCACGCTGGATCGCCCGGGTCCGAGCCTGCTGGTGGCACCAGCCTCGCTGCTGGCCAACTGGCAGCAGGAGGCCGATCGCTTCGCCCCTACCCTGCGCTGCCTCGTCGCGCATCCTTCCATGATGCCTCAGGGCGAACTGCGCGCCTTGGACGCGCAGCGGCTGTCCGGCCTGGACCTGGTCATCACCAGCTATGGCACGCTGCTGCGCCTGCCCACACTCTGCGAGGCGCACTGGCATCTGGTCGTGGCCGACGAGGCACAGGCCCTCAAGAACCCCGCTGCAAAGCAGACGAAGGCCGTCAAGACACTCAAGGCGCACGCCCGCATCGCGCTCACCGGCACGCCCGTGGAGAACAGCCTCTCCGATCTGTGGTCGCTGTTCGATTTCACGCATCCAGGTCTCCTGGGATCGCAAAGGACCTTCGCGAATTTCACGAAAGGGTTGGAGCATTACGGCCCCTTGCGCACGCTCGTCAAGCCCTACATCCTTCGACGTTTGAAGAGCGACAAGCGCGTCATCAACGATCTACCGGACAAGACGGAAATGACCGCGTGGTGCGCACTCGCTCCCGCCCAGGCCGCGCTCTACCAGCGCGCGGTCGAGGAACTGGCATCCTCACTGAACACAGCGCAAGGGATTGAGCGCAAGGGGCTGGTGCTCGCCTTCCTGATGCGCTTCAAACAGATCTGCAATCACCCCTCGCAATGGCTGGGCGACGGCGCCTGGAAGCTCCAAGACAGTGGCAAGCTGGCGCGACTCGCTGAGATCGCCGAAATCATTGCCGCCAAACAGGAGAAGGTTCTGGTCTTTACCCAGTTCCGGGAAATCACTGCTCCGTTGGCGGCCTTCCTTGGGCTCATCTTTGGGCGCGAGGGCGTTGTCCTGCACGGCGGCACGCCGGTGGCGCGCCGCCGCGCGCTTGTCAAGCGCTTTCAGGACGACGAACTGTGCCCCTTCTTTGTCCTTTCACTCAAGGCGGGCGGGACGGGATTGAACCTGACTGCCGCCTCCCATGTGGTTCACTTCGACCGCTGGTGGAACCCCGCTGTCGAAAACCAGGCGACCGACCGCGCCTGGCGCATCGGGCAGCACCGCAATGTCTTGGTGCACAAGTTCGTCTGCCGTGGCACCATTGAAGAACGGATTGATGATCTCATCCGTTCCAAGCAACAACTGGTCCAAGATGTGCTCGAAGGCGGTGCCGAGATCAACCTGACCGAGATGAGTGACGCGGAATTGCTCAATCTGGTGAGGCTCGATGTCCACTCCACCGGAGACTGAGCGTATGAGTTATGGATTTTGGAAACCCTCTGTGCCGGTCGCCAAGCGGCAGGAACAGGCACAAAAGGCGGTCGCGAAGGCTAAGAAGTCTGGTCAGGACTTCCATCCAGTGGTCATCGAAGGCCGCACGATTGCCAAGACCGTCTGGGGCAAGGCCTGGTGCGACAACCTGGAAGCCTACAGCGACTATGCCAGCCGCCTTCCGCGCGGGCGCAGCTATGTGCGCAACGGCTCGGTGATCGATCTCAAAATCGAACCGGGCAAAGTCCGGGCGCAGGTGGTGGGCTCCAGCCTCTACCAGATCGACATCGACGTTGCCGCCGTGGCCGATGCGCGATGGAAGTCGCTCGCCGAAGAGTGCGCCAGTTCCATCTCATCGCTCGTGGAACTTTTGCAGGGCAAGCTCTTGAAGTCCGTGATGGAGCGCATCTGCGCCCCGAAAACAGGGCTGTTCCCGGCGCCCAACGACATCCGGCTCCATTGCTCCTGCCCTGACTGGGCGACCATGTGCAAGCATGTCGCCGCCGTGCTCTACGGAGTCGGCGCGCGTCTGGACGCGCAGCCGGAGTTGCTTTTCACGCTGCGTCAGGTGGACCCCAGTGAGCTCGTGACGCAGGCAGCCGGACTATCCGTGCGCACCCGGACGACACCTGCCCGGGACAGGGTGCTCGACAATGCCTCGCTTGCCGATGTCTTCGGCATCGATCTGGTGGCGATTCCTCAAGGAAACGCCAGGCCATCCGAAGTGTCTCCGTCACCTGTAAAGGGCAGGACTCATGCAGCTTCGCGCCGCAAGCGCGCAGAACCGTCCCCGCAGAAGGACAATGGCAACAACACCGCGGCAAGTTCCTCCAAGGCCCGCCCCAAGCCATTGAAGGCGCCTTCAGCCAAGAAAAAAGTGGCCACTCAACCACGATGAGGCCGACGGCTGCGAAGCCGCTGCCACAACCCCTTGCGCAGCGGCTTCCTGGCCTGTCAACTGGCCCAGCATTCCACGCGCAAGCCTGGTACGCGGCGGAATTCTTGCTCGTTGTTCGTGGCGGGGCCGATGCCGGCCTCCACGCTCGTCGGCCTGAGCCCGACTCAATCGCCTTAGGTCGCAACGTCGCGCAAATCGGCGACCGGCTGCTGCCCAAACGACGCACTGAGCGCATACCCAATCAGCCGCTCGGCGCAATCCTGTGGCGAGGCGAGTTCGCCGTGCGCCTTGAGCGCGTCGAACCGCGCGCGCATCGGGAAGGCCTCAAGGGATGTGGCGCGAATCGCCGCCTGCATCGCGGTGTCGATGACGCCCGGAGCCAGGCTGCAGATGCGCACGCCCGCCGTGTCATCGAGCACGACGGCGCGCGCGTGGTGATCCAGCGCGGCCTTCGTTGCGCAGTACACGCTCCACCCCGCATAGGCGTTGCGCGCAGCGCCACTGGAGACATGCAGGATGCGCCGGTCCTGCTTCGCATCGGTTGCGGCAACCAGGGCGCTGCTGAGCATCAGGGGCGCGGCAACGTTCAGCGCAACCGCTTTGGCAACGGCCATCGCATCCTGCATCGGCAGCGTCCCGATCGGCTCGACCATCCCGGCGTTGTTGATCAGCACAATCTGATCGCGCCCCAGGCCCCAGTTAGCCAGTGTGGGGCCCGCCAGCCACGCACCAAGCGCCGAGGGGTCGCTCAAATCCAGCATGACCTCCTGCAGCAGCGTCGGATAGCGCCGGCCAAGATCGGCGTGCGCGTGCCGCGACAACCCCAGCGTGGCGATTCCGCGCCCTACCAAATTCTCGGCGATCGCCGCACCCAGGCCCCGCGAATGGCCGGTGACGATGGCACTGATCGGCATGGATCGATTTCCTCCGTTTGCGCCCGTGTGCGCACGACATCTTGGTTGAGATGGCGCCGTGTGGCAGCCAATGCCACCAACTCAGCGACCACCCTCTCGTCCTCGCGCGCCTCGCAGGGGGCTGCGCCATGGTGCCGCCCATTTTAGATGGGGCCAAACTGGGGGTCGCCGCGACCATGACCATTCATGACCTGGGGATGGGACAACACGCGACGTTTGCAATCGCGAAATATCTTCATGGCGCCAGCAGCTCGACTGCCGGAAAATAGGTGCTGTATCGTGCGCTGTCCCGAGTCAGCAGGCGCAAGCCGCTGACCGCCGCGTGAGCCCCGATGTAGAAGTCCGGAAGTGGAGAGGACTTCGCGCCTTCGCTTCTCCGGTATCTCAGAAACGCCTTGCCCGCGAGGAAGGCTGCCTCCCACGGCAGCGGCACCCGGTGGAATACCTCGGGGGAAAGCGCGGCTTGCAGATCCTCGACAGCCTCGAATCCCGCAGACACTTCCGCATAGATCAGCGGGTTGATGGCCAATGACCCTTCGTCGGCGCATCGGGCGAGCGCAGCCGAGGACCAGTCGAACCACTTTTGATCCTCGGTGAGGACGTCGAGCAGCACGTTGCTGTCGACCAAGGTGATGATCACGCGGACTGACGCGTGAGCGCCATGATCTCGTCAGTACTCATCTCAACGGTGGCTCTTCCCCGCAGATGCCGAATAACCCGACTGCCGCGCGAACCTTCCAATGTCGGGACAAGGCGAACAGCGTTTCCCTCCACCTGGAACTCAACATCGGTACCAGGCAAAAGACCTAATTTCTCTCGGATCTCCATCGGGATCGTGACCTGTCCCTTTGTGGTGATTCTCATGCGCCTCTCCGGTATGTTGTATTACTGGTAGGAATCATACCTTTGATGTGATTGTCGCGCACCGGGTCAACCATGGGACGCATCGATGCTCATGCACCGGTGGAGGTTGAGCGTCGCTTGCCGGTGTTCCTGAAAATGGCCCAATGGCGCCCTGCTGGCCCACGGCTGCGCAAGCAAGTTACTTGCTGTTTGACATTGACACGTTACGAAACACTTCCTATGTTTAGCGTGGTGGGCCTGCAATCCAAATGCTTCGATACGGCTGGCCGGCGCAATGCAATCCACGAGTCTCAAAGGAGAGCCAACATGCTGACCCGAATCGTTGCCGTCGCGCTGGCGATGGTCTTGTCCACCTTCACCACGCCGTATGCATCGGTCGCGCATGCCGCGCTAGCCCTCACGTCGCAGGAGCAGGCCGACCTGCTGTACACCCGGGAAGAAGAAAAAGTCGCACGCGACAGCTATTTGACCCTGTACGGCTTGTGGAACCTGCAGATCTTCAGCAACATCGCCGAGGCCGAGCAGTCGCACATGGACGCCATTCTCAACTTGCTCGACAAGTACAACCTGTCGGACCCTGCAGCGGGCAATGCTGTCGGCGTATTCACCAATCCGAAGCTCCAGACCCTCTACTACACGCTGCTCGCCAAGGGCGAGCTCAGCAGCCTCGATGCGCTGGAGGTCGGTGGCCTCGTTGAGGAAACCGACATCATCGACATCACCGCGGCGGTCGGACGCTCCCAGCACGAGGACATCACCAAGACTTACGAAACCCTGATGTGCGGTTCGCGCAACCACCTGCGGGGTTTCGCACAGGCCATCACCGCCGACACTGGACTGCCGTACCAGTCCCAGGTGCTGCCGCAGGACGAGGTCGACCAGATCCTCGCCAGCCCGATGGAAAAGTGCGGCAGCCACGCGCGCGAGTCCGCCACTGCGGACCTGCATCGCGGGGCGCACTGAGTAACCACCGCCTGCGTGCGACGCGCCATGCCCGTCGTGCGCAGGCGCCTAGCAGTGACCTGTGACCGCCCAGGGTAGCGCGCCGCGGATGGCCATCGCCAAATGGCACGGGCTGGATGCTCGTGGGCATTGCCGCATGGCTTGGCGCTGCCTGCAATGCCGCAGAGAGTCTTTTCCAAATCAGGTATGAGCCTGGAGCAGGCTGGGATCGGGGGGCGC
>JABBOE010000172.1 GCA_019351955.1 Pseudomonadota bacterium
CAAGATCCGTTTGTCAAATACGCCGCATGACACTGTTTGAGGGCCGGATCAATAGGTGCGGAGGCGCCGCGCGACCGGTCAAGCCAATGGGCACGTGCGCTTGGGCAAGCGCTTGCCCAGACGCTTGCACCAGGCGTGCCGCAGGCCAAGGGCGGCGGCAAATGAAACGCTCGCGATTGCGTTGACCGCTGGCGGCGCCAATCCGCAGAGACCCCCAGCGCTTGACGCGTCGCACGAGGAAGCCTAAATTCGCGGCATTCCGGTGCGGGACGCGCCGGCAATTCTGGAGTTTCGTCATGCGATTTCCCGGGGCCGCATTGCTGCGCCCGTACTGGGTCACCCTCGACGCCGTGCTAGCCGACGATTTCCCGCGGCCGTGACATCCGGCGCGCCTACGCGCGCCGTTCCTTTGCCCCCACTTTCCTCGAATCACCGCCGCACCAGCGGTGCCGGCCGCTGCGCGCGGCCCGCACGCGGCACCCAAAGGAGCCTGTCATGGCACATCGCCTTCCCGAGCCGTTTCGCATCAAGATGGTCGAGCCCATCCATCTGCCTTCACCCGAACATCGCCGCGCCGCTTTAGCCGCCGCCGGCTGGAATCCCTTCCTGCTGTGGGCCGAGGATGTCTACATCGATCTGCTCACGGACAGCGGAACGGGCGCAATGTCGGATACCCAATGGGCAGGACTCATGCGCGGGGACGAGTCCTACGCCGGCAGCCGCAGTTTCCGGCGGCTGGAGACCACCGTGCGTGAGATGTTCGGTTACGCCTACACCATCCCGACCCACCAGGGACGCGGCGCCGAGCAGATCCTGTTTCCCGAGCTGGTGCGGCGCTGCGACAGTGCGCATCCGGTGTTCATCTCCAACTATCACTTCGACACCACCAAGGCCCATGTGGAGCTGGCCGGCGCACGCGCGATCAACCTGTTGACCGCCGATGCGCTCGACACCGCCACGCCCGCCGCGTGGAAGGGCAATTTTGATCTGCGCGCCCTGCGCGAGACGCTCGACGCCCTGGGGCCCGGCAACGTTGCCGGATTGATAGCCACGGTCACCTGCAACAGCGCGGGCGGCCAGCCGGTGAGCATGGACAATCTGCGCGCCGCATCCGCCCTGGCGCGTGAACGCGGCGTGCCCGTCATCATCGACGCCGCGCGCTTCGCCGAAAACGCCTGGTTCATCCAGCAGAGGGACCCCGCCTATGCCGCGGTCCCTCTGGAGCAGATCGCGCGGGAGATGTTCAGCTACGGCGACATGTTCACGATGTCGGCGAAAAAGGACGCGCTGGTCAACATCGGCGGGCTGTGCTGCATCCGCGACGATGAGGCGCTGGCGCGCGCCGTGCAGGTGCGCTGCGTGCCCATGGAAGGATTCATCACTTACGGCGGCCTGGCCGGCCGGGATATGGAAGCGCTGGCCATCGGTCTGCGCGAAGGCCTAGACCCCGACTACCTCGCCTACCGTATCGCCCAGGTTGCCTATCTCGGGCACAGGCTGAGTGCGGCCGGCGTACCAATCCAGACGCCAACCGGGGGCCATGCCGTGTTTGTCGACGCCCGACGCATGCTCCCGCATCTTGCGCCGGAACAGTTTCCAGCCCATGCGCTCGCGTGTGAGCTGTATCTGGAAGGCGGCGTGCGCGCGGTGGAGATCGGCTCGCTCCTGCTGGGGCGCGACCCGGTGTCCGGGCGCCAGGAGGCGTCGCCGTTTGAGCTCCTGCGCCTGACCATTCCGCGGCGCGTGTACACCAACGACCATATGGACTATGTCGCCGACTGCCTGATTGAAATCCAGGGGCGTGCCACCACGGTCCGCGGCCTGGAGTTCGAATACGAGCCACCGCTCCTGCGCCACTTCACCGCGCGGCTGCGGCCGCTGCCGTCACCCGGCGAAGGCCCGGGCGCCGCCCCTGTGCATGAAGGGTCCGCCGCCTCGTTACGTCCAGCGCAAGAGCCTGTCGCGGAGCCTATGTCGCTGGCGTGAGGCAACGCGCCTGCGCGCCCGACGGCCGCACGGTGGCGGGGTCACGCGCGCGTACACGGCCTTTGGCCATGCACCCCACCAAAGTCACACGCCGCGCCGCGCCCGCATGGCCCGACCGATGGCTTGGAGTTGATCGGCGCTCAGGAGCCGTTGCGCCATCGGCAGCAGCTCATCTTCCTCGCGCGCGATGTGGCGCGCGTGGCGGCTGATCAAGTCGTCCACTGCGGCAGCATCCAGCGCGCTTGCATCGCCCCGGGTCACGCTCTCCAGTTGCTCGCGCACCGTGCGCCACGCGCGATCGAGCTCGCGATGATCATGCGTCAAGGCTGCCGTGATGTCACGCAAACACACGGCGTCGGACCCGGCCATCGACTCCAGCAGCGCCGGGAAGAGGTCACATTCCTCGTCCGCGTGGTGATTACGCCCCGCCGTGTCGAAATAGCGCATCACGTTGGCCGCGGCCTGTCTGGCGTCCGCGTCGGCCCCGTGCTCGGCCAGGTGAGCTGGGAGGCGCCGCAGCGTCGCGCATTGCTTTTCGATGCGTTCGTGACAGGCCGAAAGCATGTCCAAAGGGGCGTCGAATCCGGCAGAGGCGCCTGATCCGGGAAGTAGGCTGTTATCCATGGCAATCCTTGGAGACAACGGGGTGGTGGGGATGGGCGTGGGCGCGCACCAGCGCCGTGGCCTGTTGAGCCCGGGCCCACCGAGCGTCGTGCCTGGTGCCGACACAAGCGCGCAACGGGGGAATCCAACGCGACGACAAGCGATGGCCCAAGGCTCGCCTTCCATCCCGGGTTTGGGCAAAATGGCGATGCTGGGCTTGGCGAACTTCTGGAGAGCGCGCATGGCAAGGAGCGCGGTCGATGCGGGGCATGGTGGGGCGTTGCCTCCGCGTCTGGCCATCAAACGCGTCTATGACGGCGCGGATGCAAGCGACGGTTTTCGCGTGCTCGTCGACCGGCTCTGGCCGCGAGGCATGGGCAGGAACAAAGCCCATATCGACCTGTGGGTCAAAGACCTTGCGCCCAGCGACGCACTGCGCCATTGGTTCGACCACGATCCGGCGAAATGGCCCGAATTCGCGCAGCGCTACGCCGCGGAGCTGCAGGTGAATGCCGACGCGCTGGGCGCGTTCGAGGCTGAGCTGGCCAAACACGAGCGCGTGACGTTGCTGTATGCGGCGCGCGACGAGCAGCACAACAATGCGGCGGCTCTGCTCGCTTACCTGTTGCACAAGCGCTCGGCGTAAGGCTCGGCGCACCCGTGGCATCCTGAGTTGGTGCGACGCGTCTGGCGTGCTCAGGCCGCGGGACGTTCCAGGGCGACGAATTTGCGCAGCGGGGGATTCAGGCAATCGTCCAGCGTCGTGCCGTCGAGCTCGGCGTAGAACGCCTTGCGCGCCCGCTCGAGCTTCGGGCGCAAGGCGCAAAAGCCGGTGAGCAGGCACTGGCCGCCATCGCCGCGGAAGCACTCCGTCAGCGCGGAATCGTCTTCCAGCCATTCCAGCGCCTCGCCGATGCGTATCGCCGTGGCCTGCCTGGCGAGCTTCACGCCGCCGCCAGCGCCGCGCGTGGTCTGCACGTAGCCTCCAGCGGCAAGGCGCTGCAGCACCTTGATGAGGTGATCGCGCGAGATGTCGAGCTTGCTCGCGAGCTCGACACTTGACCAGGTCTCACGGTCGCTGCCGGCCAGTACGAGCAGGGCTCGCAAGCCAAAATCGGAAAAGGATGTCAGTCGCATGGCGGATCCCGTTTAAAAAGGTATTGCAAATACCACTAAAGCATTTTATAGTGGCATCCATTATACCTCTTTAAGTGTTGCTTCACATCATCCGTACAGGACCTTTCGCCAGGCCCACCGTCGACACCCCAGCAAGCTCGTCCTCACCCTTCGCCACCCTCCCCCTGGGCCAGCTGGCGCGTGATTTGCCCGGCTCCACCGCCGTGTTTCGGCGCCACCGGCTGGATTTCTGTTGCGGTGGCAACATCACCCTGGAAGCGGCCGCGCATGAGCGCCAGCTTGACGTGGCGGCCATCGAGCGCGAGCTCTCGGAGCTGAACCCGCAGGCGCCGAGCGACACACCGACCGACCCCGATGCCCTGATCGACCTCATCGTCAGGCGCTTCCACGACGTGCACCGGCGCGAGCTTCCGGAATTGATCACCCTCGCCACCAAGGTCGAGCGCGTGCACAAGGACCATGCCGACGTTCCGGCGGGCCTGGCCGCGCTGCTGCAAAGCATGCTCGACGAGTTGCAAGGGCACATGCAAAAGGAAGAACAGATCCTCTTTCCGATGATGCGCCGCAATCCCGGTGGTGTTCTCACCCCGCCGATCGAGCGCATGCGTGCCGAGCACGACGAGCACGGCCGCATGCTGCAGCGCGTTCAGGATCTCACCCACGAGCTGACGCTTCCGGCCGATGCGTGCAACACCTGGCGCGCGCTGTATGCCGGCGTGGCCAAGTTCACGACCGATTTCATGCAGCACGTCCACACGGAAAACAACGTCCTGTTCCCGCAGTTCGAAGAGCGGGCGTGAAGCCCGCGCCTGCTCTGTCCGCGCTCCAACCCAAACCCTCCTCCATCCAAGGAACCGACCATGGAACCCCTCACCCTCATCAACCAACCCCATTCCCACCGACGTGCCGACCAGCGCTACGCTTTCGATGCCAGCGGCATCGCCAAGCGCTTTCGCCACGCCGCCATCTTCGGCGCGCTGAGCGCCCTCGAGCCCGGCGAGACCATGGCATTCTTTAACGACCATGATCCCCTGCCACTGCTCGCGCAGATCGAGCAGCATTTCGGCAACAAGGTGCGCATCGAATACGTGAGCCGCTCGCCCGAAGGCGTGCAAATCGACTTCCACGTCGTCGCCTAAGCCGATGCCTGTGCACCGGTGCTTGGCCAGACTGACGGCCGGCAGGGCACCAAGCGGGCAGGCTTCGCTTCCTCCCATCGATTTGCGCCGAGCTCGATGACCCGGTGCGCGACAAGCCAGCCGCGTGGGGCGGGGAAGGATCGCGCGGATGCCACGGGCATCCTTGTCGGCCTTACGGGGTGTTTGCTTGTGTGTCGATTGATCCTGCAATGAAGGGCGGGGCACGCCCGGATCGCCTGCCAAGTGCGTGCTGCACGCCATACCGCCAGCAACAGGAGCCCATTGAAGCGACTCTTCCCGGCTCGATGCAGGGGTGAGCGCGGTCGAAATCTCTGCCACTGCCGCGCAAGCGGTGGCGACAGCCAAGGGCGGCGAGGATGTCAAAATTGCAACACGTTGCGCGATCGTTCGTATATTTGTTGTCCATGCGAAAGTCGGAGAAGCCAATGCGTGACGTCGCCATCAATCTGCGTGCCCTGCCCGAGCAGCGTGACCTGATCGATCGCGCCGCCAACCTGCTGGGAAAGGACCGCTCGGACTTCATGCTCGAAGCGGCCTGCGAGCGCGCTCAAGCCGTGGTGCTGGATCAGATCCTTTTCAGGCTGGACGCCGAAAAATTCAAGCAGTTCACTGCCATGCTTGATGCGTCTCATGGCCCGAGTCCCGGGCTAGAACGCCTGATGGCCGTCAAGACACCTTGGAGCACCGGCGCGGCATGAGCTTGCACCTGAGCGTACCGCAGCCACTCGCCACTCGCTGCCATGCACATCCTGCATGAAATGAACTCTCCCGCCGCCAAACGCATGGCGTTGTCGTGAGGGTTTCGCGGGTCAAGGACTTGGACTTGCCCCGTTGCCGGGGCAGCAGGTTGGGTCTCGCCGCCGCGCCCGTTCCAGGCGTGTCCCGTTGAGGGATTTGCTGCGCTGCACGCGCGTTGATGAGCACCACCAACGCGCTGTCGCGGTCGCGAGGCATGATCTGTCCGCAATACGGGCAGACATGCACACGCTAACGTCTTGGGAACGAGCCGCCAGCACGCCGCGCAGCGTTGCGACGGTTTGAGCTGGCGCGTATGGCTCAGATGCAGCCGCGTGCCCGCTTCTTCCGCTTTGTACGCGAGCATCCGATGCGCCATGCCGAACCCCGCCGAGAGGATCTCACGGTTGAGACCGGCCTTTTTCCACACGCGCCACCCCGGTGCATCGACCGTGCCGCGCGCGCTGCGGCTCATGGTCTTGGGAGCCAGTTGCTCCGTGGCCAGGACGGCGCACTGCGCCACCATTCTCGTCATCTCCTTGTGCACGAAGTCGCGGCGCAGATTGCCGATACGCTCGTGCAGCCGGGCGATGCGCCGGGGCCCCGACGAGCGCAACCCTCGATCTTCCTATTCCGGCATTCGATGTCATCCATGACCCGCGCACCTCGACCGAGGCAGCATCCGGCCCGAAGCGGTGACGCCCACGCGCCCGGATGGACATGGCGCTTTCGCCGCGACCCAGTCGAAGCGTCGCGCCACTGCC
>JABBOE010000029.1 GCA_019351955.1 Pseudomonadota bacterium
CCATGGAAGAAGGCCTGCGCTTCGCCATCCGCGAAGGTGGCCGCACCGTCGGTGCTGGGGTCGTCGCAAAAATTCTCGCGTAAAACAGAGGCTCGCCTCACATTTCCCGCTCTTTGGAACAGCAATGCAAAGTCAAAAAATCCGCATTCGCCTCAAGGCATTCGACTATCGGCTCATCGACCAGTCCGCGCTTGAGATCGTTGATACCGCTAAGCGCACCGGCGCCATCGTGAAGGGGCCGGTTCCACTTCCGACCCGGCTGCAGCGTTTCGACGTCCTGCGATCGCCGCATGTGAACAAGACTTCCCGCGACCAGTTTGAGATTCGCACGCATCAGCGGCTGATGGATATTGTTGATCCTACGGACAAAACGGTGGATGCGTTGATGAAGCTGGATCTGCCGGCTGGTGTGGATGTGGAAATTAAGTTGCAGTAAAGACTAGTCAGCCGTAAGCCAGTTCGCTATACTGGCGTGCTTTTCAACGTTGCCCTGGAATGCGCATGCGCATTCCAGGGCAAGCAATATCCGGGCTCTTGCTCGGTGTTGTGTGTGTCAAATCGCAGCCCTGTCTGCCAATGACGCCAGCCAATCGCAGCTGGCATGGAGAAAACAATGAGTACGCAAGCACTCGGCCTTGTTGCGCGCAAGGTCGGCATGATGCGAGTCTTCACGGATGACGGGGTGTCCATTCCCGTGACCGTTCTGGACGTTTCTCGCAACGCTGTGGCGCAAGTCCGCCAAGCCGACAAGGATGGCTATAGCGCCGTTCAGGTTGCCTTCGGTGCGACGAAGCCTTCCTCGTTAAGCAAAGCGGAAGCCGGGCACCTGGCCAAGGCCGCAATTGAGCCAGCCAAATTGCTTTGCGAATTCCGCGTTCCCGCGGATGTGGCAGCCGAGTATCAGCCGGGCGCCGCCCTGTCGGCTTCGCTGTTTTCCGTCGGCCAATACGTGGACGTGCGTGGCCTGACCATCGGCAAGGGTTACGCCGGTGCCATCAAGCGCCACCATTTTTCCTCGAATCGGGCCTCCCATGGCAACTCGGTCACGACGCGTGCGCCGGGCTCCATTGGTATGGCGCAGGACCCGGGGCGTGTGTTCCCGGGCAAGCGCATGTCTGGCCGTTTGGGCGGGACCAATGTGACGATCCAGAATCTTGAGGTGGTCCGGGTTGACGCGGAGCGGGCTCTGATCATGGTGAAGGGCTCGATCCCTGGCGCGGATTCAGGGTGCGTGACCTTGCGTCCCGCGGTCAAGAAAGCTGGAGTTCAGTCATGACCCAATTGCATTACGTCGCAGCCGATGGCGCTCCAGGAGCCGCCTTTGACGCACCCGACACCATTTTCGGGCGCGAGTACAACGAGGCGCTGATTCACCAGATTGTGATTGCCTACCAGGCGAACGCCCGTGCCGGCACTCGCGCGCAAAAAGATCGCGCTGAAGTCAAGCACTCGACGCGCAAGCCGTGGCGCCAGAAGGGTACGGGTCGGGCCCGTGCGGGCATGACGAGTTCCCCGCTGTGGCGTGGGGGCGGTCGGATTTTCCCAAATGCTGCGGATGAAAATTTCACGCAGAAGATCAACAAGAAGATGTATCGCGCTGGGATGCGTTCCATTTTGTCGCAGCTGGCACGCGAAGGGCGGGTTGTCGTCGTGGACGAGCTTGCGGTTGAAGCGCCGAAGACGAAGTTGCTGGCAACAAAGCTCAGGTCAATGGGTCTGGATTCGGTGTTGTATATCGCCGATTCGATCGACGAGAAGCTGATGCTGGCGGCGCGCAACTTGCCCAATGTGTTGCTGGTCGAGCCGCGCTACATGGATCCTCTGTCGTTGATCTATTACAAGAAGATCCTGATTGCCAAAGGCGCGTTCGTTAAGCTGCAGGAGATGCTGTCATGAGCCAGCAACAGACACGAGAACAACGTTTGATGCAGGTGCTGCTGGCGCCGATCATTTCCGAGAAGGCGACCATGCTCGCGGACAAGCGCAACCAGGTTGCGTTTCGTGTTCGCCAGGATGCAAGCAAGGACGAGATCAAGGCGGCTGTCGAGGCCTTTTTCAAGGTGCAGGTTACCTGCGTCCAGGTGCTGAACCAGAAGGGCAAGGTCAAGCGCACGTCGCGTGGCGTGGGCCATCGCAATAATGTTCGCAAAGCGTACGTCAGCTTGGCGGCTGGACAGGAATTGAATTTCGCCCAGGAGGGTGTCTAACATGGCAGTCGTCAAGGTGAAGCCGACTTCAGCCGGTCGTCGGGCTGTGGTGAAGGTGGTGCACAAACATCTGCACAAGGGTGAGCCCGAGAAGAGTTTGCTCGAGCCGCAAAAGCAAAATGCCGGCCGCAACAACAACGGCCACATCACGGTGCGCCATCGCGGTGGCGGCAACAAGCAGCACTACCGGGTGGTTGATTTCCGGCGCGACAAGGACGGGATCCCGGCGAAGGTCGAGCGTATCGAATACGACCCCAACCGCACGGCGCACATCGCCCTGCTTTGCTATGCGGATGGTGAGCGTCGTTACATCATCGCTCCGCGCGGGATCGAAGTCGGCAGCTCGGTCGTCAGTGGGTCCGAGGCGCCGATCAAGGTGGGAAATTGCTTGCCTATCCGCAGCATCCCGGTCGGTTCGACCATTCATTGCATTGAGCTGCTGGCGGGCAAGGGTGCGCAAATGATCCGGTCTGCAGGGTCTTCGGCGGTGTTGATGGCCCGGGAGGGTGTCTACGCGCAGGTGCGTCTGCGCTCGGGCGAGGTGCGCAAGATTCACGTCGAGTGCCGCGCCACGATCGGTGAAGTCAGCAACGAAGAAAACAGCTTGCGGCAGTATGGTAAGGCTGGTGCCAAGCGCTGGAAGGGTATCCGTCCGACAGTGCGTGGTGTGGCAATGAACCCAATTGATCACCCGCACGGCGGTGGCGAAGGGCGGACGGGCGAAGGTCGTACGCCGGTCAGTCCGTGGGGTACCCCGACAAAGGGTTACCGCACGCGTCAGAACAAGCGCACGCAGGGCATGATCGTCTCGCGCCGTAAAAAGTAAGCTAGAGGCCCAGATATGACACGTTCTCTCAAAAAAGGCCCGTTTTGCGATCTGCACCTGATGCGAAAGATCGAAAGCGCTGTGGCCACCAAAGACAAGAAGCCGATCAAGACCTGGTCACGCCGCTCCACGGTGCTGCCCGAGTTCATCGGTGTGACGATTGCCGTGCACAACGGCCGGCAACATGTGCCCGTGTACATCACGGATCAGATGGTTGGCCACAAACTCGGTGAGTTTGCGCTGACCCGCACATTCAAGGGTCATCCTGCGGACAAAAAGGCTGCCAAGAGGTAAGAACCATGGAAACACGAGCAGTATTGCGCGGTGTTCGGTTGTCCGAGCAGAAGGGCCGGTTGGTGGCTGATCTGATTCGCGGCAAGAAAGTTGACCACGCCCTCAACACTTTGGCGTTCACTCCGAAGAAGTCGGCGCAGATCATCAAGAAAGTGCTGGAGTCGGCCATCGCCAACGCCGAGCACAACGATGGTGCGGACATTGACGAATTGAAGGTCAAATCCATCATGGTGGAGCGTGGTGCTTCGCTCAAGCGCTTCTCGGCGCGTGCGAAGGGGCGTGGCAATCGCATTGTCAAGCCCACCTGCCACATCTACATCACCGTTGGAAACTAAGGACTCGAGATGGGACAGAAAATCAACCCAACCGGTTTTAGACTGGCGGTCACGCACGACTGGTCCTCGCGTTGGTACGCCAGCGGCGCCCAGTTTGCCAAGATGCTCAACGAAGACATCGCGGTGCGCGAATACCTGGCCAAAAAGCTGAAAGCTGCCTCGGTGTCGCGCATCGTCATTGAGCGTCCGGCGAAAAATGCACGGATCACGATTTTTAGCGCGCGCCCTGGTGTGGTCATCGGCAAGAAGGGCGAGGATATCGAAGCCCTCAAGGCCGAGTTGACGAAGCGGCTTGGGGTGCCGGTGGCGGTGGACATCGAGGAAGTGCGCAAACCCGAAATTGATGCCAAGCTCATTGCGGATTCCATCACGCAGCAGCTCGAAAAGCGCATCATGTTCCGGCGCGCGATGAAGCGCGCGATGCAAAATGCAATGCGCCTTGGCGCACAGGGCATCAAGATCATGTCGTCCGGGCGCCTCAACGGCATTGAAATTGCCCGTACGGAATGGTACCGTGAAGGGCGTGTGCCATTGCAGACGCTGCGAGCGGACATCGATTATGGCTTTTCCGAAGCCAAGACCACTTATGGCGTCATCGGTGTGAAGGTCTGGGTCTACAAGGGCGATACGCTGGGTCGTGGCGCTTTGGCGCAGAAGGCTGCCGACACCGCCGAGCCTGAGCGTCGTCCGCGCCGCGATGACAAGTCCGGGCCGCGTCGTAACCGCCGGCCCGACGCTGGTCGGGGCGATGCGCACACGGCCACTGTAGCCGCGCCTGCGGCGCCCACTGAAAAGCGCGTACGGAAAGTCAGCAAGCCCGAGGCTGCAGCTACCGTGCCAAGCAAGCAAGGAGAATCGTCATGATGCAACCTGCGCGGCGCAAATACCGCAAGGAGCAAAAGGGCCGCAACAAGGGTGTGGCAACGCGTGGGGCCTCTGTGGCTTTTGGGGAATATGGGCTGAAGGCCACGACTCGCGGGCGCCTGACGGCGCGCCAAATCGAGTCGGCTCGTCGGGCCATTTCGCGCCACGTCAAACGCGGTGGGCGCATCTGGATTCGCGTGTTTCCGGATAAGCCCATTTCGATCAAGCCCGCTGAAGTCCGTATGGGTAACGGCAAGGGGAACCCCGAGTATTACGTGTCGGAAATCACGCCCGGTAAGGTTCTGTATGAAATCGATGGCGTACCGGAGCAATTGGCCCGCGAAGCGTTTGAGCTTGCAGCGGCCAAGCTGCCCTTCCGTACCGTCTTCGTCGGTCGCCGTTTTGGCCTTTGAGGTGAGATGATGAATCTGGAAGAAATGCGCAAATTGGATCAAACCGGTTTGCAAAATGAATTGAATGCCCTATTAAAGGCGCATATGGGTTTGCGCATGCAAAAGGCGACGCAGCAGTTGCAGAACACCAGTCAGCTGATGAAGGTGCGGCGTGATATCGCGCGCATTCGCACGCTGATTCGTCAAACAGTCACGCAGGAGTCATGATGTCGACAGCTGAAGGATTGACCCGTGTGCTGACGGGGCGGGTGGTCAGCGACAAACGTGCCAAGACGGTTACCGTCTTGGTCGAGCGTCGCGTCCAGCACGAACTGTATGGCAAATACATCGTGCGCTCGAAGAAGTACAGTGCGCACGATGCGGAGGGGCAGTTTCACCTGGGTGACCTGGTGGAGATTGCCGAATCGCGTCCGATTTCCAAGACCAAATCCTGGGTGGTGACGCGTCTCGTGGAAAAGTCCAGGTTGGTCTGAGGCGCTTGGATTTTGGCGTTGCGGCGGGGAGTCGCTGCGGGGTTTGGCCCCGCCGAGACCGTGCCCCGCAGCAAAAGGGCCTCGGACATGCGCTGCAGTGCTCAAAAGTCTCGATCTGGCCTTGACATTTGGGTTAGTTCAAGTAAAAATATCTAGTTCTGCGCTTTTGCGCTTCACAACCCCACTAGCTGGGCCCAAGACTGTTGGCATGCTGGTTGATGCCGCCAAGTTGGGAAAGAATTTCAGGATTCCACATGATTCAGATGCAATCAAGGCTGGATGTTGCTGACAACACTGGCGCGAAGACCGTTATGTGCATCAAGGTGCTTGGCGGATCGAAGCGTCGCTATGCCGGCATCGGCGACGTCATCAAGGTCAGCATCAAGGAAGCCGCGCCGCGTGGGCGTGTGAAAAAGGGCGAAGTGTTCAACGCCGTTGTCGTGCGCACCGCCAAGGGCGTGCGCCGCGCCGATGGTTCGTTGATCAAGTTCGATACGAACGCGGCGGTCCTTCTGAATGCCAAGCTGGAGCCGATTGGGACCCGTATTTTCGGGCCGGTCACGCGCGAGCTTCGCACTGAGCGTTTCATGAAGATTGTTTCCCTCGCACCCGAAGTGCTGTAAGAGGTCGACCATGAACAAAATCCACAGGGGCGACGAAGTCGTCGTCATCGCCGGAGCCGACAAGGGGCGGCGTGCCAAGGTGCTTGCGCGCCATGGAACGGAGCACCTGATCGTTGAGGGTGTGAATCTCGTGAAGCGTCATACGCGTCCGAACCCAATGCAAAATCAGCCAGGCGGCGTCGTGTCCAAGGAAATGCCCATTCATCAAAGCAATGTGGCGATTTTTAATCCGGCGTCCGGCAAGGCAGATCGTGTCGGCATGAGTTCGCTCTCTGACGGCAACAAGGTTCGCGTATTCCGTTCGAGTGGCGAGCAAATCAAGGTTTAACTGGGGGCGTTATGTCGCGCTTGCAAGAGTTTTACAAGGGCCAAGTCGTGCCGGATCTGCAAAAGCAGTTCGGCTTCAAGTCGGTCATGGAGGTTCCGCGCATCACCAAGATTACGCTCAACATGGGCGTATCCGAGGCGGTTGCAGACAAGAAGGTCATCGAGCATGCAGTGGGCGATATGACCAAGATTGCCGGGCAAAGGCCTGTGGTGACGAAGGCGCGCAAGGCCATTGCGGCGTTCAAGGTGCGCGAGGGCATGCCCATCGGGTGCTCGGTCACGCTGCGCGGTGGGCGCATGTATGAGTTTCTCGATCGATTGATCACGGTGGCGCTGCCGCGCGTGCGGGACTTCCGCGGTGTGTCGTCGCGCGCGTTTGACGGTCGCGGCAACTACAACATCGGGGTGAAAGAGCAGATTATTTTCCCTGAGGTCGAGTACGACAAGGTCGACGCGCTGCGTGGACTGAATATCAGCATCACGACGACCGCGAAATCGGACGACGAATGCAAGGCGCTGCTGTCCGCGTTCCGCTTTCCCTTTAAGAATTGAGATTGCCATGGCCAAGCTTTCACTGATCAATCGGCAAGATAAGCGCGAGAAGCTCGTGCAGAAGTTCGCTGCGAAGCGTGCTGCGCTTGAGGCTGTAATCGCTGATTCGAGCAAATCGCATGAGGAGCATCTCCAGGCCCGACTGGCGTTGCAACAGTTGCCCCGGAACGCAAACCCCACGCGCCTTCGCAATCGTTGTGCGCTGACGGGGCGTCCGCGCGGGACATTTCGCAAGTTCGGACTTGCGCGCAACAAGATTCGTGAATTGGCGTTTCGTGGGGAAATCCCCGGCGTCACCAAGTCCAGCTGGTAATGCGGCTATCGGAAGTCACCGGAGAACATTTTTATGAGCATGAGTGATCCCATTGCCGACATGCTGACGCGCATCCGCAATGCGCAGATGGTCGAGAAGGCTACCGTGAAGATGCCCGCGTCGAAGCTGAAGGCGGCTATCGCCCAAGTGCTTCAGGATGAAGGCTACATTGACGGCTATGAGCTGGTGCGTGATGGAGCCAAGGCTGATCTGCAGATTGCGCTGAAGTACTACGCAGGGCGCCCGGTGATCGAGCGCATCGAGCGCGTCAGTCGTCCCGGCTTGCGTATCTATCGTGGGCGACACGCCATTCCCCAGGTCCTGAACGGACTGGGTGTCGCCATCGTCTCCACGCCGAAGGGCGTGATGACCGACCGCAAGGCGCGCCAAGTCGGCGTCGGCGGCGAGGTCCTTTGTTATGTTGCCTAATTGAGGGCTGGCCATGTCGCGAGTCGCCAAGAATCCCATTGTTGTGCCCAAGGGCGTGGAAGTCTCCCTGTCGCCCGAACAAATTGCCGTTAAGGGTGGGCTCGGTCGTCTGGACCGCCCGCTGAATCCGCTGGTAAAGGTCGAGTTCGAGAACGGCGCGCTAACGTTCGCCCCGTCGGACGAGAGCCGCGAGGCCCATGCGCTCTCGGGGACATTCCGCGCCTTGGTCGCGGGAATGGTTGCCGGCGTGGACAAGGGCTTCGAGAAAAAGCTTACGCTCATTGGCGTTGGCTACAAGGCCCAAGTCCAAGGGGCCAAGCTGAACCTCGCTCTTGGTTTTTCCCATCCCGTCGTGCGTGACATGCCAGAGGGCATCAAGGTTGAGGCGCCCACCCCGACGGAGATCGTGCTCAAAGGTGTGGATAAGCAGCTCGTCGGTCAGGTGGCTGCAGATATCCGTGCCATTCGTCCGCCCGAGCCCTACAAGGGCAAAGGGGTTCGCTACGCCAATGAGGTCGTGGTGATCAAGGAAACCAAGAAGAAATAAGGGGTTGTGAAATGTTGAATAAGAAACAAGCCCGTCTGCGCCGCGCCAAGTCAACGCGCGCCCATATTGCCCGCTTGTATGTGACGCGCCTGGCGGTGCATCGTTCGAACGCGCATATCTATGCAAGCATCATCTCCGATGACGGCGCGCGTGTGCTGATGACGGCATCGACTGCGGAGCCTGAAGTGCGGCAACAGCTTCAGGGGTCGGGTGGCAATGTCGGTGCAGCTCAAATCGTCGGCAAGCGCATCGCCGAGAAGGCGCGGGCCGCAGGCATTGAGCAGGTCGCCTTCGATCGCTCCGGCTTTCAGTATCACGGCCGCGTCAAGGCGCTGGCTGAAGCTGCCCGCGAAGCTGGTTTGAAATTCTGAGGTTGAGATGGCCAAAATCCAAGCAAAGATGAACACCGAAGCCCGTGATGACGGTCTGCGGGAAAAAATGATCGCGGTGAACCGCGTCACCAAGGTGGTCAAGGGTGGCCGTATTCTCGGTTTTGCCGCTCTTGCCGTGGTGGGTGACGGTGACGGACGCATTGGCATGGGCAAAGGCAAGGCGCGTGAAGTGCCGGTTGCCGTGCAAAAGGCCATGGACCAGGCACGCCGCAACATGGTGAAGGTCAAGCTCAAGAATGGCACCTTGCACCATCAGGTGTACGGGAGTCACGCCGCCTCCGACGTCATGATGTCCCCGGCGCCACAAGGTACGGGCATCATCGCTGGCGGCCCGATGCGCGCCATCTTTGAGGTGGTCGGCATCACGGATGTGGTTGCGAAGAGTCATGGCTCCACCAACCCCTACAACATGGTTCGTGCCACGCTGGACGGTCTCACGAAGGCCAATACGCCTTCTGAAATCGCCATGAAGCGCGGTAAGAGCGTCGAAGAAATCCTCGGCTGAGGTCTGCCATGCAAGACAAGAAAGAAGTCAGAGTGAAGTTGGTGCGTAGTGTGATCGGCACGCGCTCGGACCATCGCGATACGGTTCGCGGGTTGGGCCTTCGTCATATCAACGACGAGCGCACCCTGGAAGACACGCCGTCTGTTCGCGGCATGATTCGCAAAGTCGATTATCTGGTGAAGGTCATCGCCTGATTGGGCATGGTCTACCCTCATTTGTGAGATTCAGCATGCAACTCAATACCATTCAGCCCGCCGAAGGCGCGACTCATAGCAATAAGCGCGTGGGTCGCGGCATTGGGTCAGGCTTGGGGAAGACCGCCGGGCGAGGCCACAAGGGGCAGAAGTCACGCTCCGGCGGCTATCATAAGGTTGGTTTTGAAGGCGGCCAGATGCCGCTGCAACGCCGCTTGCCCAAGCGCGGATTCAAGTCGCCGACGGCGAAGTTCAAGGCGGAAGTCCGCCTGTCCGAGTTGTCTGCAATCAAGGGCGATCAGGTCGACTTGCTGACGCTGAAGGCGGCGGGGCTCATTTCCGATCAGGCGCTATCGGCCAAGATCTTCGCCTCGGGTGGTGTGGAGCGGCGGTTCACCGTGGCCGGCGTTGCGGTGACTCGCGGCGCACGCGCGGCGATCGAGGCGGCCGGCGGTACGGTGGTCGCGCAGCAAGACTAAGCTAAGCACGGGACTTGTCATGGCCACACAATCAAGCGCGCTCGGTAGCGGGAAATATGGGGACTTGACCAAGCGCCTCCTTTTTCTGCTGGGCGCATTGATTGTGTTCCGCGTTGGCGCGCACATTCCCGTGCCTGGTATCAATCCGCAGCAATTGCAGCAGCTATTCCAGAACAATTCAGGGGGCATCCTCGGGCTGTTCAACATGTTCTCGGGCGGCGCCCTGTCGCGCTTTACGGTCTTTGCGCTGGGAATCATGCCGTACATTTCGGCATCGATCATCATGCAATTGCTGACCTACGTGCTGCCCTCGATGGAGGCGCTGAAAAAGGAAGGCGAGGCGGGTCGCCGGAAGATTACGCAGTACACACGCTACTTCACGCTTGTGCTGGCGATTTTTCAATCACTCGGTATTTCGGTTGCCCTGAGCTCTGCTCAGGGGCTCGTTCTGGATCCGGGCATTGGCTTCAAGCTCACCGCTGTCGTTAGCCTCACGGCCGGAACCATGTTCTTGATGTGGCTGGGCGAGCAGATCACGGAACGTGGGTTGGGTAATGGGATTTCGATCATTATCTTTGCGGGCATTGCGTCCGGATTGCCCACGGCCCTGGGCGGTTTGCTTGAATTGGTCCGCACGGGTGCGATGAGCATCCTCGTGTCCATCTTTGTGCTGGCGATCGTCGTCGCCGTTACGTATTTTGTTGTATTTGTCGAGCGTGGCCAGCGCAAGATCTTGGTGAATTACGCGCGCCGACAGGTCGGCAACAAAGTGTATGGGGGGCAGTCGTCCCATCTGCCTCTGAAGCTTAATATGTCAGGCGTCATTCCGCCGATTTTCGCATCGTCAATCATTCTTTTGCCTGCGACCGTCGTGAGTTGGTTCGGGGCCGGCGCCGGCATGGGCTGGCTCAAGGATGCCGCAGCACTTCTTTCTCCTGGGCAGCCGATTTACATCGCGCTGTATGCTGGGGCGATCATATTCTTTACGTTTTTCTATACGGCGCTTGTTTTCAATAGTCGTGAGACCGCTGATAATCTTAAGAAGAGTGGCGCCTTCATCCCGGGTATCCGCCCCGGTGAGCAGACTGCGCGGTATATCGACAAAATACTCATGCGTCTGACCCTGGCGGGTGCACTTTACATCACGCTGGTTTGCTTGCTTCCCGAGTTTTTGGTGCTTAAATATAACGTGCCATTCAATTTTGGCGGGACGTCGCTGCTGATCATTGTGGTGGTGACCATGGATTTTATGGCACAGGTGCAGGCTTACGCGATGTCGCATCAATACGATGCGCTGCTCAAGCGTGCGAATTTCAAAAGTGGCATGACGCTGCGCTGAGGCCCGAACTTTTCTATGTCTAAGGATGATGCCATTCAAATGCAAGGGGAGATTCTTGAAAATCTCCCCAATGCAACCTTCCGGGTCAAGCTGGAAAACGGCCATGTCGTCCTCGGCCACATTTCCGGCAAGATGCGGATGCATTACATCCGCATCTTGCCGGGCGACAAGGTCACTGTTGAACTCACGCCCTACGATCTGACGCGTGCGCGGATCGTATTTCGTGCCAAATAAACGAGGTAAATCATGAAAGTTAGTGCGTCCATCAAGAAGATGTGCAGAAACTGCAAGATCATCCGCCGCAAGGGCGTGGTGCGTGTGATCTGTACCGACCCCCGCCATAAGCAGCGTCAGGGTTAACCGGCCTTATTTGAATCGAGGAATCCAATGGCCCGTATTGCTGGTATCAATATTCCCCCGCATCAGCACGCTGAAATCGGTCTGACTGCGATCTATGGCATTGGCCGTACCACGGCGCGCAAGATTTGCGACGCTGCGGGCGTCGCCTATTCGACAAAGGTGAAAGACATCACCGACGCCGAGCTCGAAAAAGTGCGAGAGCAAGTCGGCGAGTTCGTCATTGAAGGTGACCTGCGCCGCGAGGTCTCAATCAACATCAAGCGCCTGATGGACCTGGGCTGTTATCGTGGCATGCGCCATCGCCGCGGCCTGCCGGTTCGCGGCCAGCGCACACGCACAAATGCCCGCACCCGCAAGGGTCCGCGCAAGGGCGCTGCAGCGCTGAAGAAATAAGCATACAAGGACGAAGTCATGGCTAAAGGTTCAACGCAGGGTTCGGCGCAGCGCACGCGCAAGAAGGTTCGCAAGAATGTGGCGGACGGTATCGCGCACGTGCACGCCTCCTTCAACAACACCATCATCACCATTACGGATCGCCAAGGCAACGCGTTGTCCTGGGCCTCCTCCGGCGGTCAAGGTTTCAAGGGCTCGCGCAAATCCACCCCGTTTGCGGCCCAGGTGGCGGCGGAAAATGCGGGACGTCAAGCCATTGAGTGCGGGATCAAGCAACTCGAAGTGCGTATCAAGGGTCCCGGCCCGGGGCGCGAGTCCGCAGTACGTGCGTTGAATGGCTTGGGTATCAAGGTGATCCAGATTGCAGATGTCACGCCCGTGCCGCACAACGGTTGCCGCCCGCCCAAGCGCCGTCGCATCTGAGCGCGCCCGGTCAGGATCAATACACCGCGGTGCTCGCACCGCCAAGCCCACTGCTTGGGTCTTGCGGCCCAAGCTCCCGCAGCGCAACCTGCGGCAGTTGATTTAAAGGAAATAGCAAGTGGCACGTTATCTCGGCCCCAAGGCCAAACTCTCCCGCCGCGAAGGCTCCGATCTCTTTCTGAAGAGCGCGCGCCGTGGCATCGAATCCAAGGCCAAATTCGACACGAAGCCCGGCCAGCATGGGCGTACGTCCGGCTCGCGGCAGTCGGATTACGCAACTCAACTGCGCGAAAAGCAGAAGGTCAAGCGGATGTATGGCATGCTGGAAAAGCAGTTTCACCGGACCTATGAAAAGGCCCAGAGCTTGCGCGGCAACACCGGTGTGAATCTGCTGACCCTGCTGGAATCGCGTTTGGATACGGTGGTCTACCGCATGGGTTTTGCCTCCACGCGAGCCGAGGCTCGCCAGCTCGTAGGCCATCGCGGCATCGTGGTTGATGGGACTGTGCTCGATATTCCGTCCGCGCGCGTCATGCCCGGCCAGACCGTAGCCGTTCGCGAGAAGGCAAAGAAGCAACTGCGTATTGCCGATGCACTGAAGCTTGCCGAGGGCAACGGGTTTCCGGCCTGGGTCCAAGTCGACCCGAGCAAGATGGAAGCCGTGTTCAAGAAAACACCAGATCGTGACGAATTCGCAAGTGACATCAACGAGTCGCTGATTGTCGAACTTTATTCCCGTTGATCCGCACAGTCCGTGCCGCGAGCCCGTGAGGAGCCCTCACGGGTTGGCTTCGGGGTTGCCCAGGCGCTGTCGCGCCTT
Source organism: Pseudomonadota bacterium (assembly GCA_019351955.1). Taxonomy (GTDB): domain Bacteria; phylum Pseudomonadota; class Gammaproteobacteria; order Burkholderiales; family Burkholderiaceae_C; genus Thiomonas_A. The sequence goes on from JABBOE010000029.1 coordinate 13,109, forward strand.
TGTTTCGTAATCGTCAGCCTTATCCGTGTAACGAGCGGAGGGTATTGAAAGGAAATTCATGCAAACCGCATTGCTTCGTCCGAAATCCATCCAAGTTGAAGCCCTGGGCCCGCTGCGCGCCAAGGTGACCCTGGAGCCGTTTGAGCGCGGCTATGGCCACACGCTAGGCAACGCGCTGCGGCGCGTGTTGCTGTCGTCTTTGGTGGGGTATGCACCGACCGAGGTCAGTATTAACGGCGTGTTGCACGAGTATTCGGTGGTCGACGGCCTGCAGGAGGATGTGATCGCCGTTCTTCTCAACCTCAAAGGTGTGGTGTTCAAGCTTCATAACCGCGACGAAGTCACGCTGTCGCTGCGCAAGGAGGGTGAGGGTGTGGTCACCGCCGCTGACATCCAGACGCCGCACGACGTGGAGATTGTCAATCCGGAGCACGTGATTGCGCACCTGTCGCAGCAGGGTAAGCTGGACATGCAGATCAAGGTCGAGAAGGGCCGCGGTTATGTGCCCGGTAACCTGCGCCGCTATGCAGACGAAGGTGGCAAGATCATTGGCCGTATCGTGCTTGATGCGTCGTTCTCGCCCGTGCGCCGCGTCAGCTACGCGGTTGAGAACGCGCGCGTTGAGCAGCGCACCGATCTGGACAAGCTGGTCATGGAAATTGAGACCAACGGGTCGACGAGCGCCGAAGAGGCCATTCGGACCGCTGCTCGCATTTTGGTGGAGCAGTTGTCCGTGTTTGCCAGCTTGGAAGGGGCGGAGAAAGCGTTGGAGGCCGGCGGTTCGGCGAGTGCGCAACAATTCGACCCCATCCTTCTGCGTCCTGTCGATGACCTCGAGCTGACCGTGCGCTCGGCCAATTGCCTCAAGGCTGAAAACATCTACTACATCGGGGATCTGATCCAGCGCAGTGAGACCGAGCTGCTGAAGACGCCGAATCTTGGACGCAAATCGCTGAATGAGATCAAGGAAGTGCTGGCTGCGCGTGGTCTTACCTTGGGCATGAAGCTGGAAAGCTGGCCGCCAGCGGAGCTGGAAACGCGTCCGAACTGATTGGAGGCCGCCCGTGAACCGGGCGGCGTATTTTGAATCGCCGCACCCGCATGCATGTCATGCGCGAGACGGCATCGTGCAAGGCCAGTACCTGATACGGCTGGCTTCAACATAACGAAAGGAAAGCACTATGCGCCACGGACACGGTCTGCGCAAACTCAACCGCACCACAAGCCACAGGCTGGCCATGTTGCGCAACATGGCGAACTCGCTGATCGCGCATGAGGCGATCAAGACCACCCTGCCCAAGGCCAAGGAATTGCGCAGGGTCGTCGAGCCCCTGATCACCCTGGGCAAGAAGCCTTCGCTGGCGAACCGCCGCTTGGCATTCGATCGACTGCGCGACCGCGATTCCGTTGTCAAGCTGTTTGGCGAGCTTGGCGAACGCTACAAAACGCGGCCGGGCGGTTACACGCGCATTCTCAAATTCGGCTATCGCGTGGGTGATAACGCCCCCATGGCCTTGGTTGAACTGGTTGATCGGCCCGACGAGGCGTCGCCCGCCGAAGGGAAGGCGGCCGAGTAAGGCGCGCGGGTTCCACACCGCGCGTTCGCGCTCAACGCCGAATGCCCGGCGCAGGCCTGCTTGGAAGGCCGGCGCCGGGTTTTGTTTTTGGGGCACGGGCAAGGACGATGGCTGGGGATCAGCGGCGAGCTGGTGACCCTCAATACCCGATGGCAGCAACTGCGATTGAAGGAAAGGTGCAGGGCAAACCCCTGCTGGACGTGCGTGGCCTGCGCAAGCGCTATGCCGGCCAGGATGTCGTGCGCGACCTGACCTTCGCGATCCGGCCTGGGGAATGTTTTGGGATCATTGGCCCAAACGGAGCCGGCAAGACCACCACCATACGGTTATGTCTCGGTTTGGCGCAGCCGGATGCAGGCAGCATTGAGCTCATGGGCCACGCCGTGCCAAAGCACGCCCGGCTGGCCCGTATGCACGTGGGCGTTGTGACGCAGTTTGACAGCTTGGACCCGGATTTCACGGTTGAAGAGAATCTCTTGATCTATGCCCGGTATTTCGGACTGCGCGACGCGCAGACACGGCCCCGCATCGCTGGATTGCTCGAATTTGCAGGGCTGCAGGGCAAGGCGCATGCGCGGATTGCAGAGTTGTCGGGTGGCATGAAACGGCGCCTGAGCTTGGCGCGGGCGCTGATTCACGAGCCGGACATCATTTTTCTGGACGAACCCACGACCGGACTGGATCCGCAGGCGCGGCACCTCATTTGGGAGCGTCTCAAGTCCCTTCTGGCCGTGGGAAAGTCCATCCTGCTCACGACGCACTTCATGGAGGAGGCCGAGCGTCTTTGTCAGCGCGTTCTGGTCATGGATCATGGCCGCGGCTTGGACGACGGTGCGCCATTCGAGCTCATTGCTCGACACGTCGAACCCGATGTCATCGAGATGTATGGCGCGCGCGTGGACGAGGCCCAGAGGCTCGCGACTGCCTACGCGCAACGTATGGAACGCAGCGGTGACACCTTGTTTGCGTATGCGGGCGACGGCACGCCCTTGGTTGCAGCGATGCAGCCCCTGACAAACGGATTGCGCATCCTCCACCGCTCGGCCAATCTTGAAGATGTGTTCCTCAAGCTGACCGGCCGGCAGTTGCGCGATTGAGGCAAGATTTCTATCCGCGCCAGCCATACTCTGAGTCCGCCCCATGCCCCCCTTTTTGCGCTCCGAACGCGCCGTTGGACCGGCCGCCGCGCCCGATGCAGGTCTGCGGGGTCGGCACTGGCGATTTCTACCCGTATGGCAGCGCAACGCGCTCGTTTGGCGCAAACTTGCGCTGCCGAGCTTGCTCGGCAATATCGCCGAGCCTCTGCTGACGTTGGCTGCCTTTGGCTGGGGCGTCGGCTCGCTGGTTGGCACGGTGGGCGGCGTCCCATACATCCTTTTCCTTGCGTCTGGCACGGTGAGCATGAGCGTCATGAACTCGGCGAGCTTTGAGGCGCTGTACTCGGCTTTTTCTCGCATGCACGTGCAGAAGACGTGGGACGCAATTTTGTTAACGCCTACCGCGCTTGACGACGTTTTGCTCGGTGAGCTTCTGTGGGCGTCAACCAAGGCACTGATGAGCGGGGCGGCCCTTGTGCTCGTTGTGGCGATCCTTGGCATCAGCCGTCACCCCTCGCTGCTTTTGGTGTTACCGTTGCTGGCCCTGGTTGGCATGCTGTTTTCTGCGCTCGGTTTGATCGTCAACGCCTTGGCGAAATGCTATGATTTTTTCACCTACTATTTCACGCTCGTGCTGACACCGATGAGCTTTTTGTCCGGCATCTTTTTTCCCCTATCAGCCATGCCCCTGTGGTTGCAAAGGCTCGCTGAAGTGTTACCGCTACAAGCGGCAGTCCAGCTGGTGCGCCCGCTCTTTTTTGGCCGCTGGGATGCGCATGCCGCGCTGCATTTGAGCGTTCTTTTCGCTTACTTGCTGGGAGGGTGGCTGCTCGCCCGCCAGCTGACGCACAGGCGATTTGCGGCGTGATGGAGCATGCAGCGTGTAAGTCCCGGTTGGAGCCCCAGGCCAAGTCCGTTGTTCATCCGATGCGCCGAAGTTCCGTGAAATGGGCCGACGCCAAGCTTGAATATCACGCTTGGCTTATATTTAAAATGAGGATTGCGGTGGCCTGCATGCCGCCGGACCCGGGGTCCGCACCCGGGTTGCTGCCAATCCGCCAGGAGACGAATCGATGATGGCCCTCTCAATTGCCGCGCAGCGCGCTCCGCTCAGGTCGCCCAAGCGCCCGCAATCGGCGCTGCGCAGCGTATTCGCAGGCGTGGTGGGCGTGTTGTTTGTCTTGCAACTCTGCTTGTTGTCCGTCGTGCATGCGCAGGAAGGCAAGTTTTTGCCGCCGGATGAAGCCTTTCGCTTTTCGGCTGCCGTCCAAAATCCCAAGGCACTTTTGCTCACCTTCGATATCGCCAAGGGGTACTACCTCTATCAGGAACGCTTTCATTTTGAGGCGCAAACTCCCGGTGTGGTTCTGGGTAAGCCCGGGTTTCCGCCTGCGCACAAGAAGTTCGACAAGAATCTCGGCCATGAGGTGGCGCATTACCGGACTCAGGTCGTGATTCCGCTTCCCGTGGACGCGGCGCCGGGCGCCTTCAAGTTGCAGGTGACCTACCAGGGCTGCTCAGATCAGGGGCTGTGCTATCCACCGATCGACAAGACTGTCGACGTCGGCCTGAAGGGCTTTGGAGGCCAGGGCACCGCGAGCATCGAGGGCGATGCTGGCCAGACGACTGCGACAGCCGCCGCAGGCGGTCTTCTGCGTGGATTGTTCGGCGAGGCGGGCACTGCGTCTTCGCCGACGAAGACCGAGGCGAGCGGCCCTGCGGCAACCTCCTCAGGTGCAGTGCCCAGCTCCCCAAGTACGGCGACGGTCGCGAGGGCAGGCCAAGTCGGCGCCGGCGAGACATCGCGTATCGGCGCAGCATTGGCCACCGGAAGGCTGCTGTCAATCGTTCCCATGTTTGTGCTCTTTGGGTTGCTGTTGGCATTTACGCCGTGTGTGCTCCCGATGATTCCAATCCTGTCGAGCATCATTGTCGGCCATGGAGCGAGGGTGTCGCGAGGGCGCGGATTTGCGCTAGCTGTTGTCTATTCGTTGGGCATGGCGTTGGTCTATACGGCGTTCGGCATTGCGGCTGGCCTCCTTGGGCAGGGTTTGGCGGCTTCGCTACAGGATCCAACGGTGCTGTCAACGTTTGCCGCGCTGTTGGTTCTGCTGTCGCTGTCAATGTTCGGTTTTTATGAGCTGCAGCTGCCCAGCCAACTGCAGAGCAGGCTTTCGAACACGTCGGGCAAGCTTCAAGGCGGACATTTCGCCGGAGTCTTCATCATGGGGGGGGTGTCGGCACTGATTGTCGGGCCTTGCGTAGCCGCTCCGCTGGCGGGTGCCCTCCTTTACATCAGTCAGACCGGAAACGCCTTCGTCGGCGGTGTTGCGTTGTTTTCGCTCGCCGCCGGCATGAGTGTGCCACTGCTCATCGTCGGCCTGGGCGCTGGCACGCTTTTGCCCAAGGCAGGTGGCTGGATGGACGGTGTGAAGAGTTTCTTCGGCGTGCTGCTCATCGCAACGGCGCTGTACATGATCACACCGGTATTGCCTTCTTGGCTGCTTATGTTGGCTTGGGCAGCACTGCTCATTATCAGTGCCACGTATTTACGCGCATTCGATCGCCTGCCGGATGACGCCTCGGGCTGGGCGAGGCTGTTCAAGGGTTTTGGGGTCGTTCTGGCAATGCTTGGTGCCGTCCTCGTCGCCGGTTTGGCTGCAGGGAGCCGCGATATCCTGCAGCCACTGGGGGGGCTCGAGCGCGGCGGCGCAGCGGCCGCTCAAGTCGCGCCGCTGCAATTTTCTCGCGTCAAAACCGTCACCGAGCTTGATCGCACTGTTGCACAGAGCAGCAGGCCTGTCATGCTTGATTTTTACGCTGACTGGTGTGTGTCGTGCAAAGAAATGGAACATTTCACCTTCACGGATCCTGCAGTGATGCAAAAGCTCCAAACCGTGACCCTTGTCCAGGCCGACGTGACAGCAAATAATGCCGATGACAAGGCGTTGCTCAAGCGCTTTGATCTGTTTGGCCCGCCGGGGATCATCTTTTTCAGTGGCGGCAAGGAGGTTGGACGCGTCGTGGGGTTCGAAGACGCAAAGACGTTTCTCGCCTCATTGCAAAGGGCGGGCGTTTAGCGCTCGCCGCCGACCCCGGGCCGATGGGGGAAGGATCGCTTGGCGCACGCCAAGCGAGGCGAGGCGAGTTCTCGATCGGGGAACGTTCGAATGGACTCGGGCGGCGGCAGCCTAGAAGCGCGCAGCCGGGACAGTTAGGAAACTTCAACGAGGCAATCGTAGAAACACGGTCCAGCGCCGAGATCCGTGAGGCGCTGGTGGGTCAGTGCGTTGACGTTGACAGCCCCGGGTGAAAGCTTGCGCCACCAGATGCCGAAGGCAACCACCTGCCCGGGGCGTGTGCGTGGACTCACCCGCACGCGGCAGGCGTAGCTGCCACGATCGTTGAATGCGCGCGCCATCTGCCCGTCGGCAATGCCGCGCGAAGCGGCGTCCTGCGGGTGCAGCAGCATGAGCGGCTCGCTTTCGCTGGCTTGCAAGGAAGGCACATTGACGAATGTGGAGTTGAGAAAATTGCGCGCAGGCGGCGAAATCAGGGCCAGTGGGTACCGCGCTGCGAGCTGTGGGGCGGTCGCCTCGGACTCGTAGGGAAGCAACACTTCGGGTAGCGGGTCGCGCCCGGCAGCAGCTTCACGCCCCGACCAAAACTCGCACTTTCCAGAGGGCGTCGGAAAGCCGCCTTGCGCGAAAGGTGCTTCGGGCACTGTGAGCTTCATCCACCCCTGTTCACGCAATGCCTTGAAGGTGATGGCTCCATTGCAAGGGTCGGCCGCAATGGCCTGCGCTGCAATCTGCTCGTCGGTTTCGGCAAAGCACGCTTCGGTGAAACCCATGCGAGTGGCAAGCTCACGGAATATCTGGCTGTTGGGCTTAGCCTCGCCAAGCGGGTCAATGGCTGGGTTATTCGCCAGCCAGTAGCGGTGGCCGTAGGCCTTATGCACGTCAAGGTGTTCAAGCTGGGTCGTTGCCGGCAGCACGTAGTCCGCGAGGTCAGCGGTATCGGTTTGGAAGTGCTCGAGCACGACGGTGAACAGCTCTTCACGAGCGAAACCCTTGCGCACCGCTTCACCGTCGGGCGCGACCGCCATGGGATTGGAGTTGTAGACGATGATGGCTTCGATGCGGGGGCCAAATTCCGGGCTGGTAGGGCGTTGAAGATCATCGCCGATGGTGGACATGTTGATCATGCGCGGGGAACGACCAGCAAGCAGATCAGGGCGTTCGAGCGCCTCGGTGTTGACTGCGAAATGGTTGGAGCTGGACAGCAGGACACCCCCTGCCGGATCGCGCCAGGCACCGATGAGGGCTGGCAAGCTGGAGATGGTGCGCACCGCGTTGCCACCACCGCGCACGCGCTGCAGCCCGTAATTGACACGAATGGCAGCCGGCCGCAGCGTCCCATAGTCCGACGCCAGTTGTCGGATCTGCTCGGCTGGCACGCCGCACACCGTCGCAGCACGCTCGGGCGGCCACTGCAGTGCGCGCTCGCGCAGTGCCTCAAAGCCCAGCGTGTAGCGCCTGATGTAGTCCTGATCGAGCCAGCCATGGGTGATCAACTCATGGATCAGCGCATACGCCAGCGCAGCATCAGTGCCTGGGCGCAGCTGAATGTGCTCGTGGCATTTGTCGGCTGTCTCATGGCGCCAAGGGTCGATGCACACCAGTTTGGCCCCGGCGCGCTTGGCGCGCTGTGCATAGGTCCAGAAATGCAGGTTGCTGGTGATGCTGTTGCTGCCCCAAATCAGGATCAGCCGGCTGTGCGCGAATTGCTCCACATCCATGCCGACCTTGCCTCCGAGGACCGCATCCAGCCCTGCCCCTCCTGCGGCAGAGCAGATCGTGCGATTGAGTTTGCTTGCCCCCAGCTTGTGAAAAAACCGCGCAGCCATGGCTTCCCCCTGCACCAGGCCCATGGTTCCCGCGTAGCTGTAGGGCAAGATGGCTTCGGGGTTGCGGGCACCAATTGTGCCCAGCTTCGCGGCGATGTCATCGAGTGCCTCGTCCCAGCCGACCTGTGCAAATTGCCCACTGCCCTTTGCGCCGACCCTCTTGAGGGGATGCAGCAGGCGCTGGGGGTGATAGGTCCGCTCGGTATAACGCGACACTTTCGTGCAAAGCGCGCCATGGGTCGTGGGATGATCCGGATCCCCACGCACAGCGGTGGCCACGCTGTCTTCCACCGTGACCAAGAGGGCACAGGTGTCAGGGCAGTCATGTGGGCACGCGCCGCGCACGGTTATTACAGGACGTTGTGTGGGAGCAAGGTCAGCCATGGCAGGAGTATGGTTGGGCGATCGGCGCGACAAATGCCAAGTGTAGGCCGCACCCATGCCCTTGATCGGCGCCTTGGGCAATGCGCAGCTGTTTGGGTGAAAATGCGCTAGGCATTCTTGACTTATACACGGGAGACGTCCATGCAGATCATCGACTCCATCGTCGTCGAGGCACCACGCTTTCGCGATATCCGGCGTGATCTTCACGCGCACCCAGAGCTGTGTTTTGAGGAAAACCGCACGAGCGACACCATTGCCGCGCTTTTGGCTGAGTGGGGCCTGCAGGTGCACCGCGGGCTGGGGGGCACGGGCGTCGTGGCGGTGATCAACGGCAGTTTGGGGCAGGGCCGTTCGATTGGATTGCGTGCGGATATCGATGCGCTACCCGTCACTGAAAAAAACACGTTTCCCCACGCCAGCACCCACCAAGGCAAGATGCACGCCTGCGGCCACGACGGGCATACTGCCATGCTTCTGGCGGCGGCGTATCACCTGAGCCGGCACCGTGACTTCGCTGGCCGGGTGGTCTGCATTTTCCAGCCAGCGGAGGAGGGCGGTGGGGGGGCGCGCGAGATGATCAAGGATGGCCTATTTGACCGTTTCCCTGTTGACGCCGTATTCGGGATGCACAATTGGCCAGGCATACCCGCGGGGCACATGGCGCTGCGTGCCGGTCCGGTCATGGCCTCGAGCAATGAGTTCCACATCGTCGTGCGAGGCAAGGGCTCACATGCAGCCATGCCCCACCTTGGGCTGGACCCAGTGCCCGTGGCGTGCCAAATGGTGCAGGCCTTTCAGACGATCCTCACGCGCAACAAGAACCCCCAAGACGCTGCGGTCATTTCCGTCACCATGATCCATGCAGGCGAGGCCACGAATGTCGTGCCGGACACGGCCGAGGTCCAGGGTACGGTGCGCACGTTTACCAACGAGGTGCTGGACATGATCGAGTCGCGCATGCGCGAGGTCGCGACGCACATCGCCGCTGCGTTCGGAGTGCAGTGCGACTTCGCGTTACGGCGCAACTATCCGCCGACGATCAACCATGTCGCCGAGACCGAATTCGCTCGTAAGGTCATGATTGAACTCGTGGGCCAGGACGCTGTGCACCGGTTCGAGCCGTCTATGGGGGCTGAGGACTTTGCGTACATGCTGCAGGCTCGGCCAGGCGCTTATCTCATCATCGGTAACGGCGGCGGCGATCACCGCAGTGCCGGCCATGGCGCTGGCCCCTGCACGCTTCACAACGCAAGTTACGACTTCAACGACGAGATCATCCCCGTGGGGGCCAGCTATTGGGTTCAACTCGCGCGACGCTGGCTGGCGCAGGACTAAGTGCGCGGTGCCCGCACATCGGATGCGCAGCTTTGCCGACGCCACAGATCCCCGCTTGCGCACCCCCGTCATGCGCGAATCAAGCTGGGCGTCCACGCTGATTCCCTCGGTCTAGCTTCGGCTCCGGTGGGGTGGGTGCCCAGCGCCACGGGAATTGCAATCCAGGACCAGTTCCGTACGAGACATCGACACTGCCGACGTGGGCAGCCTGCTGCGGCGCCGTCGCCTTGCCGTCATCGGCCAGGGCAAGCTTCCGGTGTCTTACCTTTGAGTGCGGCGGTGCCGAGCTTGTGAAGGTTTGCCGCCTGCTCCTTGGTCAGACCATCGAGCACCCAAGTCGTCGCCTGCATGTCCAGGTTGCGTTGCACCACATGGGCGCTACTGACACCCTTGGCTTGCACGATGGCGAGCTGCGCTTGCGCGGCCGCCTCGGTGCTTAGCACCCCGAGCGATATGCCCGGCATGTAACGTGGCCGGTCAGGTACTGCAGCGTAGCTGCCCTCCTTGAGTCCCAGACGTTGAAGCTCCCCGAGTTTGCGCTTGAGGGTGTCGGTATCCGGGTATGGCCCCATCAGGACCATCCATTGAGGTGGAAGCGGGCGTTGCTTTTCAACCGGTGCGAACCCTGCTGCATGCAGGGCCGTGCCGACGGCGGAGCTCGCCGTCAGGTAGGGTCCGACTTGCAAGCACACGGGGCTTTTGACGGTTCCCGCGCCAGATGCCGCAGCCGCCGGCGCGGAGCCAATGGGGGCTGGCGCCGGGCTTGCCTCGGACACCGGTGCCGCAGGGATTGACGCGGTGGATGCGCGACGATCTGGCGCCGATGCGTCCGTAGCATCGGGCACGAAGGTGCGCGCAGCAATGGTCAGGCGCTCCGGATGGATTTGCTGCCGTAGGCGCTGCGGTTCGCCAACCGTCGCCGGACCCAGACCTGCCGCGCGCAGGTATCCGTGCGACCAGGCAAAAAACCCGAGGTTGGCCAGAATCAGAAGCAAGACGATGGTGCGCAGCATGGCGGCAGGTGGTGGGTCGTTCGCGGCGAGCAACGGGGATCAGGGTGATCGTAACGAGGCGCCAGCTCCAGCCAGACGCAGTGATACATCGCCGCTAGACACTCGGCGCAAGCCTTGGGGCGTTTCCAGCAAAAGGTACCCGGATTCATCCACGCCCAGGGCTATCCCCGTATGGCGTGTCTCACCTTGGTCAAGAACAACCACCGCCTGGCCCGCCCATGCGTGCAGATGATTCCAGGCATCGATCCAGGGGGTCAAGCCCGATTGCGCGTAGATGGGAAGACCGGCTAGCAGAGCTGGCGCAAGCCTGCGCAAGATGTCCCAGCGGTCCGGTGGATTGATCCCGATGGCATCCAGTCCCGTTGCTTGTGGCATGTCGGGCGGCGTGCGCAGGTTCAGGCCAATGCCGATCACGGCCCAGCGCGCCTGGGGTGTGTCGGCCAACTCCACGAGAACCCCCGCAAGTTTGCGTCCATGGAGCAATACGTCGTTGGGCCATTTCAGGCGCGCCTCGCTGGACCCCAGGCCATGCAGGCTTTGCGTGAGCCACACGCCCACTGCCACACTAAGCCCCGCAATGGCAGCACCGGGGGCGAAAGGCCAAGCCAGCGAGGTCAGCAAGCTGTTGCCTGCGTCCTGCCAGACACGCGCTTGGCGCCCACGCCCTGCGGTCTGGTGGCCGACCACCAGAAGCTGGGGGCTCAACGTCCCACCGCCTGCGCGCACACGCTGCAGCAGGTCGGCATTGGTCGATGTCGTCTGCTCCATCCAGCTCACGCTGCAGGCGAGGTTTTGCGCGGCGAGTTGACCTGCGAGGATTTGCGCCTTCTGCGCCTCGATGAGGTGGAAAGTGTCGGAGCGCATGGGCGTCAGCGCTTGGGAGCAAGCATGGTGCCGCGGCAGGTCGGTGCGCCGCAATGGCACGTATATTCGCGTTTAACCTTGGACGTGTAGCGCACGTCCAGACTCAGGCGATAGTCGTAGAAGATCTCCTCGCCCGCGGAGATGTCGCGCAGTGCGTAAATGAATACGCGCTCGCCTTGCTGCCGTGCTTCGCAGTTGGGGTCGCATGCGTGGTTAATCCATCGCGCGCTATTGCCGCCCACATTCGCGTCAATCACGCGGCTGTCATCGAGTGAGAAGTAAAACGTATGCGTGGGGTGCAAAGGGTCGTGCGGATGGCGGCGCTGGGCCTCATCCCAGGAGATGCGTTCGCCTCGGTATTCCAAGATGCGGTCGCCTGCTGCGATGGTGAAGCGAGCGAACACACCCTTGCCGTGCACCGGGGACGTTCGCACCTCCGTTTGACGCGGCTTCAGGCGCGCGCCGTCTGGCGCGGCGTGCCCAACCTTTGACAGGGATGTTGTGTGCTCGGTTTTCAAGGCTTGGTGGAAACTGGTTAAAGTAGAAAAAGAGAAGCGCGTTCGCCACCCAGCTTGGCGCCGCGCGCGGAATGCTTCCACGCCGGCCGCAGTTCGGGGCGGCCATAGAACACGCCATGCACGCTCAAAGACGATATTCTGAGCGAAGGAATTGTAAGGAGACCCACCATGCACGAGCAGCGGCGCACCCATTTCAAAGGTTTTGTCGCTGGGGTCGTGGCCGCCATACTTGCCCCGGCAGTGCGCGGGCAAGCGATGACGCAGGCCGCGGCGATCGGTGGAGGCAAGCAGAAGAACTCCGCTTCGCTTCCGAGTGTGGGCAGTACATTTGGTTTGCCCTCCCGCATTGCGCTCATGAATGGTGAAGAGCTGCATGCGCGGGACCTTCAAGGCAAGCTGTTGGTCTTGGAATATTGGGCGACTTGGTGCCCGTTTTGCGCCCGCCAAATGCCCCATCTGGAGGAGCTTTACAAAAAGAAGCGCGGGCAGGGCCTCGTTGTTCTCGGGTTGTCTGTCGATAAAGAAGGGACTGAGGTGCCAGCCTATATCAAAAAGCACGGCGTGAGTTTTCCCGTAGCTTGGCTGTCGCCCGAGCTTTCCCGCCAGTTGCCCAAACCCGCCGGTCTCCCTGTCACCATTGTGATTGGCCGTGACGGCCGCGTGAAGATGGCTGAAGCTGGCGAGATGTTTCCTGAAGACATTGCTGGCATCGCCAAATTCCTCTAAGACACCATACAGCCATCCATGAGCAAGACTCTAATCATCGCTGAAAAGCCAAGCGTCGCACAGGACATCGTGCGTGCGCTCACACCCACTGCGGGCAAGTTCGAGAAGCATGACGAGTATTTCGAAAGTGACGCCTACCTGGTCACATCCGCCGTGGGGCACTTGGTGGAAATCGGCGCACCCGACGCGTTTGAGGTCAAGCGGGGCAAGTGGAGCTTTGCCAATTTGCCGGTGGTTCCAACTCACTTTGACCTCAAGCCCATCGAGAAGACCCGATCGCGTCTATCGGCCATTGCCAAGTTGCTCAAACGCAAGGACATCACTTCCGTTGTCAACGCCTGCGACGCGGGGCGCGAGGGCGAACTAATTTTCCGCCTGATCCAGCAATACGCCAGCGCCAAGCAGCCGGTGCAGCGACTGTGGCTGCAGTCGATGACGCCGCAGGCCATTCGCGACGGCTTTGCGCACCTGCGCAGTGATGCGGAGATGCAGCCACTCGCTGCGGCAGCGCGCTGCCGCAGCGAGGCCGATTGGTTGGTCGGGATTAACGGAACCCGTGCCATGACGGCGTTCAACTCGCGTGACGGGGGTTTTTTCCTGACCCCGGTGGGCCGGGTGCAAACGCCCACGCTCTCGGTGGTGGTGGCGCGCGAGGAGCAGATCCGCCGCCACATCGCGCGACCGTATTTCGAGGTGCAGGCACAGTTCCACGCTGCTGCCGGAGACTATGTGGGCAAGTGGTTCGATCTTGCGTTCAAGAAAGATGCAAATGATGCTGATCGACGGGCAGACCGTATCTGGGATCGTGCCCAAGCCGAAGCCATTGTGGCTGCATGCGCGGGTAAGACCGCCGAGGTGCATGATGAATCGAAACCCGCTACACAGATCTCTCCAGCCCTGTTTGATCTCACCACGCTGCAGCGCGAGGCCAACTCCCGCTTTGGTTTTTCAGCAAAGATGACGCTGGCGTTGGCACAGTCGCTATACGAAAAGCACAAGGCGCTGACCTATCCGCGTACCGACTCGCGCCATTTGCCCGAAGACTATGTGGCCGTGGCTCGCGACACGCTCAACGTTCTCGGCCAGGGTGACGGCGCAGCCGCGCCGTTGGCGGGCTACGCCCGAGCGGCTTTGGAACGCGGCTACGTGAAGCCCACCAAGCGGGTCTTTGACAACACGAAGGTGTCGGACCATTTTGCAATTATTCCGACCAACCATGTGCCCAAGGCGCTCAGCGAGGCGGAAGCCAAGTTATACGACATGGTCGCGCGCCGGTTTCTCGCCGTGTTCTATCCTGCAGCTGAATTTCTCGTAACCACACGCCTCAGCCGCATTGGCACACACCAGTTCCGTACCGAGGGACGCATCCTTGTTGTACCCGGATGGCTGGAAATCTACGGCCGCGCGCAGCAGGGCGACGACGCCAATCTTCCGTTGGTTCAGCCGCAAGAGGCAGTCTTGGCCGAGAGCGTGGAACTGTTGGAAAACAAGACCAAGCCACCCGCACGCTATACCGAAGCGACATTGCTCAGTGCAATGGAAAACGCCGGCAAGATGGTCGATGACGAAGACTATGCCGAGGCCATGGCGGGCAAGGGTCTCGGCACCCCGGCGACCCGTTCGAGCATCATCGAAGGGCTGCTCGCCGAACAGTACATGCTGCGGGAAGGGCGCGAACTGGTGCCTACTGCGAAGGCCTTTCAACTCATGACCCTATTGCGTGGCCTAGGCGTGGAAGAACTCACCAAACCCGAGTTGACAGGGGAGTGGGAGCACAAACTGGCGCAGATGGAGCGTGGGCAGATGGAGCGCGACGCCTTCATGCGCGAGATCGCCGCAATGACCGAGGCCATCGTCAAGCGAGCAAAGGAATTCAACCGTGACAGCGTGCCCGGTGACTATGCCACGCTTGATACACCGTGTCCGAATTGCGGCGGCGTTGTAAAGGAGAATTACCATCGATATGCCTGCACGCAGTGCGATTTTTCCATCGGCAAGCATCCCGGCGGCAGGAGCTTCGAGCGGGTCGAGGTGGAACAGTTGCTGCGCGAGAAGCATCTTGGGCCGCTGACCGGCTTTCGCAGCAAGATGGGCCGTCCGTTCTCGGCCGAGCTTCGACTTGTTCGTGAGGGCGGTGAGGCGGCTCAGGGTCAATGGAAGTTGGAGTTCGACTTCGGCCAACCCTCCAGTGGCGAAGGTGCCGAAGCCCCCGACTTTACTGGCCAGGAGCCGCTGGGTGTCTGTCCCAAGTGCAGTGGCGCCGTGTACGACGGCGGCAGCGTCTATGTGTGCGAACACAGCGTAGGTCCGGCTCCCACCTGCGACTTCCGCACAGGCAAAATTATCTTGCAGCAGTCCATCGATGCTACGCAATTGCGCAAGCTGCTGGCCGAGGGCCGCACCGATTTGCTCGACGGCTTTGTCTCGGCGCGTACCAAGCGCAAATTCAAGGCCTATCTCGTGCGTCAACCTGATGGAAAGGTGGGTTTCGAGTTTGCGCCGCGTCCCGGCGCAGCTGCGAAGTCAGGCGCGCCAGCTGCCAAGACCGCAGCACGCAAGACGGCGTCGCGGAAGGCGCCGCAGCGCAAGGCGGCCGGCTGAGGCTTGCCGCGCCGGGGCGTATCCGACCGGCTTTCAGCTCAGCCGCTCCATGCGCAGCGGCGTTGAGCCAACTGCAGGGTGGTGCGACCTCTGCAGCGGGTGCTGCAAGCATGCAGATTGAGCGCCGGCGCCCTAGGCTGCGGCCCGGATTCACCATCCCTGCCATTGCCCGGCTTGCAGGCCTCAGCTTGGGGGTTCGGCCTCGGCAAGCCGGATACTCGCAACGAGGCCAGGCGTGTTGCTGCTGCTGCAAGCAGGGTTCTCGGCCAGTTCCACTGTGGCTCCGTGCTGGCGGGCAATTTCCTGCACGATGGATAGCCCCAGCCCGCTGCCGTCGTGGCCGGTCCCCAGTACGCGGTAAAACGGCCGGAAGACCAATTCGCGCTCGGACACGGCGATGCCCACGCCGGTGTCTTCAACACTCAGCGTGGATTGCCAATTGGTCGGATCATCATGCAGACGCACGGCCACGCTGCCGCCAGGCGGCGTATAGGCGATGGCGTTATCCAGCAGGTTTTTGGTCAGTTCATGCAGGAGCAGAGCGTGTCCGCGCACCCAAAGGGGGCCCGGCGGCGCCTCAAATTCCAGGTCAAGCCCTTTATCTAAGGCCATCGGGGCGAGTTCCTGCACGGCGTCGCGCACCGGCTTGCGCAGATCCAGCGTGGTGGAGGCGCCATGCGAGGCGACGCCCTGGTTCTCGGCACGTGCCAGCGCCAGGAGCTGGTTGACGAGGCGCGTGGTGCGCACGACCGAAAGGCTGATCTGCCTGAGACTTGCCCGCAGCTCGTGTGTGTCGGTCTGGCGTGCTGCAAGTTCGGCCTGCATGCGTAGCCCGGCAAGCGGGGTCTTGAGTTGGTGTGCGGCGTCGGCGATAAAACGCTTCTGGGTATGAATGGACTGCTCCAGGCGACCTAGGAGGCCATTGATCGAATCCACGAGTGGGGCAATTTCCTCTGGCGCCTCGCGCTGATCGATGGGGCTTAGATCGTCTGGCCGGCGCCGGCGTATGCGCGCCTGCAGCTCATTGAGTGGCACTATGCCCTGCCCCAGCCCGAACCACACGAGCAGGATGGAGATGGGCACGATGACGAACTGCGGCAGGATGACGCCCCGCACGATATTGCGCGCAAGCGCGGTACGGCTCGCCAGCCCTTCAGCGACTTGGACCAATAGCAATGAGGGCCGTTTGGCATCGGCAGTATGCACGCTGCGCAGTGCGCGCGGAGGCATAGACCCCCTTGGCGGCGCTGTCGGTTGTGCTGCTTGGCCAGTGCCCGCTTGTGCCCCAGCGGGGACCCAGCGCCAAGCGATACGCAGCTTTTTGCCTCCCACCATCGCGTCGCGCAGGTGCAGTCCGTCGCTCCACGGCGAGGCGGCGTCCGGGGGCAGTGGAAGGGCAGGGTCGCCACCCAGCACTTGACCCGAAGGCGCACGTAGCTGCATCAGTACCGTGTCCCCGCCCGTAAGCGCGTCGGTGTGCACCCGACCAAGAAGCGGCAAGGTGGCGGCAGGGCTACGCTGTGCTAGCTCTGCCAATACGGCAACGCGTCGCTCCAGGCCTTGGTCAAAGGGTTGGGTCGCGATGGCTTGCGCCACCAGATAGGTGATGCCGATGGATAGTGGCCACACGAGCAGGAGCGGTACCAGCATCCAGTCGAGGATTTCGCCGAACAACGAGCGCTGGCGGCGCTTAGGTGCGGGCGACGCAGGCTGCGCGGAGGACGAGCCGGTTTCAATTTCGGCGCGGCCTGCGTCGCCTTCCCCAAGCCGTCCATTCGGCTTAGTTCGTGAGTGGGAGGCATCAGACAAGATATGACACGGCGACACGCGCGGGTTGGGGTGCGCAAAGACGCCGACTCATGCGGCGTGCTGCGGCTGGCCGGGGATTTTTTCTAGACAGTAGCCTAGGCCCCGTACCGTGGCGATGTGCACTGGACCTACCTCGATTTTCTTGCGCAGGCGGTGGATGTAGACCTCAATGGCGTTGGTGCTGACTTCCTCTCCCCATACGCAGAGATGATCCACGAGTTGATCCTTGCTGACTAGCCGGCCCGCTCGTTGTAGCAGCACCTCCAGCAGCGCGAGTTCGCGCGCCGAAAGGTCCACGACTTTATCGTCGAGCATCACCACGCGTCCTGGAAGATCCACGCTCAGTGGGCCATGTCGGATGACGGAGCTGGCGCCGCCCATGCCGCGCCGGGTGAGCGCCCGCACACGCGCCTCCAATTCGGCCAACTCGAACGGCTTGGCCATGTAGTCGTCGCCACCCAGGTCCAGACCGCGCACCTTGTCTTCGACATTGTCCGCTGCAGTGAGGATCAGCACAGGCAGAGTGTTGCCGCGGTTGCGCAGGCGCCGAAGCACCTCGAAGCCCGACAGACGGGGTAGGCCCAGGTCAAGGATCAGCAAATCGAATTCGTTGGTTTGCAGGGCGCTGTCGGCTGACGCGCCGTCCCCGACCTGGTCCACGGCGTAATGGCTTGCACGCAGCGAGCGGGTCAGGCCATCGGCTAGAACCTGGTCGTCTTCGGCGATCAGGATGCGCATCGCAGTCTCCTCGTTGTGAGCCAGCATCGCAGGCTGGGTTGCAACGATTTTAGGCAGCAATAGGTTCGGGGCGCCATTTCGCCGCGGCAACGAGCTATTGCTGCTCAGCCAGCCGTGGGTTGCCTGCGGGGACCCCCATGGCCACAAGAAGGGGATCGGACAGTTGGAGTTACACGGGTACGGGTCCAGAAGGCGAACTCCACGCCCATTGCGCCGAAGGCGTGCCTCAGCGCAAGGCCAATGGCCTGCTGCGTATCCATGTAGGCGCCATCGTCCGAGGTTTTCATCCAGTACGCGACTTCGAAGTTCAGGCGCGAGTCGCCTAATTCCTTTAAGTGGGCACGCCTGGAATGGGTGTGGCGGCAAGACCCAAACGTTTACCCCGGCAAGGGTGCAAGTCGAAGTCGGTGACCCGCGAAACCCCCACGATAGCGCCGCTTGGAGCATGGTGGCGGGAGAGTTCATGTTGGCCCAGCATCATCGATGATCTGCGTCGTGCCGCAATGCCGCGCAGAGCACGAACCCCTCGCAGCAACCTATTCTGGCTCGATGCCGCAATGTGCGCCGTACGAGTCGCGGCTTGGGGCCGGGACGGCTGTCCACGGGACTAGACGTGCCAAAGGTTCGAGTGCAGGTTAGGCGCTGTGCAGTGCCTCGTCGAGCAGCGCTTCAATTGCGCCCCAACCGCCGGCGGCACGTGGGTCATTGATCAACGCCGTCACGCTCAGGCGCCGGCCTGCAGGAGTCTGCACATAGCCCGCAATGCTCAGAACGTTGCGCAGGCTACCGGTCTTGGCGTGGATCAGCCCGGTTTCGGGACTCCCGGCGAATCGGCGCTTCAGAGTTCCGTCCTCGCCCGCCAGCGGCAGCGAGGATACGAACTCGGGCATTACCGGACTGGACCATGCAGCGCGCAGAAGGCGGTTGATGTCGCCTGCGGAAATGCGCGCGATGCGCGACAGGCCACATCCGTTGTCTAGAACAAGGTCGGGCATGCCGAGTTGGTGCGCGTCAAGCCATTGCGCCGTGGCCTGCGCGGCCTTGCCGAAATCAGCAGGTGTTCCAAAAGTTTGTACGGCAAGTTGCAGGAAAACCTGTTGCGCCATCACATTGTTGCTGTATTTGTTGATGTCGCGCACGATCACGGCCAGGGGTTCTGATTTCCAGGTCGTCAGTAGCGTGGCGGTTGAGGGCAGGCGGCCCGATACAACCTGACCGTTCCACATGATGCCGGCTTGCCCAAAAATGGCGGCCAGGATGGCCCGCACGAAGCGATCGGCTGGCATGGGTGCTGCGATGTTCCAAGTCTGGTCGTTGCAAGCGGCGGCGAATTGTCCGGCGAAGGCTGGTGTGAGCGGATCGGCGAAACTGGCTTGCAGGCGACTTTTCCATGCCCCGCAGGCGCCGCCAGTCAGTCGGGGTCGCTGGGTCACCGTGAAGCCAGAAAGTGGCGGTTCTGTGGTAATGCCCACCGAATCGGTTTGCGGCTCGGGCTGGAAACCCAGGCGCACGGCACCGAAATTCAGCAGGAACGCGTCGGGCCCGACGTTATATGGGGCCAGAGCGTCCTCATCAAAGACGGCCGGGTCATGTGGCGGCAGAGCGTAGATGCTGCGGTCGATGAGGACGTTACCGTCGATTTTGTGCAACCCGAGGTCGCGCAATCGCTGGGCCAGGCTCCACAGATTGTCGGCCATCAGATGTGGGTCACCGCTGCCGACAAAGGCCAAGTCTCCCGACAGCACGCCGTCGTTGAGCGGCCCGACGGCGTACACGGGCGTTTCCCAACGAAACGCCGGCCCGAGCAGGTTGAGTGCGACAAAGGTTGGGACGAGCTTCAAGACCGAGGCCGGGTTCATGGCCTGCCCAGCGTTGATGGATAGTTGTGGTCGCGTGTCGTCCAGCGCCTGGATGATGAAGCTGCAGGACGTTTCGGGGATGCGAGCCTGACGCAGAGCCGCAGCGATGGAGCCCGGTAGGCGTCGGCTGGCCCAGCCCTGTGCATGCGCGGTGAAGGCGGTGCCCGCTGCAAGCGGCGCCAAGGCCACGCGGGCGCAGAAATTGCGACGGCTCGGATTCATGTGTTGTGGGTGGCTGTATGGTGTCGGGGACTGCGCCGCATGCTAAGGCAAGTCGGATGCCAACTGGCTTGAGCATTTTTATGGGCTTCAGCGGGACGTCGCTGCGGTTTCGGTGAGCACCTGAGCGCTTACCGAATGCTGCGCCGAGCGCGACTGCGACGTCAACGCTTCGCGTACCGTCTTGGCAGCAGCGATTGCGGCGTCCCTCCTCGGAAACCACCCCCCCGGTCGGATGTGCACCCGCCTTGGCGGCCGCAAGTGCCCGGGAGGCGACACGCCCGATGCCCGTAACGGTGCAACTTGATTTGCCGGCGGGTTGATTCTCGATGCGCCACGCGCCATCCGAAAGATGCTGCCGTTTGCAGCATTGCATGGGACTTTTGCCGATGCGGCGATTCGGAGCAAGTCCATTGCGCGGCTAAACTCGGGCCGTTACAGCCGTCAATCTTCCTCCAAGCCGTTCGGCGCCCTCACCAGTTTCCCCGAGAAGCCCCGTCATTCATGGCGGGGAGGCAGAGGGGGTGCCGCGTAGCGGCTGATCGCCCAATGCGCAGAATAATGCATTAAAATGCGAAGCATGAAATCCAGGTGGACATTCCGCTGTTATCCGACGCCCGAGCAGGAGCAACACCTGGCTCGGACGTTCGGATGCGTTCGGTTCGTCTGGAACTGGGCGCTTCGCATGCGATCGGATGGATTTCGCGCCGGGGAGCGCATCGGATACCCTGAAACTGATCGGCGCATGACCGCGCTCAAGGCCACGCCAGAACACGCATGGCTCAATGAAGTCTCCAGCGTGGCGCTCCAGCAGGCGCTGCGCGATCTGCAGGTCGCGTTCTCCAATTTCTTCGACAAACGCGCGCAATACCCATCGTTCAAGCGCAAGGAGGCGCGCCAGTCGGCGAATTACACCGAACGCGGATTCTCGTTCGATCCGGCCACACGCACCCTGAAACTGGCCAAGATCGGCGCGATCAAGTTCAAGTGGTCGCGCGGCACGATCCCAGCCCCGTCCTCGCTGCGCCTGATCCGCACGGCCAGCGGCAAATAC
>JABBOE010000173.1 GCA_019351955.1 Pseudomonadota bacterium
CGGAGTGGTGGGCGGCTTCGTCATGCCGCTGCTGCTCCAAAGGGCTGGAGTCGAGGTGTCGTTCGTGACCATTGCCATTGTCGCTTTTATCGGCGTAGTGGTCGAACTCACGCTGACCATGGAAACCAAGAACATGACTGTCGAGGAACTCGAGCAAATTGCGGTTTGAGTGCCGCAGTTCCTGGCGCACGCCAGGAACTGCGGCGAACTCTGCGGCAGTGCAGCGCGGAAGGTGCCTCGCAAATCTAAACACTGTGATACGTGCAGACGCCGGGCACGGAACTTGGCCGAGAATGCTCACGAGAAACAGAAATGTTTTTTTACAGAACACCTGCCCCGCGCGCGGGGTTGGACTGCTCTGAAGGAGTTTGGATGAAGAACAGTTACTCAACGCGCGCCCGCCGCGCCCATATGCCCCGCGTTCAAGGGTTCAAGCGTCTCATTAGCCGTCGCTGCATTGCGGGATATCCGATCAAGAAAACGGGTCAAGGTGATCCAAACATTGCGTTGGAAATCGGCATGCGCAGGCCCTAGGGTTGAGGCCTCCAGCACACAAGAGGCGTTTCCCATGGCTTGGATGACTTCGACGCTTGACCGCCTGTTCTCCAACGGCCGCCCTTTGCACGACCCCATCGCGCAGCCACCTGGGAAGACCGAGATCAAGTCCACCACCTGTTATATGTGCGCCTGCCGTTGCGGCATTGATGTGCATGTGCGCGACGGCGAGGTGCGCTACATCGAGGGCAATCCCAACCATCCGCTCAACCATGGCGTGATTTGCGCCAAGGGATCGGCCGGCATCATGAAGCAGGTGTCGCCGGCGCGTTTGACACAACCCCTCAGGCGCAAGTCCGGAGCCGAGCGTGGCGCTGGCGAGTTCGAGCCCATCACCTGGGACGCGGCGTTCACCTTGCTGGAAGAGCGCCTGCGCCACATTCGCGCTACCGACCCCAAACAGTTCGCCTTGTTCACCGGGCGCGACCAGATGCAGGCGCTCACCGGCCTGTTCGCCCGCGAGTTCGGCACCCCCAACTACGCCGCGCATGGCGGCTTCTGTTCGGTCAACATGGCCGCCGGCATGATTTACACCACCGGCGGCAGCTTCTGGGAATTTGGTGGTCCGGATCTGAAGCAGGCCAAGCTGTTCGTCATGATCGGCACCGCCGAAGACCACCACAGCAACCCGCTGAAGATGGCGCTGTCGGACTTCAAACGCGCCGGTGGGCGCTTCATTTCCATCAACCCGGTACGCACCGGTTATTCAGCCGTGGCCGATGAATGGATTCCCATTCGCCCAGGGACCGACGGCGCCTTGGTGCAGGCGCTGCTGCGCGAACTGTTGCGCAGCGGGCGCTTCGACACCGCGTTCGCCGCCCGCTACACCAACGCCGCGCAACTGGTGCGGGTGCAGCCCGGTCATGCCGAAGACGGGCTGATGGTGCGCAACCCGGACGTGCCCGAGGGTGACCCTGCCGCGCCGCGCAACGCCTGGTGGTGGGATGCGCGGATCCAAGCGGCCGTGCCAGCCTGGAGCGAAGGCGCCGAGCCGGCGCTATTCGGTCGCTACACGATGCCCGACGGCGCGCCGGTGGCCACAGCGCTGGAATTGCTGCGCGCGCAAGTGGAGCCTTGCACTCCCGAATGGGCCGAGGCCATCACCGGTATCGCCGCTGGTCGCATTGCACAACTGGCCGAGGACATGGCCAAAGCCGCCATCGACCAGGCCTTCGACATGCCGCAGCCATGGACCGACTTCTGGGGCCGCGAGCACGCCAGCGTGCGGGCCCGCCCACTCGCCTTCCACGCCATGCGCGGGCTGGCGGCGCATTCCAACGGCTTTCAAACCATTCGATCCCTTGCCATTTTGATGAGCCTGCTCGGCACCATCGACACTCCTGGCGGCTTTCGCCACAAGCCGCCATACCCCAAGCAGACGCCGCCGGGGGTGCGCACCGCGCGCAGTTGGCAAGACGTGCAGCCGAACACGCCGCTCAATGGCTCGCCGCTGGGTTGGCCCGCCAGCCCCGACGATCTTATGGTGGACGCGCAGGGCCAGCCCATGCGCATCGACAAGGCGTTTTCCTGGGAGTACCCGCTGGCCGTGCATGGGCTGATGCACAACGTCATCACCAACGCCTGGCGTGGTGACCCCTACCGCATCGACACCTTGCTCATATTCATGTCGAACATGGCGTGGAATTCGGCCATGAATACCCAGCGCGTGCGCCGCATGCTCACCGACAAGCATGCCGACGGCGAACACAAAATTCCCTTCCTCGTGGTGTGCGACGCTTTTCATTCCGAAATGACCGCCTTCGCCGATCTCGTACTGCCAGATACCAGCTATCTGGAGCGGCACGACGCCATGTCCATGCTTGACCGGCCCATCTCGGAATTCGACGGAGCGATGGACTCGGTGCGGGTTCCCGTGGTGCCGCCGCTGGGCCAGTGCAAGCCGTTTCAGGAGGTGCTGATCGAGCTGGCCTCACGCCTCGGTTTCCCCAGCTTCACGCAGGCCGATGGCAGCCGTAAATACCAAGGCTACACCGACTTCATCATTCACTACGAAACGGCGCCCAACTCCGGCGTTGGCTTCCTCTCCGGCTGGCGCGGCAAGGACGGCAGCCAGAGCCTCAAGGGCGAACCCAACCCAGAGCAGTGGGAGCGCTACGCCGAGAACGACTGCGTGCACTACACCCCGCTGCCAGAGAATCTGCGCTACATGCGCGGCGTCAACCGCGACTACCTGCGCTACGCCAAAGACATGGGCTGGCGGCGGCGCGACGACCCGGTTGTCATCGCCATCTATTCCGAGGTTCTGCAGAAATTTCGGCTCGCAGCGCATGGGGCAGGGCAGGGCCGCCAGCCGCCAGCCCATTTGCGCGCGCGCGTCAGCACGCATTGTGACCCGCTGCCGTTCTGGACCCCGCCGCTCGAACATGGCGCGGTCGACCTGCAGCGCTACACCCTGGCCGCCGTCACACAACGGCCCATGGCCATGTACCACTCGTGGGACTCGCAAAATGCCTGGCTGCGCCAGATCCACGGCCACAACCGGCTGCACGTGCACCCCGGCACCGCGCAGGCCGCAGGCATTGCCGATGGCGGCTGGATGTGGGTCGAGTCGCCCTGGGGCCAGGTGCGCTGCATCGCGCAGTATTCCGAGGCGGTTGAGCCCGGCACGGTGTGGACCTGGAATGCCATCGGCAAGGCCAGCGGGCTGTGGGGCCTGCAACCCCAGGCCGACGAAGCGCGACGTGGCTTTTTGCTCAACCACTTGATTGCCGACGAACTGCCCGGCGCACAAGGCACGACCTCGAACAGCGACCCGATCACGGGCCAGGCAGGCTGGTACGACCTGCGCGTGCGCCTGGTGCCAGCCAGCGCTCCGGTGGATGGCGAGTTTGCTGCAGGCGACAGGGCCAATGCCAAACGCGGCCCTGTTGATCCGGCGCATCCCGCGCCCACCTATTCCCACGCATACGACCAGGCGCATGGCGTAGACTTGCCCGCGGCGACCGATGCGCAGGCGCTGCAGGCCGATGCCACCTGGCCGCAACACACGCCACCGCCGCGCGCGCCGCAACAGTACGCAGGGCCTGCGGCGCATACCAGCGCGACCAAGGCCTCCCACACTGTGCTCCAGTATTTCGCCGGACGGCGTCAGCCGTCCGCCCCCAAGCGCCGCCAAGAGAAGCAGCCATGACCCAACTCGCCCTGGTCATCGACCTGGATGTGTGCGTGGGCTGCCACGCCTGCGTCACGTCCTGCAAGCAATGGAATACTTCGGGCGCAGCAGGCCCCTTGAGTGACCACGACCCCTATGGCGCCGACACCAGCGGGGTGTTTTTCAACCGCGTGCAAACCTTTGAGGTTGGTCAATATCCCGACACCCAGGTGGTGCATTTTCCCAAGAGCTGCCTGCATTGCGAAGACCCGCCCTGCGTTCCGGTGTGCCCCACAGGCGCTTCCTATAAGCGCAAGGAAGACGGCATCGTGCTGGTGGATGCCGACAAATGCATTGGTTGCAAATACTGCGCCTGGGCTTGCCCCTATGGAGCGCGAGAGTTCGACGAAGATCGCGGCATCATGACCAAATGCACCTTGTGCGTGGACCGCATCTACGACGCCTCCATCCCGCCTGAGCGGCGCAATCCAGCCTGCGTCAATGCCTGCCCAACGCATGCTCGCCTGTTTGGCGATGTGCATGACCCGGAGTCCGAAATCTCGCGCGCCATCCGCGAACGCGGTGGCTACGCGCTCATGCCCGAACTCGGCACCCGTCCCGCCAACCAGTACCTGCCACGCCGCGCGATGGTGGCCGCAGGTCTGCAATCTGGCGGCACGCAAGCCGCGCCAACGGGGTCAACTTCCAGCCCCATCCCGTACCCAGTGCAAGACACGGGCGAGTGTTTCGCCGCAGGCGAACTGGTACGCGAGTCAGAAAGCATGTGGATGCGTCTACTCAACCGCCTGGGCAAGCGCAGCGGCAGTCCGGGTCAAACGCGCTTGCTCGGGGAGGGTTGAGCATGCGGCCTGCATGGTCTGTGTTGTGGCTGACCACCTTGGTCGGTTGTGCCCAGGGCCTGGCCGTGGCCTTGGGCCTGACCGCGCTCGGCATGTTCGGCGGTCTGGCCGCCGCGCAGCAAGCGGGCGGCGTCGGCCTGCTCCTGGTTCTGGGTCTGGGTGTGGTGGCCTTGGTCGCGTCGTTCCTGCACCTTGGTCGACCCGAGCGGGCCTGGCGTGCGGTGGCCATGTGGCGCACCTCTTGGCTGTCGCGCGAAGTCATCGCGCTTCCCGCCTTTCTCGGCGTAGCCGCGCTGTGCTGGCTAGCGCTGCGCGAGCTGGGGGCATGGCCCGAGGTCTTGGCTGTGGTGCTGCTGCTGGCCGCTTTGGTGCTGTGGGTTTGCACCGCCATGATTTACGCCGGGGTGCGCTTCATCCGTGAATGGGCTACACCGCTGACCTTGCTCAACTTCACGCTCATGGGCCTGGCCTCAGGCTTCGTGCTGGCGGCCGCCTTGTTCGCTGGCTTGCAACTGCCGGCTGGCGAGCTGACGGCTTGGGCCGCAGGGTTCACCTTGCTCGCGTTTCTTGCACGCATGGTGGCCGTGTTGCGCTTGGCCCGCTTGATTCCTGCGGGCAGCTTGCAAACGGCCATCGGGGTGCGCAGCCGGAACATCAACCAGGTGGCACGCGGCTTCACCGCGGGCAGCTTCAATCTCCATGAGTTTTTTCACGGCCAAAGCGCGGCCATGGTGCGCGGCGTGCAGGGCGGCTTCGTGCTGCTCGGTTTCATCGTGCCGCTTGCGCTGCTGGGCGTTGCGCTGGGTGCCGCGCAGCCGCTGCCTTGGCTGAGCGCAGTCTGGCTGCTGCAAATGCTTGGGTTTTTACTGGAGCGCTGGCATTTTTTCGCGCAGGTCAATCACCCGCAAAACCGCTATTACGCCGCAGCACATTGATACACGCGTAGGCAATTGCATCGATTTGCCGACGGATACGTCTCGGTGGAACAAGCCCTACGCAACCGGCCTGTGAACCGCAGGTTGGCACCTCTTTGGGCCGGCGCGGTCTTCAACGTACCTCAAACAGCATAGCTCGCCCAGCGGAAGGTCCAAGCATTATCTACGGGGTCACCGTCTCCTGACGGTGACCCAACTGACCTGCCCCCATGAGCCGTACCACGGTGAAGTTCGTGGAGTCCATCGATGACCCTGCCCCCGATGCAGTACCGCTTGGAAGTCGAGATTTCCGGCGGCTCGGGGTTCGCCGTTGCGGCCTGCAGGCCGCAACGGCGGGCGAATTCGGCGGGCGTGGCCCAGTCCAGTGCGGAGTGGGGTCGACTCTCGTTGTAGTCCTTCCGCCAAGCCGCAATTTTCTCTTGTGCGTCGGCCCATGACAAGAACCAGTGGGCATTGAGGCACTCCTGGCGCAGGCGTCCGTTGAAGCTCTCCACCGCGGCGTTATCCGTGGGTTTGCCTGGGCGGCTGAAGTCGAGCGCGACGCTGCGCTCATACGCCCACTTGTCCATGATCTTGGAGATGAATTCGCTCCCGTTGTCGGACTTCACCGTTCGGGGTAAACCCCGCTGCTGGGCAACCTCATTGAGGACGCGGACCACGTCTTCTCCTCTCAAGCTCTGCCCGACCTCGATGGCCAGGCATTCGCGCGTGTACAGGTCCACCACGGTGAGCATGCGCAGCTTGCGCCCGTCAAACAGGGCATCGGCGACGAAGTCCATGCTCCAGATCTCATTCATGGCCACGGCCAACTGCTTGGGCTGGCGCAACTGGGCCGCCCGGTTCCTTCGCGGC
>JABBOE010000174.1 GCA_019351955.1 Pseudomonadota bacterium
GAGTATTGCCCCTTCGAAGTACATTTCGTTCGCATAGCTTTCGAGTGCAGCAACAGTGAGTGTTGCTACGCCCAACGAGTTCTGAAGAATTTCGTCCCAAAACGAGCCCAGGGGCTGTCCGATGTTATCGGATTCGATCTGTCCAACTCTCGCCGAAAAGCGACAGGCGGCAAGCAGATGATGAAGAGCCAGATTCGCGCGTACCTTTGCGGTCGCTGTGGCCGTGCATGGAGGTGCTTGTGCGTAAATCCGAATTTCTGTCATGTGGACTACTTCCGGTTCCGTGGACATCATCCTATGCAGCCTACACTTGGCCAAGCGCGCAAACCACGCTCACTGCGAAAGTCAGCAGCGGGTGGTGACCTCTGCCTTTCGACCGATGCTTGTCGCAGCCTGCCCGGTCGTCGTCGAGCCCGCATGGGCTGTCTTCGGCCAGGAAGCGACATTCGCTCCCCACAAATTGACGCCACAAAGCTGCCGTTGAACTTATTGTTGCGCCAAAATCCTCTCGTTCATGATGCTCCCGGCCAACCATCCTGGCCGCCCAGCACATACTGGACGGGCTTCGCTCCGTCTAGCGCGATGGCGACCTATGCAGGATTCGCTTCGATCCCAACTTCACGGGCTCCCCGCCGCCAACATCATATAAACCATCATCCACCGAGCCAGCAGCGCCACCAGAATCGTGACGATCACAACGAGCCCGCGATTTGCTCGAACCTCGCCGAGCTCAATAGCCCGATTCACCGCTCGATAGTGCACGGCGGCAAGCACGACGAGTATCCCGCCGAACGCCATCATGACTTCACCGATCGGAAGCGACATACCCGTGTGCTGGATATGAGTCCCTGGCTCAAGATGCGCGGCAAGCTCGCGCAACCACACGCCGAACTTGGCAATGACAAACCCCAGTGTGATAACGGAAATGCTCGTTCGCACCCACGCCAGGAACGTGCGTTCCGCTGCCAGGAATTCGGACGCCAGGTCTTTTTCAGGTATTTGCGCGAGCATGTTGGATCTCCAGTCGAATCGCGGTGGGTGGTCGCATCCGGCGGGATCCTGGTGATTTGCCGCCGCCTGTCGCATTTCCCCTTCGCCAGCCCCTCAAGGTCGGACTTCGGGCTGTGCTGCTTACTGACTGTGCGAGAGTTCCGCGCAGCGCCATTGCTTTACCGCTGCCGGGAGCGACGCAAAGTGCTCTCAATCAGAATCGCGATCAATCCGGCAAACAGAATCACGCCGTGCCAGACCGCGGGAATCGGCAAGTGCGGAAACGAAAGGAAGAGTATGCACAGCCAAGCTAGGATCGCGATGGCAAAGCTCCCGTCATCGACAAAGAGCCCAAAGATTTCCCGAAAAATGCTTTTCAACCATGTCATGGAATGACTCCAGCAATTCAGAAGATCTGCGATGCGTTCAATGCACGCCGACGACACACCGCTACATTGATCGCCGCGACGGCGAGAAAGCCTGTGATCAGCACAAGGATCGACCAGTCCCGAGCGGGCCACGCGCACCCTAGTCCTTCACCGACCCAGAACGTGCCGAAGCTCGACAGCAGGACCCCGACCACGAACTTCAATGTGTTTTCTGGAATCCGTGACAATGGCCGGTGCACCACGATGCCGAGTGCCGCAACCACCACCAATGCGGCGAGTGCACCAAAACTGGCCGGCAGCAGCAACCCCGGGTGGCCAGCACCCAACGCGATCACGATGAAGACGACTTCGATGCCTTCCAGCATGGTGATCTTGAAGGCAGTGGCGAAAGCGACCTTGTCCCAGATGCCACGGCTACTGCCGGTCTGTCGAAGCACATCCTGCTGCTGCGTATAGATCGCCGTCTCATCATGCATGGCGAGGATGCCAGCAGCGCGCAGGATCGCCTTGCGCAGCCAGCGCATGCCAAACAGCAACAGCAGTGTCCCCACTGCGAGCTGGACCACGCCGAGTGGAATCCGGGTCAGCGCAGAACCCAGGACCGCGATGAGACACAACAAAGCCAGCATCGCGGTACCACTACCCACAAGCGCGCCGCGCCAGCCTCGTGCGAAGCCGACAGCGAGCACGACCGTCAGCGCTTCGACACATTCGACCAGCGAGGCCAGAAACGCTGCCACGATCGTGGAGCCGATGTGTGTCCAGTGGATCAACATGATGCCGTCTCTTGAAGGTATTCAGTCGGTTTGCGCCGAAGCTGCGGTGACAGGCGCGTTGCCAGTAGGGCTGTGACGGTCTCCTCTATGCTGCAAACGCCAACCGCCTGCTTATGTCGCCATTGCAAATGACCAGCTTCGGCCAGGGCGCTGGCACACGGAGTCGACCAGCCGTCTCGGTCAGAAGCCTTCATTCATTGTGCACGCGCAGACATGAGGAAGTTGTCTAACCGAACCAGGTTGGAACCCGGCGAGGCCTACGTGCGTGCCGGTTTTTTCACGCGTGCCTGGACCGCCGCTGCGGCTTGGTGGACGGCGAACTGCCTGGAGCTGCGCAGCTGCTCAAGCACCGCCCGGCAAGTGTTTTTGCCATCGCTGTCCTGGCTGGTTGCGACCAGCGCGAGCAGCGCGGCGGCCGGCGCGGCAATCAACGCCAAGCACCACAGCGGCTTCGGCGCTCAACAGCAGTGGGCCTTCCTGCACGGCCACGTCGGGCTTGCCCAAGGAGCCCCTGACCTAAAGCGGCGAGCGCAGCGGGAAGAGCCCCATGTGTGGATAGAACTCGCGCTCTTCTGTGTGTCGATGCGGCCTGGGTGGTATAGATGTCAAAGCAGCGAAGGTCAGGCTTTCTTGATAGGAGCCTTCTTAGCCCTTTTCACCGGGGCCTTCTTCTTGGCCGGCGCAGCCTTCTTGGCTACCGCATCACGGATCAAGAGGCTCTCGGCGGTTACGCCGCTCTTCTTGAGCGCCTTGGCGAACCACACCGGTTGGCGACCCCGGCCGGACCATGTCTCACCGTTTTCCGGGTTGCGATACTTCGGAGCAACCACGCCCTTCTTGCCAGAAGACTTCTTGCCGCCACGAGTCGGGTAGACCTCATTGATAGTCAGGCCCGCAGACTTCAATAGCGAATCAATCTTCTCGCGAACAGTGCGAACCTGGTTCGTGTGAGCTTCTTGCATCTGGGCGTGTGCGCCCGCGATCAGCGCTTGGAGCTCTTTCGGGGACAGTGCTTTCAGATCGAGTGCCATTGATTGGGTCTCTTGATAGTTGGAGGCTTTAACAGGATAACAGCTTAGTTCTTAACGGTTTTGGCTTTGAAATACCTGGCAAAAATCTACTCGTGCATATTTCGGGGTAAAAGCTGAGGGGTCGGCGTTGTAGTCAGGCTAAGCGTGTTGCTTTAGCTTACTCCGCGGTCTTTCGCTGCTGGCCATCGGATAGAAGCATGCCCCGCCATGCATTCCAGGGAGCAACCCTGCACGAGTCGGGTTTGCGCTCTCCAGGAAATCATTTCATCCGAGATGGTTGCCAATTTTGCCGATATTTTCCGGCGTATCAGATATTTTCTGGTTGCCAAACTCGCGCAAGGCGTCCGTAGCGGGTTAGCTCGGTAGCTTCGAAAATCTTGGCGTCAGTTTGCCACTCGAAGCGCTCAACGTCGATGCTTGACGAGTCAATTCGTATCACATTGAACGAATTCGCCTCTCCGCGGCCACGGGTTGAAGTCGCCGTCCCTGCCTGCACGACGAGTGCCGCGTAATTCCTGGTCGGGTAGTGCGCCGCGGTGTTGCCGACCTGGCTCGTGTGCAGATGGCCGGCAAGCAGGAGGTCAACGCCGCTGCGCGCAAAGGCTTCCATCGCCAAAGGCGCACGACCGACGAGGTCACGCGTATGGCGGGTGTTCGGCAGGTCAAACGGATGATGGCTTACCACGATCTTGATCAATCCCGTGCTCATCGCGTCAAAGGCGCTGAAAACGCTCTCGATCTGGCGCTTGTTGATGCGTCCGCCCTTGAAGGTCAGCGAGCGGGAGGTATCGATGCCGATGACGCCGATTTCCTCATCGACGTAGGTCGGCAGGACGTCTTGGCTGATGATGCGTCGAAATTTGACGAGCGGTCGCGCAAAGCGGCTGATGACATTGTGCAGCGGCACGTCATGATTTCCGGGCACAACGATTTGCGGCTGCGGCAGCGCGTCGAGGAAGTGGCGCGCATGCTCGAACTGCGCGGTGAGTGCGCGCTGGGTCAGATCACCGGAAACCACAACGAGATCAGGTTGCAGGGTTTGTGCGAAAGCACACAAGGGATCGAGCAAGCTCGTGTCGATGCGACCGAAATGCAGGTCGGAGAGATGCAGCAGCGTACGCATCAGCGCTCCTCCACGCTCGTGGCGAGCGGTACCATGATGCGCAACGCGCCGGCGCGGCTGCGATAGTGCAGCGGCGTATCCTGCATGCCGATTTCGCCATCGACGGCCACGCGCAACTGGGAGTGTCTGGTCTCGATGACAAAGTCGCGGGCAGTCATCGTGTCGAAGTCATCGTTGGCCTGCAAGTATCTGAACAGCGACCTGAAGGCGAGCCGGAACAGACCAACGCGGCCCGTGAGACGTGAGGTGTAAATGCACAAGTGCCCTGCCTGCATGCTCTTGCGCGTCCCCATCTCAAAGCCTTCCATCGCGTATTCGTTGTTGCCAATGAACGCGAAGGGCGTTCTGTAGCGTCGAACTCCGGCTTCTGCAGCCACCTTGATGCTCAGCGTTGATCCGCGGCGCAACACCATCCATGTGGCCGCGGCCAGACCAATCCATTTGCCAAAACCTAGTCGCCGGCGAAGACGCACGATGTTCGGGTAGATGCCGAGGCTGGAATTGTTGATGAAGACGTGGCCATTGACCTCACCCACGTCAACGGACTTGACGCATCCCGTGACAAGAGTTCGCACCGCTCCGGCGAGATCGAGGGGGATCTGTTGATCCTTGGCGAAGTGGTTGAGCGTACCCATCGGTAGTACCCCGAGTGTGACCTCTGTGTCCACCAGCACCGAGGCCGCCGTGCTCAACGTGCCGTCACCGCCACCGATGACGATCAGTCGGGCTCCATCCTTGATGGCGCGTTCGATGGCTTGTCCGATGGCATCAGAGTCGACGCACGTTACGCGGGGTATCTGGCCCACCGCGCGCAACTCGGCCTTGATCGCTGCTACCGAGCTGGTCCCATGCCCGCACCCGGACGCGCTGTTGACGATGACGACGATATCCTTCGGCGCACTCATTGCATCTCCTGTGCTGACGTGGCTTTGTGTCCCCGAATCAGGTGAATGCCGACAAGGCATATCCCCAGCCATGCGAGTCCTTCGAAGAAGGCAGCAAGCACATCGCTGAAGAAATGCGCACCCAGGTACATGCGACTAGCTGCCACCAAAATGACCATCAGAAGCGCGCCGGTGACCGTGGCGATCTGTCGTGCAGCCGAGTACGTGTGACCGATCAGCCACGCGGCCACGAAACCATAGAAGAGCGTGCTGCCCGCCACGTGCCCGCTGGGAAAGCTGTAGCTCGTGAGGATCACTATCGGATCGGTGAAATGCGGTCGTGCTCGCGCGAACACGAATTTGAAAAGCGTGTTGAGAAGCATCCCGCCGGGTACCACCAGCATCAGGCCGAGCAGCCAGTCCCGCTCGCGTCGCCATGCCAGGAAAATCGCCAGCAGCAAGGTGAGGATGCTCATCGACAGCATATCGTGGAGCGTCGATACGGTCAGCATCACATGAGTCAGTGCGGGCACCGCGTGAGAGTGCAGCCAATTGGCCCATTGCAAATCCACCACCGTGATGTGGTCAGATGTCGTGACGTCCTCGGCAAGGTCGATAAAAACCCCGATCGAACCCACAATCAAAGATGCGGCGAGTGCCAACCACCATGCCCGCTGGTTCCTGAAGACCGGTCCCGTGCGTTCGAGAGCGCGGGTCGATGAGTGACGTCCGCCGGCGGACGTATGACTTGTGCGCATCAGCATTCCATGGGATCAGGGGAATGAGCTTCTCGCATTGGGCTGCGCTGCGAAGGTCGCTCGCAATTTGATCAATCATTGAGTATCGACATCAAGCGAGCTACGAAATGTGACGACCCGCTAATCGGGGTGGTGTCCAAGGCACCAGCCGTCACACACCTGGCAGAGCGGTTCGACATGCGGGCCAGCGATCGCGCGACACCGGCACGTACCCCGATCCGCCCCGGAGCCAATCGCTCCGAAAGCGGCCGTTCGCGGTCAGCTCAAATGGGTCCCTATGGAAAGCTTTCCATAGCGACCCCTATGCAAAGGACGCAACTATGTAAACCG
>JABBOE010000175.1 GCA_019351955.1 Pseudomonadota bacterium
GATCCTCGAAAAGCTGCATCGACTTTGTTCGCGTATTACCGGGACAGGACACTAGCACGGCGCGGAATTTGTACCACGTCATTGCCAGCTCGTTGTCGAGGGGAGATCCGCATTTGATGGACGCATTGATGCGCTGGACTTTATCCCTTTCGATCATTAACAGCGCGAGCTGCACCGGCTCGATCTCCGGCATCTCGCCGTGCTCGGCGTCGCGGTCAGCGAGCGCGGCGCGGGTCAGTCGCAGCAACGCGCGAATTTCCATGAAATCGAAACGCAGGTCGATTACCGAGGGAAGGGGAGCTCCCGTGTGTGGGTCGATATGATGAACATCAGCCATGATTTACCTCTCTAGCAGGTCGTTGTGGTCACGGGGATCAGCGCGCACAGCACTTGCATCGCGTGTTCGATGTCATCGATGGCGGATGGGTCAGGGACAGCCGCGTTCTCATCGAGAATTTTCCATGCTTGGCGGTCCAGAAGGGCGATCAGGGCGCGGATTTGATACCACTGCATGCCAATTCCATCGTTGACGATGTCGCTTGCCCAACGGC
This sequence comes from Pseudomonadota bacterium, assembly GCA_019351955.1. Lineage (GTDB taxonomy): Bacteria > Pseudomonadota > Gammaproteobacteria > Burkholderiales > Burkholderiaceae_C > Thiomonas_A. The sequence goes on from JABBOE010000175.1 coordinate 552, forward strand.
CGGTTTTCTGGTCTTTCCCATAGTTGATTTCCTCCCACAGGTTCGACAGCAGGGTCATCGCCGCCTGAAGCGCTTCGACGTCGATCTGAAGGCGGCCATCGCATTCGTGGCGATACTCGACGGCGCCCAGTGCCAGGCGCGCGACCGAAAGCAGCCGATGAAGGTGACGCGCGGTGTCGATGATTACGGACTTGGCGCCGACGTGGCTGGTGGTGCTGGTAAGGTCTTGTGTAGCCATGATTCGCTCCTTAGTGGCGAGTGGTGGTTAGGGCGCCCCGGTGTTCCCGCACCAGGGTTGCCCGCTTTGCCTGAGACCGTCAGGCGGCGGTGAAAATCATTTGAACGGCGCACATCAGGCCGCCCCGCGGACCAGTTGCACCACCTTGCGCGGGTTGCCGTAGACGAGTTCATCGAGGTATTCGCCGAGGATTTGCCACGCCTGCCGGCGCTCGGCGACCAGTTCTTGCCTCTGGTACGTCCGCACGACCTTGCGATGCTCCTTGTGGTTCAGGCACCGTTCGATGATTTCGGACAGCACCCCGTTTTCGCCCATGAGTGTGGCACCGGTGCGGCGCAGGTCGTGTGGCGTCCAGTTGCCGCCGGGCAGGTCCAGGGCGTGTGACTCCCTGCAACGATGGCTTCCAGCAGCGTTGTTCTGGCGGTCGTAGATCTGCTTGGTAATGAGGTCGCGGCGCGCGTGCTGCTTTGTAAGGCGCGACGCCGGAAACGCCCATTCTGACCAGCCCGTCAGCGCGCGTAACTCTTCGAAGTGCCGGCGCGAAAATTCGGAGAGATAGACCAACTGCGGCATGCCGTTCTTTGAGTCGTCGGCTGGAATCAGCCAAGTGCGGGCATCAAGATCGATGGATTCCCAGCGCGCGCGGATAAGTTCGCCGACGCGGCATAGCGTGGAGAGCATGATCCAGATGGCAAGCTGTGTGCGGCGTTCAAGATTGGATGCGGCCAGTTGGTCGCGCAATTGAATGATCTCGGCTGGGCTCAAAACGCGGTCGCGTTCTTGATCTTCGCCGCCGACGTGCTTCTTGTCGACGCCAAACAGGGGATCGCGCTCAATCCAATCCCGCGTCTCGCACCAACTGAAGAACTGGCGCAACTCGCGCAAGCAGATGTTGGCCTGCCGGCGGGCACCACGAGCGACGACGGTATCGAGGCACATCATCAGGTCACCCTTGCGGACGCCCCGTAGCTCACGGTCGCCCAGGATGTTCAGCACGTCTTTCTTGAGCGCCCGCATCGCTTCTGCGCCCTTGTCCTTGCGTGCCGATAGCTGGAACTCGCACCACTTGGACGCCGCTGCAGAGAATGTGAGGCGCGCGTCATGCTCTTGGCGTTGACGCTCGGCTTCGGCACGCGCAGCCTCCTTATCGAGCCTGTCCTGCTCAATCGGATCGACGCCCTTGTCAATTTGCTCGCGATACCGGGTGGCGTCGGCGCGTGCATCGGCAAGGGACTTCACCAGTGCATCGCCGATGTCGAGAATGCGGCGCTTGCCGGCAACGGTGTAACGCAGTCTCCAAGCCTTGCCACCCGAGGGGCGGACGTGCAGCCAGAGGCCGCCACCGTCATTCACCCACAAATCACGATCACGGGGAGCCCTGGCGTTCTTGACCTCTGCCGTCGTCAGCTTGTTGAGTGTTGCCATTTCCGCCCTCTGTTGCCAATTTGTTGCCAATACAAAACGGCTTCAATGGTACGTCAGAGAACTCAAGCGGACAACTATACAAGCGAAAACAAGGGGTTATAGATCGATTGGAAACACCAGAAAACACCAGCGAACACTACGGAAACTGCTTTGGGAGCAGAGGGTCGTAGGTTCGAATCCTATCGCCCCGACCACTTCAATCAAAGACTTACCAAGGGCTGCCATGTGCAGCCCTTGTCATTGGGTGCCCGCCACGGGCGCTCGCCTGCGGGTGTCACATGACGCCCGACTTGGACTACCGATTCATCCGCGTATAGATCGTGTGCCAGTTGCCGAACCGCCTGGGCAAACTGCGCCATTTGCAGCCATGCTCCGCCACGTACAGGAGCGCATTCAACACGTCCAGGTTTGACAAGCTGACATTGCCTCGCTGCGTCGGCGAGCAGTGCTCGATTTGGGCGAACTGCGCAGGCGTGATTTCCATGCGCGCATCTTCTCGCAGCTAGACGCCCAAGTCAAATAGCGTTAACAGGCCAGAGTCCATGTCCGCCCACTTGCGAGCATGATTGGGCACATCTGACGGAACGATCGTCAGCATGCAAGTCTATGCGAATTGTCCTTGCCGTCTATGGGCGCGGTTTGCTCAGTGCCGAAACCGCTGGCAGGTGTTCCAGGACCGCAAGCCTGAGATTGATCAATTGCGTCTGCAGCTTGATCGCTTCGACAAGTATCTTTGCTTCCGGCGTCTGGGCCTTGTCCACAAGGTCGTCAAAGCGTTGCCAGATTTCGCGGATTTGCTCGCTCATCAGTTAGCTCCGGAAAACTCGGCGCTCTGGCCGGGGAGGAAAAGAATGCCAATCGTTGATTGGCTCCTCTTTCGCTGAATTACGGCGCTGGCGCCGATGACACTGGCGAGCACTGTTTCAGTGACGCAGTGAAGCCATTGCCATGCCGAAGCTTACGAAAATGCCGCCGGTTATGCGCTGAAAAGCACGTGCGATTTTTGCGCTGCGCAATATCGCGCCTAAGCGTGAGCCAAAGCCCGCATAGATGAAGTACCAGCTCACTTCAATGGCGGCAAAGGTGCCGACGAGCGCCACGAATTGAGGCAGCCAGTGTGCCTTGGGGCTCATGAACTGCGGCAGAAGGGCCGCCGCGAACAGGATGGCCTTGGGATTGCTGCTGGCGACCAAAAAGCCGTTACGAAACAGAGCCATGGGGCGATACGCGCTATGGACTGGCGCATTGGTGTCCGGCGTCATTTCTTCAAATGCATGGGCGTGCGTGGCTGCGCGCCATGTTTTGATGCCGAGGTAGACGAGATAGGCCGCGCCAGCCAAGCGCAGTGTGTCGAACAGCGCCGGCCACGCTTGGAGAAACACGCCAAGTCCTGCAGCGGAAATGGAGATCATCAACAGCAACGCTGCTAGACAACCGGCCATCGTCGCCGTTGAGCGACGCCAGCCGTGGCGGGCTCCGTGGCTCATCACAAGCAGCATGTTGGGACCTGGAATTGCCGAGATGACGGCAACCGTGGCGGCATACAACAACCAAGTGTGCGTATCCATGGGTCCAAGGCGTTTGCGAAGGTTCCAAGTATGCCACGGGCGACGCATTCTCGCCTGGCGAGATGCCGGCACGGTCGGGCACAGCAGGTCTTCATTGCGTGCGCCGAGTCTTCTCGATCCCTGACGGGTTGGCGGCGGTGCCGATCACGCGATTCACGCACGCAATGAGCGCGCCTTCGCGATGTCAGTGCGTCCCTAAACCGAGCGGGTCTAAGATGACGGGCAAGACATCCCCAGCGTGAGGAATTTCGTGGATCAGCAATCCGTACGAGAAAGCTTGGAGCGGCTGCGTGCAGCGCTTGACTCCGGCGCACCGCTTGACGACCAAGTCAAAGCCGACCTGGCTGCCCTTGACATGGACATTCGCCGTGCGTTGGAGGGCGACGTGGCTCGCGTTGAATCGGGTCTGACCGACCGTGTGCGGGAAATTTCGGTGCGCTTCGCCGAGCGCCATCCGACGGCGGCCGCCGTGCTGCATGAGCTCGGCACATTACTGGAAGGCATCGGCGCCTGATCGGCGCCTGCAAAGCCTCTGACTCGGCGAGTATCCCCGCGCCGTGCCCAATCTGCCATCGCCCATGAGTTTTTGTGCCTTCGAACCAGCCTACTTCGCCGGAACCGCGCCGCCGGATCCGGGCCAGTTGCATGAGGTGGCGCCTGGTGTGTACTGGCTGCGCATGCCCATGCCGCTGGCGCTGGATCACATCAACCTGTGGCTCCTGGAGGACGGGACCGGCTGGACCGTGGTGGACTGTGGGCTGACGACCGATGCCACGCGTCAAGCGTGGGAGTATTTGTTTACATCAGGCATGAAGGGGCGGCCAATCCGGCGCGTGATCTGCACCCACATGCATCCGGATCATGTGGGATTGGCGGACTGGCTGTGCGCGCGCTGGGAGGCCCCGCTGCTGATGACACAAGGGGAGTACCTGAGCGCCCGCTTACTTTCGGCGGGCCTGCCACCAACCGACACGGCGTCCATGTTGGCGCACTTCCGCGCGCACGGAGCTGACGGCATCCACTTGCAGGAACTGGCGGGTCGCGGCAATTTCTATGCTCGCATGGTGCCTTCGGTGCCGTTGCATTTTCAGCGCCTGATGCATGGGCAGATGCTGCGCATCGGGGGATGCGAATGGCAGGTGATCGAAGGTGGCGGCCATAGCCCCGAGCATGCGTCGCTGTGGTGCGAGGCGCGCGAAATTCTGATTGCCGGCGACTTGCTTTTGCCACGCATCTCCACCAATGTGTCGGTTTTTCCGATCGAGCCTGAGGCCGACGCGCTGGGCAGGTATTTGCGCGCCTTGGCCCGTTTTGCCCAATTGCCGGCTGCGATGCGCGTGCTGCCTTCCCACGGCCTACCGTTCACAGGGGCGCACGCCCGTATCCGGCAATTGCGCCAACACCATGCCGAGCGCCTGGCGCGTGTGCTTCAGGTCTGCGAAGGGCAGGCGCTCACGGCAGCCGACCTGGTGCCGGTGTTGTTCAAGCGGCAGCTCGACGCGCACCAACTTGGTTTTGCACTTGGCGAAGCGATCGCCCATGCCCACCGATTGTGGGCGGACGGGGCCTTGCTGCGCAGCGTCGATGCGCAGGGCGTCATCCGTTTTTGCCTGGCACAAAGGACGGGCGAACCGAAGCCAGATCTCGAGAGCGTGGCACGCACAGCCGCCGGGCTGTAGCGTTCAAGAAGGGCCGGCGCGCTCTCAAGTGTCTGCCTCATCGCACATTGCGGTAGCGCTGCTTGGCTTTTCGTGTCGCGCGCCCGTTAACCGGCAATACCCGCAAGAGGCCGGACGATGTGCTTTCTTGTGCATCAACATTACAGCTAACTATAATCTGTAACATGAAACGACTATCGATGGCCCCTGATGGCGGTTTGACCATTGGGGAGCTTGCTCGCAGGGCCCAGCTCGCAACAGAAACGCTGCGGCATTACGAACGCATGGGGTTGCTCATTCCGAGCCAGCGCACGGCCTCGAATTACCGCGTGTACGACAGTACGGCAGTTGAGCGTCTGCGCTTCATCCGTCGCGCCCAAGCGCTGGGGTTTTCATTGCCGGAGGTTCGCGAACTGCTTGGCCTTCATGCCGATGCGGGCGCCGACATGGGGCGAGTGAAGGGTGTTGTGCAAGAGCGTATCGCGGAGATCGACGCGCGCATCGCTGACCTTCAGCAGCTCAAGGCGGGGTTGCATGCATTGGTGGAGCAGTGTCCGGGGCATGGCTCAACCAATGTCTGCCCCATTTTGGCAGCGCTCACGCGTGAACCGCACGCATGAGCGCTTCGCAGTGGAGAATCGCATGAATACCTCAGCAACCTCGGCATCGTCCGGCGGTTCACAAACCAGTGGTGGGGCTCAGGAGTCTTCGACCTGTGCCTTGCAGCTGGATATCGACGGCATGACTTGTGCATCGTGCAGCGGTC
>JABBOE010000176.1 GCA_019351955.1 Pseudomonadota bacterium
GGAGTTCAGCACATACAAGGCGTTGCGCGCAGGCAAGCTGTGCCTGATCGTGCCGGCTCAATGTACCTCGCGGGAATGTGCCGCGGGCAGCCAACTTCAGACGGACAACGGGCCCGCGCCGGGCGCGTTCGTCCGTCAGCGCTGAGCACACCAGGACAACGCCGATGCCAAGGCACTTCGCGTGATTGCGCAACGCAGCGTGGATCGGATCCTTCCGCGTCAGCACCGGGATAACGAGCACAAGCGCACGATGTGCCTGCGCGAGCAACAATGCGGGCGGGAAGGATCCGCAGTGACGGCTATGGAGACCACGGGCAGTCTGCGCTGCCGCAATGCCGTCAGCACGGGTCGCTGAAGTGGGAAACCCCCGCGATAACGCCATGCCTTGAGCGGTCGGAGAGTTCACATGAGTGTGGCGGCCAAGGCTGCACTCATATCTTGATCGAGTGTCTTGACCCCTTTGATCACGAACGTACCTCCGTTTCGCCACAGGGTTTGCGTATTGGCCAATGATTTGGAGGTCCTGGCATCGAGAACACGCACATCAACGAGCACTTCAGTGCCGCCTTCCACGACAACGGGCAGTCCGACGAGGAGCCTTGGGCCCAGCTCTCGCACCACGATGAGTAGAACTCGCTCTGGCCTTGGATTGACGCTTGATGCCAACCGGATGAGGTCATCGTTTGACGCAAGCGCCTGCTCGGGTGCCAGGCGATTGACGCCCACGACCGAGAGGCAGCCCAAGCGGCTAAGGAAGTCTTGGATTCCGCGCTGGGCAGCTGCTTCGCGCAGCTTCGGCTCCTTTTGGTCGGGGCGCCACTTGGTGCTCCAGTAAACGAGCGCTGAAACCGGGGGTTTCCCTGGCTGGCACAGTGATTCTTTGAGCTGTGAGCCAGTAATTTCAACCTTGGTGGATGCGCAGCCAACCACGAGGAAAGTGGCGACAAGTGGTGCGAGGATAATTGCGCGCATGTGGGGGAGGACCTCAAGGAGAGTGACGCGCCATGAACGACACCATGACGTCACCTGCGACGCGAGGTGCCATCGTATTAGCGCTACCGGCACCAGATTGTTGACGCATCCGTTTTTTACACCAGGAGACTGGATGTTTAGGCACGGTCAAGCAGGCTCTCAGTTGAATGGATCATGAGGACGGCGGGTGTTGTCACTGACGGCAAGGCCGTCCAGGTCCGTGGGGTACGCAGCCTTGCCCAAGTTGGAGGTTGGTTCACTGCTCAATTTTCGTTCTTTAGAAGACTATCCAATGACAATGCGTCCTCTTCCTCGGGTCGATCTCGCGCTGCCGCGGGCGCTAAAGCGTTGAGTCCGCGTCAGCATTGCGACCCTCCCATGCCTGTGCGCGGGCGCAATCGAGTGCGAGCGTCTGGCGGATCGTCCCGGGTGAGCGCCTATGGGTGGCGAGGTATTGCACTGGACGCGACCAGAATCAGGGCCACGCGGCGCCAAGGGTTGAGCTGGGTCAAGCCGTTTGATGAGCAATCGCATAACCTTGGATATCCGGGGCTAGGGTTGGCCATGGTCCGCCGCAAAAGGGATACCAAATGAACTGCTATCGAAGCGTCTTGGCGTATCTGGGGGAGATGGCCCAGGAGCGCAACGTCTTTGGACTGGCTGCGAAGCTGGCAGCGGGACAGGGTGCTGTTTTGGACGCCGTGCGTCCGAGCGAAGCGGTTGTCGCCGATTGGATGTCCGAGCTGGCGCAAGGTTCCAGCTTGCGCGCGGAACATCACGTCATTGACCGTGGCCCTGCGCCGCTGATCGAGCGTGCACGCACGGCAGACTTGCTGGTGATCGGGCAGCCTTGGGACGCGGGCGAGGGCTGGCCGTCATTGCATTTCGCCTCGCAGCTGCTCATCGGTGCAAGCTGTCCAGTGTTGTTCGTGCCAGGCCCCGAGGCGCTGGCGGAGACTTGTTGCTCGCGCGTGCTGGTGGCTTGGGGGCCGGGGCGAGAAAGTGCGCGCGCCTTGAGGGACGCCTTGCCACTCTTGCAGCGCGCGACGGACGTTCAATTGCGCGCCTATGGTGCGGGGCAGGCACCCGCCGCAGATTCGTTGGCTGCGGCCAGTGCTTACCTGAAGTTGCATGGGGTGAATGCCTCATACGCCGCCGAGCGCATGGGCGACATTGCGTTCAATGAGCGGACGATGACGCCCACCGTGGTCGACGCCTCGGTGGCCGACTTACTGCTGTCGCATGCCACCGACATGGCTGCGGACCTCATTGTGATGGGCGGCTACAGTCATTCTCGCGCTCATGAGTTGTTGCTCGGCGGCGTGACGCGCTCGATCCTGTTGGCGATGACGGTGCCGGTGTTCATGTCGCATTGACTGGGCTCGGCGATCCGATCGCCGCTGCTCGTTGGTCACAGCGGCCAGACATCAGCCCGGATCTCAGGAGCCATGCCCGAAGTGTGGCATTCGTCTGAGGCAGCGGCGTGGCGTGGCGACCCGGTCGCGCAGGCTCGGGGGGCTCGACGCGTGCCGGGGCCGCGCAACGGACCAAAGGCTGCATGACGAGGTCACAGTGAGCTTGCGGACGAGTGATGTTGTGCGCGCCACCATTGCGAGCCGGCCAGCGTCGGATAAAGCTTGTCTGCTGGAAACGCTGGGAATCGTCTCCGCCATCGCGACGGGGCGGCCGACGATCCCCGAGCGTTCAGGCACGGTCGGCGCGCTTGCACGGGGGCGCGTGCCAGCACGTGTCGGGACGCAAAGGCAACGCGCCCGGAAGGCTCAGATCGCTTGCCAGAACGCAGAGGCGATCAGCGTGGCCACCAACACCCAGCCGCTGGCCGCAGGCGCCCACTTCGCGCAAGCCCAGCCTAATGCAAGAGCGATGAGGACCGAGGCGACATTGCGCGCATCGCCAAAGACGAGCTGAACGATCTTCTTCATGCGCGCGCTCCTTGCGGCTGCGCTGCAGGCATGCGCAGCTTGAAGGCCGACATGCGGCCGGCCATGGCGTAGACGGCGAACAACGGCAGCAGCGTGGCATCGCCCAGTGGCCAGACATGGGCTTCGCCGAGTAGCCCGCCCAGGCTCCAAAACGTGCCAAAGGACAGCAAGGCGCAAGCGACGGTGAATTTGAGGGTATTTTCCGGCACTTTTGTCAGCGGCGCGCGCAAGGCCATGCCCGCGAAGATCACCACCAGCAGTGCCGCCAGGGCACTCGCCGTCGCCTGCCCATAACTGATCGAGCGACCCAGCGCCACCACGAGAAGCCAGACCTCCAGGCCCTCAAGTAGCACGCCCTTGAAAGCCACAGCCCAAGCCACGCGGGCTTCGGCGTGGTCGATCTTCCGACGCGTCTCAGCGAACTCCTGGGCCTCGTCGTGCAGCTTCGTGCGGCCGGCGTAGCGGCGAACCGCCTTGACGTACCAGCGCAAGCCGAAAAGGAGCAAGAAGATGCCGATGGCCGCGCGGATGGTGTCAATATCGGCACGCACCACATTCAGCCCGGCACCAGTGACGGCAACGAGCACAGCGACCAACGCCAACGCGGTGGCGGCGGCGCCAGCGGTGCGTGCCCAGCCGATGGTCAGGGACACGGCGAGCACGATGGTGAAGGCTTCCACCCACTCGACGGCTGAGGCAAGAAAGACGGCGGTCATGCCGCCCCATTGAATAGCATTCATGCAGCAAGAGACTCCATTTGATTTTGAGGATAGACGAGGGCTTGGCTCGGATCAACATTGAGCAGCACGGAAACTCCGGCGGGGGGCGCTGCGCCTGCATGCAGGCGCACCGTCACGCCGTGCATGGCACATCGCATTTCGACGCCTTGCCCCGTGGGAAGATCGCCGAGCGCGTTGGCTTGGACAGGTAGGCTGTCGGGGAAGTCGCGGCCGAAACCCAGCGCCGACTCGCGCAGGTAGACATGCACGGGACCCTCAGGGGGCCGTGTTGCCGTCGAGGGAAGGAGGCTCGTGCCCCAAGGCGCATGTAGCCAACCCCCATCGACTCGCGCCGGCCAAGGCCCGAAAGCATGCGTGAAGCGCGCGACCGCCTCGGTCGCCGGACGTTGCCACAGTTCCGCAGCGGTGCCGACTTGAAGCAAGCTTCCGGCCTGCATCACGCCGACGCGGTGCCCGAGGGCGAAGGCTTCACGCTGGTCATGGGTGATGTAGAGGGCAGACAAGCCATGCTCGCGGATGACCTCGGCGATAAGTTCACGCAGCTCCTCACGCAAGCTCGCATCCAGGTTCGACAGCGGTTCGTCACAGAGCAACAGCCGGGGTCGCACCGCCAAAGCGCGCGCTAGCGCCACGCGCTGCTGTTGCCCACCCGAGAGCTCGTGCGGGCGGCGTTGCGCTTGTGCGGCCAGGCCCACGCGCTCCAGCATGGCCTGCGCCTGCTTGGCTGCATCGCGCTGTCGGCGCGAGCGCAGCGGCAAAGCCACGTTGTCCAATGCACTGAGATGGGGCCAAAGTGCGTAGTCCTGGAACACCATGCCGAGATGGCGGCGCTCAGGCGGGAGCGTCGGTGATCCGGCGTCGTCCGCGACTGTTCCAGCAAGGGAGATGCGTCCGGCGTCAAGCGTTTCCAGGCCGGCGACCACGCGTAGCAAGGTGGTTTTGCCCGATCCGGATGCCCCGAGCAGGCAGACGATTTCCCCGTGTTCCACACGCAGGTCAACCCCGGCCAGGGCCTGGTGTCTGCCAAAGCGCTTGTGGGCGTTTTCGACGTGAAGCAGGGTCATGGTTTGGTGGAGTCCGGATGAAAGGCCAGCCGTGGTGCCGTGCGCAGCGCCGCAAAGCGCCCGAAGCCCAGCCTGGCGATGGTTGCAAAGCCCATCAGCAATCCCATTCCCAGCAGTTGCACCCGGGCCTGCTGATGCAACTGAAAGCCGTTTGCGGCGTCGAGCAGCGCCACGGCAAGCGGCGGGTGGCCGGCCGGGTAGAGAAGTTCAGAAGCTGGAAGCTCGAATGCGATGTGCAGAGCGGCGAGCAGCCACGCGGCAAACAGGGGGCGCGCGAGCAGGGGTAGATCGATTGCCAGCAAGGTTTGCAGGCGCGACAGCCCATGCACACGCCCAGCGTCGGACAAGCTGCGATGCAGTTGGGCCACCGGCCCCAAAAGTACCCGGCTCGATGCTGGAAGCGCCAGCGCGACATAGGCCATGGCGAGAAGCGCGCTGCCTCCGTACAGCGGTGTCCAGGGTTGGTTATAGGTTTGCACATAACTGGCAGCCAGCACGATTCCCGGCAGCGCCATCACGGCCAGCATCGCCAGATCAAGTAGGCGTGCGCCGCGGCTGTTGGAGGCCGTCAAGGCCGCGATGAGCCATGCCAGCAGCACCGTGACACTGGCGGCCAGCACGGCGAGCTCGAGTGAATAGGCGAAGGCCGGAAGCACGGCAGCAAGCTCGGTCCTGATGTCGGCTGGCCCCGTTCCACCAAGCGCCAGATCGCCGGCTGCGAACAGCGGTATGCCAAGGGCCAGTAACGCAAGCAGCGCGACCGCGATGGCGTGCATGACTGCCGTTGAAGAGTCGAGACGCGCAGGGGCCGCTGGACGATGTTTGGCACCCAGACTGCGCCGGGCCGTGGACCCGCGCCCAGCCCAGCCCTGCAGGATCAAAGCGGGTAGCAATAGAGCCACCAAAAGCCACGAACTCGCTGCGGCCAGTGGGAAATTCAGGGGCATGGCGTTGACGGCTTGCTCGATCGCGTAAGTCGCCAGGGTGAAACCGCTGCCTGCGCCCAGCGTTGCCGCCACGGCAAAGTCGCTGGCCGATTCGGCAAAGGCAGCCGTGAACCCGGAAACCAGCGCCGGGACCAGCATGACTGCTGCGATCCCGAGGCGTCGCCGACGCGAAAGGCCGAGCACACGCGCCGCTTCGAGCGGTCCCGCAGACGTGTTGAGCAAGCTGGCTTGCACCGCGAGAAAGACAAAGGGCAGCGCCTTGAGAGCAAGCGTGAGCACGATGCCGGCGGGGCCTAGAAGGCCTTGCGCGAAGCGCAAGGCGCCTGGATTGCCGGTAAGCGGACCGATCGGCGCGGCCAGCAGCATCCAACCCGAAGCAAGGAAGTAGCCCGG
>JABBOE010000177.1 GCA_019351955.1 Pseudomonadota bacterium
CCGGCGAGTTCGCAATGCTTAAAGCCCTTGTCCGCCATCCGAGGCAACCTCTCTCGCGCGACCGTTTGGCCGAACTGGCGCGCGGGCGCGACTACGAAGCGTTCGACCGCAGCTTGGATGTCGCAATCTCGCGCTTGCGAAAAATCGTCGAGGTTGACCCCGCTCATCCCCGCTACATCCAAACGGTCTGGGGAGTGGGCTATGTGTTTGTGCCCGACACAAAGGACGTTTGAGGTCCGGTATTGAACCGCGTGGTGGATATCACGTCCTCTTCAACCGCTCAGGCAACCCAGACCACGCCACGGCTCAGCTTAGCGCGGCGCGTCTTCGGTGGCCTGTCGGGTCGGCTGTACTGGCGGACCTTCTTTCTTATCGTGTTGCTGGTTTCAGCCAGCCTGGCGGTCTGGTTCCAGAGCTTTCGCGTGTTGCAGCTGGGACCGCAGGTTGAGCAGACATCGCGCCAGATCACGAGCTTGATCGATCTGACCCGTATCGCATTGGTCCACTCGGCCCCCGAGTACCGCACGGCCCTGCTGGACGAACTGGTCAAGCGGGAGGATATTTACATTTATCCGCGCCAATCCGCCGATCAATGGACCCCGATGGCCTACACAGCGTTCACGCGCCGGCTGGCCCAATCGGTGGATCGGCGCCTGCGAGAGAAGCTTGATTTCGCCGATGTCGTGAACGGGCGGCCGGGCCTGTGGATTGGCTTTCGCATCGACGGCGACGATTATTGGCTTCTGCTTGACCGCTCGCGTATTGACACTACGCTGGGCGAGGCTTGGATCATCTGGGGCGTGCTGGCCACATTACTTGCGCTGATTGGCGCGGCCATCATTGCCAGTTTTGTCAATCGCCCATTGCGTGATCTGAGCATAGCCACTGCCCTGGTGCGCGAAGGCAACTTCTCGCACCAGCTTGACGAAACGTCGGGCACACAGGAAATCCGCGAGGTCAACCGGGGTTTCAACCGCATGGCCCGAGCCTTGCAAGAAATCGAACAAGACCGGGCGCTGATGCTGGCCGGCATTTCACATGACATTCGCACGCCCCTTGCCAGGCTGCGCCTCGAAGCTGAACTCAGCGTGCCAGATGCGCAAGCGCAGCACGACATCATCGCGGACATTGAGCAAGCTGACTCCATCATCAGCAAGTTCATGGAATATGCACGCGCCGCAAGCCCGACGCGCGAGCGCGTGCAGCTGCCCGAGTTGGTTGCCAAGATTGTGGACGACTCAACCAAGGTGGCTGACATGACGATCCGCATGCCCCGAAGTGCGGAAGCCGCTGCACTGGGCGATCCACTGGAATTGCAGCGGATCGTCGTTAATCTCATCGAGAATGCCCGGCGCTACGGTCGATCGCCCGGTACCGGGCGTGTGGAATTGGACATTGGATTCGCAAAGCGCGGGTCTGAAATATGTTTGAGCGTGCGCGATCATGGGCCGGGTGTGCCCGCCGACCAACTGCCACTTCTCACCCAGCCATTTTTTCGTGGTGATGAGGCACGCACGGCGGCCAAGGGCACGGGTCTGGGGCTGGCTATCGTGGACAAAACCATCGCCCGCATGGGCGGGCGACTGGAGATCAGCAACGCCAAAGGGGGAGGATTGATGCTCCGCATTTGGCTCCTGCGCGATCCTGCGGACGTCCTACCTCCGGCGCAGCTCTGATTCGAGCGCTCAGCCGCGCCGCGCTGCACCACGTACCACTGCCCGTCCTGACGTATGCGCGCGCTGGCGCCGAGCTTCTTTCGGGTCCACCTTCAGCGCGCGCGTAATGTCAATGCGCTCGCCCCCGCGAAGGATGGCATCCGCTTGCCTCAATACACCGTGTACCGCCAAGCGAAGCTCACCACCAGGCTCGCGCCAACTCGCGTTGGGTAGGGCCACATCGAGGCCACTGGCAACCACGGCATCAGCCAAGTTTGCTCCCGCTGGCAAGCGCACGCTGTGCAGTTGGGCCGCTCCCTGCGCTGGCGCCCAAAAAACCTGCACGTCGATCCACCCCTCGTGTACGCTGGGCGGACCCTGATTCAGGTTACCCATACACGCGCTCCGCACGCTGCACAAAGGCCTCGACAAATGTCTTTGCTATATGGCCGAACACGGGACCAATCACGGCCTCCACCAGTTTGCTTGAGAAATGGTAGTCAAGCTCGAAGTCAATCTTGCAGGCCTTGTCTTCTTCAAGTGGAGTGAAATGCCAATGGCCCTGCAGGTCCGAAAATGGCCCCTCAACAAGACGCAAATGGATCTCACGCCCAGGTATCTGCGTGTTTTCGGTGGTGAAACTCTGTTTGACGCCTTTAAAGTCAATACGGATGGTCGCGCGCATATGCTGAGGCGTGGACTCATGAACATCTGCGCCCCCGCACCACGGCAGGAACTGAGGATACGAGGCGACGTCGGTCACCAGTCCATACATCTGATTTGCGCTATACCAAATAAGGACGGACCTGCGGACGACGGCCATGGGATGGTCTTCTTAAAATAGATGATTGTAAAAAACCAGCCAGACCCCATCTGGCACCATCATGAGCATCGCCGAAAACCGGAAGGCCGCCTTCAACTATTTCCTCGAAGACCGATTTGAGGCAGGCATCGTGCTGGAAGGCTGGGAGGTGAAGGCGATTCGAGCAGGCAGGGCGCAGTTGCTCGACGGGTACGTGCTCATCCGCGATGGTGAACTGTTCCTCGTCGGCATGAACGTCACGGCGTTGCAAAGCGCGTCCACGCACGTCCGCCCAGACGCAAGCAGAAGCCGCAAGTTGCTGCTACACAAGGACGAGATTCGCCGCTTGATCGGCAAGGTGGAACAACGCGGCTACACGCTGGTGCCGCTGAACCTGCACTATAAGGGGGCGCGCATCAAGGTCGATTTCGCCCTCGGTCGCGGCAAGAAGCTGCACGACAAGCGCGACACCGAGGCCAAACGGGACTGGCAGCGCGAAAAGGCGCGCATCATGCGCCACGCCAACAAATAAACCCATGGCGCAAAAAAGCCGGGCCTTTGCGGGCCCGGCCGGGTGCGTCTCCTCACCTCTTGATCGGGATGGCCCTGCCTGCGGCGATTCAGGCCACCTTCTTCTCGAAGAACTGTTCGTCTTCTGTCGAACCCTTGAGCGCTGCGGTCGATGCTTCGTTCTCGATCGTCGTGGTGACCGCGTCGAAATAGCCGGTACCGACCTCACGCTGGTGTTTGACAGCTGTAAAGCCCCTGTCAGCTGCCGAAAATTCCTTTTCCTGCAGTTCGACGAAGGCGCTCATCTGGTTACGCGCGTAACCGTGCGCCAGCTCGAACATCGAATAATTGAGCGCGTGGAAACCCGCCAATGTGATGAACTGGAACTTGTAGCCCATCGCGCCCAGCTCCTTTTGGAACTTCGCGATGGTTGCGTCATCGAGGTTCTTTTTCCAGTTGAATGACGGCGAACAGTTATAGGCCAACATCTTGCCAGGGAACTTCGCATGGATGGCTTCCGCAAATGCCTTGGCGTAGGCCAAATCCGGCTTTCCGGTTTCACACCACACGAGGTCAGCATACGGTGCGTAAGCCAAGCCGCGCGAGATGGCCTGCTGCAAGCCGGGCTTGGTGCGATAAAAACCCTCAATGGTTCGCTCGCCAGTGCAGAACGGCTTATCGTTGTCATCGACGTCGGCAGTCAGCAAGTCGGCGGCCTCGGCGTCGGTGCGGGCGACAAGCACGGTAGGCACGCCCATCACGTCGGCCGCAAGGCGCGCCGCAGTAAGCTTCGCCACGGCCTCGCGCGTGGGCACGAGAACCTTGCCGCCCATGTGGCCGCATTTTTTCACCGATGCCAACTGATCTTCAAAATGCACGCCAGCCGCACCCGCCTCAATCATGGCCTTCATCAGCTCAAAAGCATTAAGCACGCCCCCGAAGCCCGCTTCGGCGTCGGCCACAATTGGGGCAAAATAGTCGATATAGTCGTTGTCGCCCGGATTCTTGCCTTCCATCCATTGAATCTGATCAGCGCGGGTTAGCGTGTTGTTGATCCTTTTGACGACGCTCGGAACT
The DNA here is from genome assembly GCA_019351955.1 of Pseudomonadota bacterium. GTDB lineage: Bacteria > Pseudomonadota > Gammaproteobacteria > Burkholderiales > Burkholderiaceae_C > Thiomonas_A. Next base: position 4,045 of record JABBOE010000177.1, read on the forward strand.
GAATTGGCCGGATACAACGACTGATCTGGGTACATCTCCCCTGCCAGGTTCGCGTCACCCGCGACCTGCCAGCCCGACAAATAGATGGCCTTCAGGCCGGCCTTCACCTGTTGCATCGCCTGATTGCCGGTGAGGGCACCCAGCGCGTTAACGAAGGGTTCCCCGTGCATGTCCTTCCACAAGCGATCTGCACCGCGCTTGGCCAGCGTGTGATCCACCATGACGGAGCCTCGCAGTTTGACCACATCGCTCGCGGTGTAGCCGCGCTGTATGCCAGCCCAGCGGGCGTTGTGGGTCCAATCGTGTTGAAGCTGCTGTACTTGCTGTTCGCGGGTTGCCATGAGAGGATCTCCATGAGAAGGTGCTAAGGACAGCCAAAGCTTATCTCATATGTGCACTGCAGCAATGTGTTGTATCTTATAGAAGACTAATTTTTATTTCTTGTTGAATCAATGAGATACGTTATCGTTTTCTTATCATGAAAAGATAAATCATCATTCTGAAGAAGAAGACATTGCATAGCAGCATCTACTTTTCATATTACGGAACAAGATCTCCGTATCGTGGAAGCGACGCATGTTGATCGGGCTTGAATGCGCGGCTAGTTGTCGCATCGCACGATCACCCACCAAATCCTCACCCATGCACCAACACGTCTTCTCGGCCGCGGACCGTCCTGCCCCCCGTGATCTGCGCGAGCTTTTCTGGTCGTTCAACCGGTTGACGCTCTCGGGATTTGGTGGGGTACTGCCTTTTGCCCAACGCGCGCTGGTGGACGATAAGCAGTGGTTGAGCCGCGATGAATTTGTCAATCTGCTGTCCATCAGCCAGGTACTCCCAGGGCCCAATCTGATCAATTTGGCCTTGATGATCGGCCAGCGCAGCTTCGGCTGGAAGGGAGCGATCGCGGCCTTGGCTGGAATGCTGGCTGCGCCTGTGTCGATCGTGCTTCTTATCGCTGTCGGCTATTCGACTTGGGCGAGCCTTCCAGTGCTGCATGACGCCTTGCGCGGCATGGAACTGGTCACGGCGGGGCTGGTCATCGCAATGGCGCTGCGGCTTACCCCAGTGCTGCGCACTGCGCGGGCGGCGCCGCTGTGGGCCGCAACGGCCTTCATCGGCGTGGGATTGATGCACTGGCAACTGCTCACGGTCATGCTGGCACTTGGTCCGGCTGCCGTATTCCGGGCGCGCTATCGGCGTCGATGATCGAAGGCTGATCTGTACTTTCCACATCTTCATGGCGTCAGACCCGGCACTCACCGCGCAAGCCTTAGCGACTCTGCCTCGGTCCATATGTTCAAGCCGATGAGCCGTCGATCACGCACGTGCCACTGGAAAGCCGGCTCGGTTGCGCAGCCATGCCGCACTGCCATCCCCGCCGAGCGCGCGCAGCGTTGTTTTCTTTGTCCAGCCCGGCTCCCTCGCAGGTCCTGCGGCACAGGCCAGCGCCATTGCACGCGCCATCAGCGTGGAGATCGGCTAAATCGCGTTGAGCGCCACGTCGACGTCCAGATGCATGCATGGAGCGTTCATCCTTCACGTCTGCATGCTCGGCATGCGTCACCCGTTGCCCCCGGTCGAGGTCGAGCTGGCCCGTTCAGCGCGACCTCCGGAATGGCGCTAGAAATGGAGCGCCGTATGTCAAAGCGCAATCAACACACGGATGCGCCGAAATGCAATCGCTCAGCACGTCGCGATTTGCCGAACCACACCAGGCAGGCCTCTGGTGCCTCCCAGACAAGCTGATGAACGTTTACGGTCATCAGGCGTTTGCCCCCAATCTGGTTGCGCTTCCCGGCTTGTTCGGCCATTTCCTGCTGTGGTCGTTACTCTCGGTAGGCGGCGCAATCGGGCTCCTTCCCGACATGCACCGTTACCTATAGACACGGCACGATTTATCCGTGAACTTTAATGTGCCTGTGGTGTCTTAC
>JABBOE010000178.1 GCA_019351955.1 Pseudomonadota bacterium
AGCACCGGCCATCATTCTGACTGCCGAGGCTGTGGAGCTAAATGGATAGCCCATTTGAATGTCCAGCACATCGGGCGCCACTTCAAGAGAACAAGGATGCCTATGGCATCCGCGCTATCCTTCCCCGTCCTGAGGACGGGGCTTGTCGCGCATCCAGTCAAAAATCGGCATCAGTCAAGCGTCAACCTGCTGGCAGTTGTCCACTTTCATTGTCAAAATTCCGTCAACCTTTGAGGCCCATCGACCATGTCCAATCCTATGTCTTGGTCTGAATTGCTGCGTGTCTTGGGCGGGTTGGCGCTCGTCCTTTTGATTTTTTTCGTGGCTTTACGTGTACTTAGGCGTGTACAGCCGGGCTTGGCCAGAGCCGATGCTCCGCTGCGTGTTGTCACGAGTTTGGCGCTATCGCCGCGGGAACGACTTTTGCTCATACAGGTGGGTGAACAGCAATTGCTTTTGGGCTCCGGCCCCCAAGGTTTGCGCTGTTTACACGTGTTACCGCAAGCGCTCGAAGTTCGAAAGACAGATTCCTCCTTGGTCTTTTCGGACTGGTTGCGCAAGTCTGTAACTCGCGGCATGCCTCAAGACCGAAGTCCATGAACCCGCCCTTCCGCAAGCTCAGTCAAGCATTGATCCTGTTCACGCTGTACGTTCCTGCGTGGGCGCACGCGCAAGGGCTGCCTGCGTTCACGGCTACGCCAGTGCCAGGCGGTGCGACGGAATACACGCTGAGCTTGCAGACTTTGCTGTTCATGACCGTGCTCGTATTTCTGCCGGCCATGCTATTGATGATGACCGCATTTACACGGATCGTGATTGTCATGTCCCTGCTTAAGCAGGCGTTGGGAACGACCACCGTTCCACCCAGCCAGGTGATTATCGGACTGTCCTTGTTCCTCACGTTTTTCGTCATGAATCCGGTGCTCTCCAAAATCAACGACGTGGCGATCAAGCCGTTGATGGATAACCAGATCTCCATGATGCAGGCACTTGATGCAGGCTCGGCGCCGTTGAAGACATTCATGCTTTCACAAACCCGCCAGGACGATCTGGCCTTATTTGTCAGGCTCTCGGGCAACAAGCCACTCGTGTCGCCAGCTGACACGCCGATGACCCTGCTCATCCCCGCTTTCGTCACGTCGGAGCTGAAAACGGCGTTTCAGATTGGTTTCATCGTGTTTATCCCGTTTCTGATTATTGACATGGTCGTTGCGGCCGTGCTCATGTCCATGGGAATGATGATGCTTTCGCCCGTGACTGTGTCGTTTCCGCTCAAGCTGATGCTGTTCGTGCTGGTCAACGGTTGGGAGCTGGTGATCGGTTCGCTGGTTCAGAGCTTCGTGCACTAAGGCCCGTGGCATGACCCCCGAGACCATCACTTCCCTTGGCCAGCAGGCGCTGTGGGTCATGCTGCTCATTGCGTTGCCGCTGCTGGGCACGGCGCTCCTTGTCGGCCTGGTTGTGAGCTTGGTCCAGGCGGCCACCCAACTCAACGAAATGACGCTGAGCTTCGTGCCGAAGCTTCTGGCCATCGGAGTGGCCGCCGTTTTTGCCGGGCCTTGGATGCTGCATGTATTGATGGATTTCACCATCCGGTTGTTCCAGAGCATTCCGCACCTCATCGGCTCATGATCGAATTCACGTCCACCCAGATCGAGACTTGGATCGGCGCCTTCTTCTGGCCCTTTCTTCGCGTGCTCGGCATGCTGAGCACGGCCCCGGTTTTCGGCGCTTCTCAGATTCCTGTGCAGGTTCGAGTGGGCCTGGCTGTGGCAATCGCCTTAGCGTTGGCGCCAGCACTGCCTGGCATGCCGCCCGTGCAGTTGGGCAGCAGTCTGTCGTGGATGCTGGTGTTGCAGCAGTTACTGGTGGGCGGTGTCGTGGGGGTATCCATGACTCTCATCCTCACTGCCGTGCAGCTGGGCGGCAGCGTCATCGGACTGCAGATGGGCCTGGGTTTTTCCACCCTGTTTGATCCTGTGCAAGGCGTACAAGTCACAAGCCTTGCAAGCTTTCTTAACCTTTTGGCGATGCTGCTTTTTCTCGCGTTAAACGGGCATTTGCTGCTGCTCGCTGTTCTCGCGCGCAGTTTTTCCCTGGTTCCTGTGGGGGCAGCTCTGGGAGTGGGGGCGGCGACGTGGCATGGTTTGGTGCTCGAGGGCTCCGCACTGTTTAGCCTGGGCTTGGCGCTGGCGGCTCCGGTGCTGGGTGTGCTCATCATCGCCAATTTGGGATTGGCGACCCTGAGCAAATTGGCGCCTCAGCTTAATCTGTTCGCTATTGGTTTTCCGCTGTTCTTTGCGTTGGGTTTCGTCGGTTTGTACCTCTTGATGCCCGCGATGCAGACCGTAGTACGCCATCTGGTAGAAGTCGGCCTCGATCTTTCCACCCGCCTGCTCCAGCAGGCATCGGTGCGATGAGTATTCACCATGGCTGACGGAGGCGCCCAGGACAAGGAATTACCCGCTTCACAGAAGCGAAAGCAACAGGCTCGCGAGAAAGGGCAGGTGGCGCGCTCGCGCGATCTCACGTCCACCTTATTGCTGCTTGGCGTAGGAGCAAGCGTGTTCTATGGGGGGGCCTGGGTTTTTCAGCAAGGAGGCGCAATGCTGCGCAGCGGTCTTTCGATCCCGTCTGCGGCGGCGCGCGACCCTGTGCAAATGTTGCGGCTGGCCAGCCATGTTGGCCTGTACGGCGTCGCGGTGCTCGTGCCTATTCTCTTGTTGACGGTTGCCACTAGCCTCGCCGGCGGCTTGGCGATTGGCGGATGGGTGTTCAGCATCCAGGCGCTGACGCCCGACTGGACGCGCCTGGATCCGATCACTGGGGTGCAGCGCATGTTCTCGCGTACGGGCCTGGGCGAGTTGGGCAAGGCCGTTCTCAAGGCGCTGGTCATCGGGGTCATCGCATTTCTGGTTTTGTGGAACGACCGAGGGCCTCTGTTGCAATTGCTGCAGGTCGAGCCTGGTCTAGCGCCCATGCAACTGGCCATGCTGTGCGGGCAGGCCTTCTTCTGGTTAGCTGCAGCCACAATGCTCGTCGCGGCAGTCGACGTACCCTGGCAGATCTTTCAGCTCAACAGCAAGCTGAAAATGTCGCGTCAGGATGTGCAGGATGAGATGCGCGAAAGCGAGGGAAACCCGCAAATGAAACAGCGCATTCGCAGCCTGCAGCGAGAGCGCGCTCGCAAGCGCATGATGGAAGCTGTGCCCAAGGCCGACGTGGTCGTCACCAACCCGCAACATTTTGCCGTGGCGCTTGCCTACGAGCAGGGCCTGCAGCGGGCACCTGTGGTGCTGGCAATGGGTGTGGGCCACGTGGCGCTGCGCATCCGCGAGTTGGCCGCGCAGGCTCACGTCCCAGTGGTCGAGGCACCGCCACTGGCGCGTGCGCTGTACCGGTACGGCGAACTCGAACGCGAGATACCGGCCGCGTTGTACAGCGCTGTGGCGCTTCTTCTGGCCTACGTTTACCAATTGCGTGTGATGCCGCAAAGCGCCGCGTTGCCGGATGACTGGACGATTCCCGCCGAGATTGACACGTCCTCTGAAGCCATGCCCGTGCACTGACCATGGCAACGTCGTTCTCCCCATCGTTGAGCATCACCACCGTACTGCGGTCCCTGCGCCGCATGGATTGGCGTGTGCTGGCCGCTCCTGTCCTGGTGGTGATGATCCTCACCATGTTGGTCGTGCCACTGCCGACCTTTTTGCTGGACGTGCTATTCACCTTCAACATAGCGTTGTCGATGGTGATCCTGCTCGTGACCCTCTACCTCACAAGGCCGCTTGACTTCGCTGCGTTTCCCACGGCCATTCTGCTCACCACGCTGCTACGTCTTTCGCTCAACGTGGCGGCAGCGCGTGTGATCCTTCTTCACGGGCAAAACGGCACGGACGCGGCAGGGCAGGTCATTGAGTCCTTCGGCAACTTCGTTGTCGGCGGCAACTACGCGGTGGGGATCATCATTTTTGCCATCCTCGTGGTGATCAACTTCGTGGTGATTACCAAGGGTGCCGGGCGAATCGCCGAGGTTAGTGCGCGATTTACCCTCGATGCCATGCCGGGCAAGCAAATGGCCATCGATGCCGACCTGAATGCCGGGCAGATCGATCAGGACGAGGCGCGCAGGCGCCGCGCCGAGATTGCCCAGGAGGCGGACTTTTTCGGCGCGATGGACGGCGCAAGCAAGTTTGTGCGTGGCGATGCGATCGCCGCCATCCTGATTTTGGTGATTGACCTGATTGGCGGCCTCGTGATCGGTGTGTTCATGCACAGCTTGAGTCTGTCGCAGGCTGCCGAGAATTACACCCTGTTGTCGATCGGCGACGCTCTCGTCGCGCAGATCCCATCGCTTGTTATTTCCATTGCTGCTGGTATCGTCATCAGCAATGTCTCCACCGGCCAGGATGTCGGAGGCCAGCTCGTCAACCAGTTGTTTAGCCATAAGCACGTCCTGGCTATTGCGGCCGGGATTCTCGGCTTTGTCGGACTGGTTCCCGGGATGCCGCATCTGTCGTTCCTGTTTGCCGCAGGTGTTCTCGGTGCCATCCTTTGGTTTCGCATCAGGCGCGAGCGCATGAATGCCACCATGGCGGCGGCTGCGCCACCGCCAGCTGCGCCGGCCGAGTCCGAGGACGTCAGTTGGGAGCAAATCGAGCCGGTCGACACTTTGTCACTGGACGTTGGCTATCGCCTCATCGCGCTGGTCGATCGCAACCAGGGCGGCGAGCTCCTCATGCGGATTCGCGGCGTGCGCAAGAAATTTGCACAGGAGTTGGGTTTTCTCGTATCGCCAGTGCACATCCGGGACAACCTCGAGCTACGCCCAGGGGGCTATCGCATCGCCCTCAAGGGTGTGGAGGTGGGCGCAGGCGAAGTGATTCCGGACATGTTGATGGCGATTAACCCAGGCCAAGTGCTGGGGCCGCTCGCAGGCCAGCCCACGACGGATCCTTCCTTCGGCTTGCCAGCGGTGTGGACCCAACCTGCGCAACGCGAGCAGGCGATGCAGCTGGGTTATACCGTCGTTGATCCCAGTACGGTGATTGCCACTCACCTGCACCATATCCTGCAGACCCACGCAGCGGAGTTGCTCGGGCGCGAGGAGGTGGAAGGACTGCTCGCGCATCTGTCCACACGATCGCCCAAGCTGGTTGAAGACCTGGTTCCCAAGCTCATCAGCGCTGACCGCCTGCGCAAGGTGCTACAGAACCTGTTGATAGAAGGCGTCCCGATCCGCGACATGCGCACCATCGCGGAGGTGCTTGCCGAGAATGCGGCGCAGGTGCAGGACGCCGACGAACTCACCGCTCGGGTGCGCCTCGCACTCGGGCCATTCATCGTGCAGATGCTGTCAGGCTCGAATCAGGAGCTGTCGGCTTCGGTCCTTGACGGGCAACTGGAGCAGATTCTGCTGTCAGGCCTTCGCGCGGACCCGGCACAGAGCTCTGTCGAGCCCGGTCTTGCACAGCGCACGATGGAGCGCGCGCGTGAACTCATGCAGCGTATGGAGGCACAGGGCGCAAGCCCTGTGTTGCTGACAGTCGCACCTCTGCGCACCTTTCTCGCCCGGCTTCTGGCCCGCACGGCACCACGCTTGCGGGTGCTGTCCTATGCCGAGATCCCCGATCAGAAACAAGTCAAGATCATCTCCACTCTCGGAGCGTAATTCGTGAAAATCAAACGCTACACCGGAACCAACACACGCGAAGTGCTCGCACGCATTCGCAACGACCTGGGGCCGGACGCCGTGATTCTGTCGAACCGCGAAATCGTCGGCGGTGTTGAGCTCATGGCTGCGGTGGATTTTGACGCGAGCCACATCCAGGCAGAGCCAGCCGTTGGCGAGGCGGGCGAACAGGCCAAGTCTGTCAGCGTGCCATCCCAGCCCAAGCCGGCGCCCGAGGTGTTGGCGAAGCACCGCATCGATCCTGCTCCTGCCCTTGCTCCACGAGGCGTTGCGCAGCCG
>JABBOE010000179.1 GCA_019351955.1 Pseudomonadota bacterium
GGGCCCGCGGCATCGGTCGAGCCGATGTGCTGGCCCTGCTGCGGGGCAGTTTGCTGGATGTCGACACCGCTCTTGAGGACGTCCGTAAGGACATAAGTGAAGCGATCAATAGTCTGCAAGATTCTTTGAACACCATCGTGGAACGGACGTCGACGCCACCGGCCACCGCGTCCGCGCCACAGATCAACGCCGAAGAGCTCGCCGCGGCCCTGGGGCCGTTTCTACATGCACCTGCCCAGGTGACACAGCACTACGGCGTTGGAGACTCCGTCAAGGATGCTCTGCACAAGGCATTCAAATGGACTTGGGTCGCTGGAGCGATTGCCATCGGCCTCCTCGTCTCCATGTTCTGGACACGGATGTACATCCAGGACACGCGTCAAATCGCCGAATTGACCGCAGCGAATGCTGCGCAGGCTCAGCAGCTGAAGGATCTGCAGGTGCAGCCAACGGGGGCGGCGCATCGAGCAGAACACAAGCGGCCATGAGTGCCCATGCCGGTGGACGGCCTACAGCCATCCCGGCCAGCACGCCGCACCTGCTATGGCTCATCGTCCTTGGCGCCATCCCAGGCCTCACGTGGATCATTGGTGGCGCAGGTCCAATAGGGCCGCTGCTTTCCATTCTCCTTGTGGCGGCCGTCGCCACCGGGCGCAACCCCGTCGAGCGCCTGACGGCAGCTCTGGCCTACTACGCCACCGGCTGCTGGCCGATCGTCGGCGCCGTCGCAGGTTACTGGGGAACCGGACATGCAGGGGTTGGGCTGCTGGCATGGGCCGCATGCAGCGTGGCTCTGGCCATGCCGTGGACACTGGTAGCGAACTGGATCGGCCTGGTCATTGCGCTGGCCATCACGGCGTTGCCGCCGCTGGGCGTCATCGGCTGGCTCTCGCCCCTCAATGCCGCCGGCGTGCTGTTTCCTGGCATGGGTTGGATCGGCCTCGCGCTGGCCGTCGGCTCTATGCTCGCCATGCATTCCGCGCTGTCTGTGCCGACTGGCCAGGGGCGGCCCGGCCTGTTTGCCGGCGCACCCTGCTGGATGTTGCTGTTCGCGGCGGTCGTGGCAATCGGCGCGAACGTCCGCGCGTTGCCGGCGTGTACGCCGCCTGGCTGGGTTGGCGTCCAGACACATGTTGTTCCCAGCAAGGGAAATGTCAGCCGCACCATCCAGAACAACCAGTCCATCATTGACGCTGGGCTGGCCCAGGGGAAAGGCGCCAGGGTTGTGATTTTCCCCGAGGCCGTCTTGGAAAACTGGCTGCCTGGCACACGCCAGCAGTTCGCCGAGGCCGTGCCGCCGGGCGAGATCTGGCTCATCGGAGCTCAAGCAGGAAGAAGTGATGCGGTCGTCGCCGTCACCCATAGCCGGGCTATCGCAATGCCGATAGCCAAGGCGGCGGGTCTACTGCTGGGCGGCGACTGGCAGCCCTGGAACGAGGACACGTTGCGACCGACATGGCTGCAGCATGCTTTCACTCTTGGTGGAAATCGCGTCTGGGCCGCGCTGTGTGTTGAGCAGGTGCAGCCGTGGATATGGCTTGAGGCGCTGTGGGAGAAACCAGGGATCATCGTGGCGATGTCCAACGCCTGGTGGGCGCCGCCGGGCGGTGCTGCGCCGGGCATTCAGGAAGCCAGCACAAAGGCATGGGCGCGCCTCATAGGGGCGCCGGTGGCATGGGCCGAGAATTGGTGAGCAGCGTTCAATGCCAACGCGATTTTCGCGAGGACCGCAAGTATTCGCCAAGGTAAAAACATTAATTTGCCCCAGACGTCGTCCGCGTCGTGCAAGGTCAGCGTGTAGAACGCGCTGGGGGTGAACCAGTCATCCCAATTGACGGTTAGCAAAATGCCGTCGTTCGAGACCCGGCAGGGGGCTCGCCATTTCGTGGGGAATGGCAGTGAAAAACATCGGTTATGACCTCCCTTGAATTTGTTTTACTCTCGCTGGCCTCGCCCCTATCCACCACACGCTAATAGGTACTGCAACGGCCTTCGTCGCCCCGACACCTTCGAGACTCACCGTTGTTTGCACCGAGCCATCTCTTTCACTCAACTCCAGCAAACGGTTCAGGCTCGCAAATGCAAATAGGTCAACACGACGATGGCGAAGAGCAGAGCAATGGAGATTCGCGGTCATAGATTCCTTCTGGAGAATGGAACTTGACAGTCGGTCAGCAACGTAGCGCAGCGATCGGCAAAAGCGATTGGAACTGCCAACGCGCTGAAGTGCCGAGCCCTAGTTACGCCGACGTAGATCACGCGCTTAGCCTCAGCATCGATTCTGTTAGTCCACGATACAAAGAGGGATTCGCTGTGATTTTCTGGCGCGCGGTTGGGCGGGATCACCACGCAGACGGCATCGTATTCATGCCCCTTTGCCTCATGAATCTTGGCGCAAGTCAGCCCGAGTTCAACCTGCACTTGGAGGTGATTCGACCATTGCCCCTTGGGGGGCCGTCGGAAGAAATTGCGAACGGTCACACCGGCCGGCAAAGGCAGGTTCAGTCGCTCACTCTCCGCCTGCACACAGGTGATCCAGGCGAGCCGCTCGGCGTCGTCATTCCCGCACACCTTGGGAAGACTCATGAGGAAACTCAGCGCACATCGTCGATGTGCCCGTCGATCTATGCCAACGCGCTCGACAGTGCGCAACAGGTGCTCGTTCGCCTTACGCAAACCCATGAGGTCCAGCAACAGCGTCTCTACCGTCTGAACCACGGCTTCCCTTGATCGTGCCGTCGCAGCAGGCGACCAGAACTCCGCCACTTTGCGGGCCAGCGATTCAACCCGCGAGCTTCCGTTCGGATCGCTGGAAATCATGCCGCCAGAGGCACGCTGCGCGACCTTGCCCGAGTGTGCCAGGACGATCGCGTCCGCTATATCCAGACCAAGTTCAGTAACCCGCTCCATGAAGGCCCGACCGATCGTCGCACTCGGACTTCGGCCGCTATATGTAAGTAGCAAAACCGGATGTGCGACATTCGCCGTAGTACCGACGGACTCATCTATCTGGCCCGTGCTTTTGAGCGTGGCAGCCAACCGGCAGACCGCTGGGCTACTGCGAAAATTCCCTGTCAGCCCTCGACGCGTTTCAACCGGGTACGTCTCCTTGAATGCCTGAACACCAGCAGGATTTCCGTTACGGAATTCATAGATTGCCTGGTCCGGGTCACACACGAAGACGACATGCACGCCGTGCTCTCTGAGCCACGATAGGATCTGCAGATCAAGCGGATTGCAATCCTGGCCTTCGTCCACCATGACTTCGTGGAAACGTGCTGCCAATGCGCGACCAAGTGCACCGCCATTCACTGGATCACGAATCAGCCGCTGCGTCAGAACGCGAGCATCGCTAGCGCTCAGATAGCCAGCCTGCAGTAAACCACGTCGCCGTTGTGCCGCAGTCTGTTGATACCTGGCTTGATACTGACGCACATGGTTTCGTAGTCCGGCGTGCCCGATTCTCGCCGGATCAATGACATTGGTCTCCGCGTCGAACAGGTCCAGGCTCACCGCATCACCTCGGAAGGCCATTTTTCCCGACAACCGAACCTCTATGCCGAGAGTGTCCCAACTATCGAGGATGATCGGTCGCATCGCGCTGATTGCCGCACTGCCTGGAAGCACGACGAAATGTCGGACAAAGGCATCGAGCGTTCCCACGAAGCTGGGATGCTTCAAGAGTGGGTCGAGCCCTGCAGTCCGGCAGCGCTCTCGAAACTCATCGACGGCAGAATTCGTGAAGGAGAGAACTGCCACACCACGCCGCGGCGGCAACGCGTTGGCAATCTTGGCCAGGCGCGCGATGATCATGCGCGTCTTTCCCGCACCGGGACAAGCATGCACAAAGGCGCTGCCGATGTGTGTGGCAAATGCTTCCTGTTCTGCCGTCAGACCATGGATGCCAGTCATGGCTGCGCCGCGCCACGAATCGCGTTGGCAAGGTAGTCAGGGACGGAAAACGGCTCTCCCGCGACGATGCGTGAGGCAATGGCTTGGGCCAAATCGCCCTTACGGGTTTTCTTCGTCTCGATCAGCTCCAAGAACGCGTCGGGACGCTCCTGAGCAGCGACACCCTCTATCCGATCCGTCCAGTCCTGACGCGAGTTGCGGTGTAGCCGAAGAAACACACTCTTCAAGAAAACCTCATTACCCGCTCCGAAAATCTCATGTTCCAGCGTGTGCTGATTGGTCAGCACAGTCAGCGCTTGCGGCGCGCCATGGGTCGCGGCGAGGTTTTCAAGATCGACCTTCCGATTCCCCAACACGGTCGGATCGGCGTCGGTGATCACGATCAGCCGGTCGGCGATGCGTGCGCCGCTAACCGGCCGCAGCAGTACCTCGACATAGGGGCGGAAGTCCACACCCTCGATCGGCACGACGACGGTTCCTTTGAACCGGAGCCATCCGTCGGCATCGTCGACCAGGACAATTTTTTGCGCCAGCACCGGCAACAGTAGTGCCTCGGCAATCCCTTCAACCAGGATAGCTCTGTTGCCGAACAGCAACGCGGAGCGGGTCACATCCAGATAGCGGTTGATCTTGTCCAGCGTCTTCGGTTTAAGGCCGAGTTCGGCGATGGGTACGCTGACCGATTCCGACACTGTCACTCCATTCTCTTCGCGGCGACGCGAGCGCATAACTACCAGATGCAGCGGAGAGACCCATGCCGTCAGGTTTGGCGAATGGGTCGTCACAACGATCTGGATGCGGCCTTCCGGCTTGCCGGGCTCGATGACCCGCGCTGCCGATCGGCGAGCCTGTTCCAGTAGGAATTCGAGCACTAACACTTGCAACTGCGGATGCAAGTGAGCTTCCGGCTCCTCGACAAGAAAGATCGTGAGGTCCGCTTCCTTGGCTTTCGCCAGTTCGACGACGACCGTGGCCATGTAGAGCAGATTGGAGTAGCCCAGACCGGAAGCCCGGATGTCTTCGGGCACAAGGCCGGTATCGGCCAGGCGAAACCTCAAATCGCGGGCGACATCGAGCAGGGTTTCTGCACCGAAGTCGAGTGCCGCCGTTTGCGGACGGACCCCATTGGTCAGCATTCCCAAGGCGGTGTCGATCTCCGCGTTCATTGTCGTCAGGACGTCCGGCCTATCGTCCGTGCGCCTGACACCAGCAAGGAAATTCGGCTCTTGATCCTTCGGTAGGAAATGGCGCAACAATGCCATGACCCGCGCGCCGCTTCCAGTGCCAAGCGCCTGATGCGCATCGCGCAGCGGTGGTAGGTAGACGTGTCGAATCAGATCGGTGGAGCCAGCCTCCGGCTCATTGGTGTCAAAGCGCCCGGCCCAGACGATGGCCTTGCCGCGCGGCGAGCGTGCGGATCGCGACTCATACCGATAACCGAAGACCGCCTCATCCTTGGTAGGGTCTGGAACTGCCGAGATCAGCAGCCCTTTCAGCGTTTCGCCGAGTCCCTTGAAGACACCTTCAATCTGAAAGTTTGGGACCGTCGCGTTGCGCCGTACATCTTCGTCTTCTGGGTACCGCTCTCGGCGCCCGCTCAGCGGCAAGGTGAGCAGCCGGATTGCGTCTACGACATTGGACTTGCCGCCATTGTTCTCACCGACAAGAACGGTCAGGTCGGGGCGGAGACTGACGGACACATTGTCGCAAGAGCGGAAACGCGAAATTGTCAGGCTCCCCAAGTGCATGGTGTCTCCCCTACAGACTCAATAGGCCAGGATATTTTTTTGCGCGCAGGTCTTCTAGCGCTTTGTCAGTCAGCTTCCACGCATCCCCCTTGATGAGGGTGATCAGTTCCGCCCAGACGCGCTCGAATGCCCGCATCGCATCGTCGTCGTTGAAGCGGACACCGGCCGGCAGCAACGGTGCGATGTCCTCAGTGAGGCTGCGCGTGAGCTTTTCCAGCATGCGCTGCTCGGCGACGGCGCGCGTGATGGGTTTGCCTTCAAGCGCCAGGTAATGATCGAAGCAGGCGATGAGCTTGTTCCGATCCATCGCC
>JABBOE010000030.1:0-14099 GCA_019351955.1 Pseudomonadota bacterium
CGGCGAGTACTCGTGATGATTCAGGAAGCCGATGAACGCCGCAATGGCGCGCTCGAAATAGATATTGTTCTCCCACAGCGTGTCGTCGGCATCGATCAGCAGCGTCTGTCCGGCAGGAAAGCGGGGCATGAGTTGAGAATACTCAATGGCCGCAGCCGCAACCATTGCCGCAGCCCTGCCGCAAGCGGTCTGGCATGCGGAATCGCCCATTCTGCGCTCTGCCCCGGTCCCGATGATGCTGCTGGCCGCGCATGTCCGTGCAAGCGGCTATAAGGTGGTCCTCACCGGAGAGGGTGCTGACGAAGTGTTCGGCGGCTACGACCTGTTCAAGGAGGCAAGAGTCCGCCGCTTTATGGCCAGGAAGCCGCAATCAGCTTGGCGCGGGGCGCTTCTAGAACGACTCTATCCCTACCTGCGTCACTCCCCTGCGGCAAGCCGGGCCCTGGCACAGCGCTTTTTTGCCGACGGCGCGGAACATTTGCACGAGCCAGGGTTTGGCCACCTACCCCGCTGGAACACAACGCGGCGCACTTGGCAATTCCTCGCTCCCGATGTGCGCGCCCAACTGGGAGATTGGAACGCACTACACGCCATCGCAGCCCAGGTTCCGCCGGATTTCCAGCACTGGCAACCGCTGGCCCAAGATCAGTACATCGAGGCTCACACGCTGATGAGTGGCTACCTTCTGTGCTCGCAGGGCGACCGGATGACCATGGCTCATTCTGTCGAAGGGCGTTTTCCCTTCCTCGACCACCGACTCATTGCCTTCGGCAACCGCTTGCCGCCGCGCTACAAGCTCATGGGGCTGACCGAAAAGTGGTTACTCAAACGCGCGATGCGCGGGCTAATTCCCGAGGTGATCCGCACCCGCACAAAGCAGCCCTACCGCGCGCCCGACAGTCAGAGTTTTTTCGAGAATGGTGAGCCCGTTGATTATGTCGCCGATTTGATGAGTTCGAGGGCGATTAGCGACGCCGGCTATTTCGACCCCAAGGCGGTAGATAAGCTGTTCGCCAAATGCCGAGCGGGGCGCGCCATCGGCTTTGCCGACAACATGGCCTTCATCGGCGTGCTGTCAACAATGCTTCTCCACAGCCAATTTATGGACACGTCGATCCCGCAAACGCGGGACGAGAAAATGCCCGCGCTGTCATAGCCGCATTTGCATAATATGAAGTGCACGTTTTCAGTTGGCTTCCATCCTGTGTTGCTCCACGATTTTTTTTCAGCTACCACCGCGCGCCTTCCCGCGAAAACGGCACTCGTGTGCCAAGGTCGGCGCAGCAGTTACGCGGATATCTCTGCGCGGGCCGGAGGCCTCATGGTCAGTTTGCGTGAGCAAGGGTTGTCGCGCGGTGACAGGGTCGCCTTGTTTCTCGACAACTCTGAGGAAATGGTTGCGGCCATTTTTGCCGTACTGCAGGTTGGCGCCGTGTTCATGCCCGTCAATACGCTAACCAAGGCTGACAAACTCGCCTACATGCTGAACGATGCTGGCGCAAGCGGGCTGATCACGCAAACCGCGCTAGCGCCGGTCGTGCGTGATGCCCTTTCCCACGCACCCGGCGTTCGTGCATGTTGGACAGTTGGTGCTGCAGAGCCATCCACATTCAACGGCACAGAACTCCTGGGCTACCCTCCTGCGCTGCCGGCCGGCGAAGCCCTTCCCGCGCCAGACCGCAACACGATCGACCAGGATCTGGCCGCCATCATTTACACCTCTGGATCCACTGGCCACCCCAAGGGTGTGATGCTTACGCACCTGAACATGGTGTCTGCTCAGGAATCCGTCAGCCAGTATCTGGGCCTTCGGGAAGGCGACGTCATCGCCTGCGCGCTGCCTCTGGCATTCGACTACGGCCTTTACCAGATCCTCATGGCCTTCAAGCTTGGTGCCACCGTGGTCCTTGATCGCTCATTCACTTACCCTGTTCAAGTGCTGCAGACCATGGCGCGCGAGCGAGTCACAGTGTTCCCCGGTGTACCCACCATGTTCGCGTTGCTCATGGCGCTTGACAACCTGGCTGATTTTGACCTCTCCCGCCTGCGCCTGATTACAAACACCGCCGCCGCCCTGTCCGAAACACAGATTCGTGGCATTCGCGCACTCTTTCCGCAAGCACTCCTTTACTCAATGTACGGCTTGACCGAATGCAAACGGGTGACCTACCTGCCCCCCGAACAACTTGACATCCGCCCAACAAGTGTCGGCCGCGGAATGCCAAACGAAGAGGTATGGCTGGTGGGCGAGGCCGGCACACGGCTACCCAATGGCAGCACCGGGGAACTGGTCGTGCGAGGCAGCCATGTAATGCGTGGCTATTGGAACAAACCCACCGAGACCGCAGCGCGCCTGCGCCCCGGACCCAGTGCATTCGAGACCGTGCTGTACTCCGGTGACATCTTTCGCACCGATGCAGAGGGCTGGCTCTATTTTGTGGGGCGTAGGGACGACATCATCAAGAGCCGTGGCGAGAAGGTTAGCCCGCGCGAGGTTGAAAACGTTCTTTATGAATTGCCGGGCATAGTTGAAGTCGCTGTGGTGGGGGTCGATGACGCCTTGCTTGGACAAGCCGTGAAAGCCTTCGTCGTCCTCGTACCTGGCCGCACCTACAGCGAGCGCGACGTATTGAAGCATTGCCACGCGCGCCTGGAGAGCTTCATGGTCCCAAAGCGCGTGGCATTCGTGGATAGCCTGCCACACACGAACACCGGAAAAATCAAGAAAATCGGACTTCGCTAGGCTTTGCGGCAAGCGAGGCGCAATGATTCACAATAGGGAGAAACAACTATGAGCGACGTCACAGAGCAGGTGCGACGCTATATCGACGACAACTTCATCATGGGTTCGGGCTCTGCGCAGTTCTCGGATGCGGATTCGCTGCTTGATCTACACATCGTTGACTCCACCGGCATCCTCGAACTTATCCTGTTCCTTGAGGAGTGCTTTGGCATACAGGTGCAGGATGCGGAAATGGTGCCGGAAAACCTCGACAGTCTTGAAGCCATTGCCGCCTATGTAGGGCGTAAACGCCAAGCACAGCTTGCAGCATGACCAGGCAACTTCCCCAGCGTGGGTGCCAAGACGCAAAGCGCGCGGTCGCTTCAGTGCCAGCTGCCGCTCAACCCGACGGGCGGCCGAGCCAGGTCGCGTTTGGCCCCGCTGTATTCGATCTGGACTGCGAGCTTGAGGTCGAACGCATCACTGCTTTCATGCGGCGCGCCCTGGCAGGCATGCACAAGCGCGGCGTCGTGCTGGGCCTTTCGGGTGGGGTGGACAGTTCGGTGTGCGCTGCGCTTGCTGCACGGGCGCTCGGTCCCAATAAGGTGTTGGGCCTGTTGATGCCGGAACAAGATTCCAATTGCCAGAGCACAAGTCTTGGTGCCGCTGTAGGCGCCCACCTCGGTCTTCGCTGTGAAACCGAAGACATTGCACCGGCGTTGACGGCGTTGGGCTGTTATGCCCGGCGCGACGAGGCGATCCGATCCTTGTTTCCTGCGTATGACTCTGATTGGAAAAACAAGATCGTCATTGCAAGCAGCCAAGACGGCAAGGTCCATTTCTTTGATCTCGTCGTCCAAGATCCAAAAGAAGTCATGGCGCGTGCGCGGCTTCCGCTGCGTGAATACCTTCAAATTGTTGCTGCTACCAACTTCAAGCAGCGCGTGCGCAAGACGGTGGAGTACTACCATGCCGACCGGCTCAATTACGCTGTCCTGGGCACGCCCAACCGACTCGAATTCGACCAGGGTTTCTTCGTGAAGAATGGCGATGGCGCGGCGGATCTGAAGCCCATCGCGCACCTTTACAAGACCCAAATTTACGCCCTTGCGCGCCATCTGTGCCTGCCCGAGTCTGTGTGCACCGCCACGCCCACTACGGATACCTACAGCTTGCCGCAAGGCCAGGATGAATTTTATTTTGCCCTGCCTTGGGCGCAGATGGATTTGGCGCTTTGGGCACGCAACGAAGGTCTGCCCGCGGCGCAACTCGCGCAAGCACTGGGATTGTCTACCGTGCAGGCCGATCAGATCTACGCGGACATCGACGCCAAGCGGCGAAGCACGCATTACCTGCACCTACCCGCGCAACTGGTTGAGCCCATACTCAAAGCGGCGACGCACTCCTCATCGTGAACATCAGTGCCTCAGCATCCATGCTCACGCAGGCCGAGAGCGCACACCTGTCAGATCAGAGCCGCAAGCGCTTCGCCGAGCGATACGTGCAGTTGGAGCAAGCGCTGCGCGCGCTGCCCGATAAACCCGAGGAAACCCCCAATGCGGCCTTGCGTGCGCTATGGCATCTTGCAGCAGGAACCGCCTTGTCTGCAGCGCAGGCGACGGAGCGCAGCCTGCAAAACCTCAATTCCGAGCAATTGGCAACCCTGGACACGCTGATCACCCAGCGCTTGCAAGGCATGCCATTGGCGTACATCACCGGCCGTCAGCGCTTCATGAACTTGGATCTTTTGGCAAGCCCGCAAGCGCTCATCCCCCGGCGAGAAACGGAGATGCTGGGCATCGCGGCTTTGGCCCGTCAACGGGAGCTTGTCGCCATGAATGGCCGCGTGCGCATCGTCGACGTATGCTGCGGATCGGGCAACCTCGCCCTCGCCTTGGCGCACGCAGACCCGCGCGCCCATGTGCATGCGGCCGATCTCTCGTTGGACGCATTGGAGCTCGCACGCAGCAACACCTCGCTTTTGGGCCTGTCACCACAGGTGAGCTTCCACCATGGAGACCTCCTTTCGCCGTTCGATACACGCGACTACCATGGGCGCATCGACATGGTGATATCAGCTCCGCCATACATCTCTACGGCCAAGGTGGACACCCTTCCTTCCGAGATCATTGGCTATGAACCAACTCTGGCCTTCGACGGCGGCCCGTTCGGCGTCGGTATCTTGATGCGCCTGATGCGGGAATCCCCAGCACTGCTTCGCGCAGGCGGCTGGTTGGGCATGGAAGTTGGCCTAGGTCAAGGCGCAGCCATGCTTCAACTGCTGCGCAAGAACTTCGCGTTCGACCGGGTGGACACCGTCTGCGACACAAACCATAACATTCGCGTTTTGATGGCCCGCCGGCGCGCGCCGGCAAATGCCAGCGCTTCAAGCTGTGCCTGAGCAACCAGGGCAAGAGCGCTACCGGGTTGAGGCGGCAAGCCTCGATGCGGAGGCCGAGGAGATCGTCGGTCTCTGGTCAGACAATCTCGGCCACCCCGAGCGCCGTGCCACCAAACTCGACTGGTTTTATCGCTGCAACCCCGTGCGCCGTGCCGAAATCTTCCTGCTTCGTGACGTGTGCCAGCCGCGAGCCGTCGGCGTAACGGGGCTCGCATGCCGACAGCTTCGCATCGGCGAGCGTCTGGTCGAAGCTGGGCTCATGGCAGATTTCGCAGTCGACGCACACCACCGCACCCTGTTTCCAGCTCTGACCCTTCAACGCAGCGTATTGCAGCTAGGACTGAGGCAGTATGGCCTGCTGTATGGATTCCCAAACCCTAAATCGCTGCCCGTTGTCAGGCGTGCCGGCTATGAGGTGTTGAGGGGAATGTCGCGCTACGTTCGCGTGCTGCGTACCCGCGACTACCTTCCCCGCTGGCTGCCCGCTGGCACACGCGTCGTGGCAGGTCAAGCGCTCGATATGCTGCTGCGCTTACGCCATGGCCTGCTGCCCCGACTGTTTCAGCCGGGCGCATATTCGGCGGCTTGGGTTGACCAACCCGATGCTCGTTTCAACGCTTTGTGGGCGACGCGACCAGGCAACGACCGGCAAGTCATGGGCATACGCGACTGTGCTTTTCTGGCGTGGCGGTTTGCGCCTAAGCCATGGCACCGCTACCGGTTTTTCGTGGTGAGCAAACCTGCAACAGACCAAATCCTCGGATATGCGGTGTGTGAATCTGATGGCGGAGTGTTGCACGTGCGTGATCTTCTGGCGGCGGGCCCCGAAGGCCGAAACCTACCCATACTCTTGCGCGCACTGATGCGGGAGGCACGGATCCAAGGCCATCGCAGCGTCTCGCTGGAGCTCATGTGCCCAGCCGAAACCGTGAAGATTTTGACCCGCGCCGGGCTGCGTCAACGCGAACACTCCAGCCAACCGATGATTGTCGCAACGTCTAAGGAATTCAGCCTGGACTTGCAGCCATACGCGTGGTACCTAACGCGCGCTGATGTCGATGAGTAACGGCATTTCCCCCGCGCCCACGCGCACGCGTGCAGATCACTGTGCGCCCTACTCCTTGGCGTGATTGATGGAGTACTTGGGAATTTCGATAGTGACGTCCTTATCGCTCAGGATGGCCTGACACGATAGACGTGAGGTCGGCTCCAGACCCCAAGCGCGGTCCAGCAAATCGTCCTCACACTCATCAGGCTCCCCCAACGAGGCGTAACCCTCGCGAACGATCACATGACAGGTAGTGCAGGCGCACGACATCTCGCAGGCATGCTCAATTGGAATATCGTGCTCGAGCAGCGCCTCGCACACAGAGGTACCGCGCTCGGCCTCAACCCTTGCGCCCTCTGGGCAATACTCATGGTGCGGCAAAACGGTGATCACGGGCATGGATTTAAGGCTCGTTAGGGGCCGCCTGGTCAAGCGCGTGTGTCTCACCCGCCAAGCTGGAAACGCTTTTCCCGGCTAAAGCGCGGCGGATACTGCGGTTCATGCGCTGCTCAGCGAAAGACTCGGTGTCGCGCGCCAGCTGTTCGATCGCGCTGCGAATGGCAAGATGGTCATCGCCGCGGGAAGCTTGGGCGAGGCTTGCCATCGCCGCATGGATGCGACTCAGCTCCTCCGCCCCCAGCAAATCGGAGTCGGCGCGCATGGCATTGCGGGTGGCGTCGAGCAAGCGTTCGGCATCCACTTGCTCCTCGTGCAGCGCACGCTGCGCGGCATCGCGACCCGCCGCCGCAAAGCTCGCTTGCAGCATGTCAGCAATCTGCGCATCGCTCAAACCATAACTCGGCTTGACCTCCACCTTTGCCTGCACACCCGTGCTTTGCTCGCGTGCGCTGACTTCCAACAACCCATCGGCATCGACCTGAAACGTGACGAGGATCCGTGCTGCGCCCGCCGTCATTGGTGGAATGCCGCGTAGTTCAAAGCGCGCAAGCGACCGGCAATCGGCGACCAACTCGCGCTCCCCCTGCACGACGTGGATGGACATCGCTGTCTGCCCATCCTTGAATGTTGTGAATTCCTGCGCACGCGCCGTTGGGATCGTGGTGTTGCGGGGAATGATGCGCTCGACCAAGCCCCCCATTGTTTCGAGGCAAAGCGACAGAGGAATGACGTCAAGCAGTAGCGGATCTTCGTCGCTGTGGTTGCCAGCCAACGCATGTGCCTGGCGCGCCGCGCCCACAGCCACAACCTCATCTGGATTGAGGTCAACCATGGGCTCGCGGCCAAAGAATTGGCGCACGGCCTGGCGCACCACTGGCATCCGCGTCGAACCTCCCACGAGCACGATCCCCGCAATGTCCCGGGGGCTGACCTGAGCGTCATCTAACACCCGATGCAAAAGCGCAATCGTGCGCTCTGTCAAACCTTGGGTACACCGCGCGAAATCCTCTCGCGTGATGGTCTGGTCCACACGCTCGCCGGACGGCAGCTCCACGTCGACGTGGACCGTGTCCTGGCTACTGAGTTTTTCCTTGGCATTGCGCGCGACGCTCAGCAGTGCCGCACGCGCATGCGGATCAAGCGTTGACAGGCCACTCTTCGTCGCAATATCGGCTGCCAGCAACGCGTCGTAGTCATCGCCTCCCAAGAAGGTGTCGCCACCGGTGGCCATGACTTCAAAGACGCCGCGCGTGAGGCGCAGAACCGATATATCGAATGTTCCGCCACCCAGATCGTAAACAGCGTACACACCCTCGGCAGCATCATCCAAGCCGTAGGCGACGGCTGCTGCCGTCGGCTCATTTATCAGGCGCAGCACATTGATCCCGGCTAAGCGCGCGGCATCCTTGGTTGCTTGACGCTGCGCGTCGTCAAAATACGCGGGCACCGTCACCACGGCTCCGACGATATCAGTGCCGAGCGCATCTTCAGCGCGCTGCCTGAGCACGCGCAGGATAGCGGCCGAAACGTCCACCGGTGTCTTTACCCCACGGACCGTTTGGATTCCCACCATCCCTGGCTGCTCGGCGAAAACATAGGGAAGATGCATGGCCGGGCTAAGATCGGCAAGACTGCGGCCCATAAGCCGCTTTGCCGATACGACTGTGCCCTGCGGATCCGCGGTTTTTGCTGCCAGCGCCTCCCAGCCAACCGTGGGCACACCTTCTGCGTGGTAGCGCACAGCCGATGGCAGCAAGACGCGACCCTGCTCGTCAGGTAGACATTCCGCCACACCACTGCGCACGACAGCGACAAGTGAATGCGTGGTGCCAAGATCAATGCCGATGGCCACCCGCCTCTGATGCGGATCGGGGGACTGGCCGGGTTCAGAAATTTGGAGAAGAGCCATGCGGCGAAAAGCGCTCTTTCTGAGCGCGTTGAATGGGCAACTCAGGTTGCCGATATAAGCGACTGGCTTGCAGCTCGAGGCTGCAAAGGCGCCAGACTTTGGCGGAATTTATCCAGAAACATTAACACCCGCACGAGCGTTGCCGCCTCGCGTGTGGCTTGGTCCTGCCGCAGGCCTGTTGCCGGGCCGCTGCCCTCTGCGTCGAGAAGCGCGGCCAAACGTGACAACGCCTGCTCGCGCGCCTGCTCTACCATCTCCGCCAGCGCCTGCATGGCACCCGCGTCCTCCGCAGAGCGTGCCTCGTCCAACTCTTCGCGCCATTGGAGTTGCTGCATCAAGAAGTCGGCGGGCATGGCGGTATTGCGCTCGGCATCAATCGGCACACCGCGCAGCTCGCAAAGATAGGCAGCGCGTGCCTGCGGATCCAGCAGCGTGCGGTAGGCCGTATTGACTTGAGTCGACCATTGCATGGCGAGACGTCGTTCGGCAGCACCGGCGCCCGCAAAACGATCTGGATGCACCGCCGCCTGCAAGCGCCGCCACGAGCCGGTCAACGCTTCGACATCGATCGCGAATCGTGCCTGAAGCCCAAAGAGACTGAAATGATCCTGGCGCAAATCGGCTCGATCCTGCACCTCATGTTTGGGACTCAACGACATGCGCGAAGCAGCTTCTAAAACGGCACCCAAGCTCAAACCCTGAATGATTCGCCACAACCGCAACGATCGCGCTCATTGGGGTTATTGAACTTGAAGCCTTGCTGCAGACCCTCGCGCACGAAGTCAAGTTCCGTGCCGTCAAGGTAAGTCAGGCTCTTGGGGTCAATCAAGACCTTAACCCCGTAACTCTCAAAAACTTGATCCTCCGGGCTGACCACATCTGCGTACTCCAACTTGTAGGCGAGCCCGGAGCATCCGGTTGTCTTCACCCCCAGACGCACGCCCACCCCCTTACCACGCTGGGCAAGGTAGTTCGTCACATGCTTTGCTGCGCTCTCGGTCAACGTAATGGGCATGCCATGACTCCTCGATCTAATGACGGCTCAAGCCGCCTTGGGTTCGGAATCGCCAGCACCGGACGCTGTCTCAGCCCTGCGCATTTGGTAATCCTTGACGGCTGCCTTGATGGCGTCTTCCGCGAGGATGGAACAGTGGATCTTCACCGGAGGTAGCGCCAACTCCTCGGCGATCTGCGTATTACGAATCTGCAGCGCGTCATCCAGTGTTTTGCCTTTGACCCATTCGGTGACGAGGGACGATGAGGCAATCGCAGAACCGCACCCATAGGTCTTGAAGCGTGCATCCTCGATGATGCCTTGCGCGTTGACTTTGATCTGCAATTTCATCACATCGCCGCACGCTGGGGCGCCGACCATGCCGGTGCCAACCATTGGGTCGTCTTTGGAAAACGAGCCCACATTGCGGGGATTTTCGTAATGCTCAATGACTTTGTCGCTATAGGCCATGATGATCTCCTGAAGTGCGTTCCGCGCCGCGCTGAGCTGTGGCTCTGGATGGTGGCTCTAGTGCGCCGCCCATTGAATCGTGCTGATGTCGATGCCGTCCTGGTGCATCTCCCACAAGGGCGAGAGCTCGCGCAGCTTGGCCACTTTCTCCTTGAGGACGCTGATCGCAAAATCGATGTCTTCAGCGGTCGTAAAGCGGCCAATCGTCATACGCAGCGACGAATGCGCAAGCTCGTCGCTGCGTCCCAAGGCCCGCAGCACGTAAGACGGTTCCAGGCTGGCTGACGTACAGGCCGAACCGCTGGACACGGCAATCCCCTTGATTGCCATGATCAACGACTCGCCCTCCACGAAATTGAAACTTGCGTTCACGTTATGCGGCACACGGTGCTCGAGGTTGCCATTGATATAGACCTCCTGAATATCCATGATGCCATCGAGAAGGCGCCTTTGCAGCATGCGAACGCGTTCGATCTCAGTACCCATCTCCAGCTTGGCGATCTGATACGCCTCGCCCATCCCGACGATCTGGTGCGTGGGCAATGTGCCCGAACGCATACCGCGCTCGTGGCCGCCACCATGCATCTGTGCCTCAATGCGCACGCGTGGTTTGCGGCGCACGAACAGCGCGCCAATGCCCTTCGGACCGTACGTTTTGTGTGAGGCCAAGCTCATCAGGTCCACAGGCCAATTCTTGAGGTCGATGGTGACCTTTCCGGTCGCCTGTGCCGCGTCCACGTGAAAGATGATGTTGCGCTGCCGGCATATCGCACCGATCGCCTGAACATCCTGGATCACGCCAACCTCGTTGTTTACCAATAGCACCGAGGCCAGGATGGTGTCAGGGCGCAGCGCTGCTTCAAAACTGGCGATGTCCAGCATGCCGTCAGGCTGCACGTCGACGTAGGTGACCTCAAAACCCTGGCGTTCGAGTTCGCGGCAGGTGTCCAGCACTGCCTTGTGCTCTGTTTTTAGCGTGACGATGTGCTTGCCTCGAGCTTGGTAAAAGTGTGCTGCACCTTTAAGCGCCAAGTTGATCGACTCCGTGGCGCCTGAAGTCCATACCAACTCTTTGGGATCACAGTTCACCAGATCCGCAACCTGAGCACGGGCTTTTTCCACGGCATCTTCAGCCTCCCACCCCCACGCATGGCTTCGCGATGCAGGGTTGCCGAAGTGCTCGCGCAACCAAGGAACCATTGCGTCGACGACGCGCGGATCGACAGGCGTAGTTGCGCCGTAGTCCATGTAAATAGGGAAATGCGGAGTGCTCGACATGGTTCAGACTCGTGAATGAGGTGGCATGGAAGGACCGATTGGCGGCAAAGGCGTGGAGATACTCCCCTGCCCTCCAAGGCGCTCACCCCATGTTCTGGGCTAGATTGAACACGGAATTTGGCGCGCGCACTTTTACGGGCTTGCTTGCCGGCATGGGTGATACGGGTTTGCGCACCACCGCAACTTCCTCAATGGTTACACCCTGCGCCAGATTCTGGTCGACCATGGTCTTCAGGTTGACAGAATCCAGAAACTCCACCATACGCGTGTTCAGCGCAGCCCAAAGGTCATGCGTCATGCAACGACCTTCACCATCCTCGCCGTGACAATTTTCCTTGCCCCCGCACTGCGTGGCGTCGAGCGGCTCGTCGACCGCAATAATCACGTCAGCGATGCTGATTTCCTCAGGTTTACGAGCCAAACTGTATCCGCCGCCTGGGCCGCGAACGGACTCAACCAACTCATGCCGACGCAGCTTGCCGAAAAGCTGTTCCAGGTAAGAGAGGGAAATATGCTGGCGCTGGCTGATGCTGGCCAGAGTCACGGGCCCGAGATGCTGGCGCATCGCCACATCGATCATGGCGGTCACCGCAAATCGTCCCTTTGTTGTCAGTCGCATGATGATCTCCAAGTGTAGAAGCGGATGACCGTCACAGCCGCCAAATCGGCTGGCACGCACCCTTCAATACTTGACGAATTCAGTAGGATTCTAGCAGAACCCCGAGTGAAACCGTCAACTACTAAGACATTTTGTCTAGGACATACTCTGTTGGCTTTCTGTACCTCGCCCTTCTTCCTGCGATGAGACTCGTTTGAAAACCCCTAGTTCCGCTCAGGATTTCAGGTTTTTTCAAGTCATTGTTTTAACGGACTTTTCTTCCCGATACCGCGACTCGATGGCGAATCACTAATGTCGCCACATGCCCTTCACGTGGCGTTTGGCCCCACCCTGCCATTCAATTTCCATCTTTTTAGCGATTACAAGCGACAATTGAGGCCAATCAACTTGAAATTTCAATGCGTCTGACCCTGAGACAACTTGATGTAATGGTCGCCATCGCTCGCGCTGGCAGCACGACCGAGGCTGGCAGACAGCTTTCGTTGTCGCAGTCTGCAGTGAGCGCGGCGCTTGCTGAACTCGAACTGCAACTTGGCACCCGCGTGTTCGACCGCGTGGGCAAACGCGTGGTCCTTAATGACTGCGGGCGCCTGTTGCTACCGCGTGCGCTTGCCCTTCTTGATCAGGTCCGAGAAGTCGAAACGCTGTTTGTCGACGGGGCCGCAGCCTTGCGGGTGAGTGCCAGCACCACGATCGGCAACTACCTCATGCCCGCCGTCCTGGGAGCCTATCAGCGACTGTGGCCCCAAGCGGAATTCCAGCTTGAGGTCAGCAACACCCAGGACGTGATCAAGGCCGTGGCCGATTATCAGGTGGATATCGGGTTTATCGAAGGTGCCTGCCACCACGATGAACTTGAGGTCTGTCCCTGGGTGACCGACAGACTGGTCGTCGTGGCCGCTCCCACCCACCCACTGGCCAAGGAGAGCGCCACGTTGGCCCAACTGGCTGCAGCGCGGTGGATCCTGCGCGAACCCGGATCAGGCACGCGCGAGACTGTCGAAGCGCTATTGCTGCCGCACGTCCAGCGGTTCGGATCGACCATGCATCTCGGCAACTCCGAAGCGATCAAGCATGCCGTAGCTGAACAACTCGGCGTTAGCTGCTTGCCGTTGCGCGTGGTGCAGGATTTGCTCACCACAGGTCGACTCGTTTGCGTAGACACTCCTTTACCGAGCCTGGAGCGCACGCTTTACCGCATCCATCCCAAGCGCAAGGTGTTCTCCCCGCCACTGCAACGATTCATCGATCACTGCGACTCGTGGCGTGACATCGCGGCCTGAGCATTCACCCGGTGTGCATGCGCTTGGCCGTTGCGTCAATCCGCCGGCCCTCACCCCTTCACTTCATTCAACGCACCTTTCTTCTTCATGGCCCAGGAAAACCGTACCAACGTCGCGCCTCGCCTCACTTCGCTTTCTCATGGGGGCGGCTGCGGTTGCAAGGTCGCCCCGGGCGTGCTTAGTTCGATCCTGCAACAAAGCCCGTTGTTTCCAGCCCCCAAGGAACTGCTCGTCGGGATTGAGACCTCAGACGACGCGGCGGTCTATTTGCTCAATAGTGAGCAAGCCCTGATTGCGACAACGGATTTTTTTATGCCAATCGTCGACGATGCGCGCGACTTTGGTGCCATCGCCGCCACCAATGCCATCTCTGATGTATATGCCATGGGCGGTCGTCCCATTTTGGCCTTGGCCCTTCTGGGTATGCCCATTAATGTCCTACCGTCTTCGACCATAGCTGCCATCCTTCGCGGCGGACAGGAGATCTGCGCACGCGCGGGCATACCGGTGGCAGGAGGCCATTCCATCGACTCCGTTGAGCCCATCTACGGGCTCGCTGTGCTGGGTCTGGCGCGTCCCGAACACATTCGCCGCAACCGAGACGCGCGCACTGGTGACGTCCTGGTCCTGGGCAAGCCTTTGGGCGTGGGGGTGCTCTCCGCCGCCTTGAAAAAGGACGAGCTGGGTGCCGATGCCTACCACCGCATGGTGCGGATTACGACCCAACTCAACACCCCTGGGCCTTTGCTAGCGGAGCTTCCAGGCGTGCACGCGATCACCGACGTTACTGGCTTTGGGCTTCTTGGCCACCTTCTCGAGATCTGCCGCGGCTCCAGACTGAGTGCACACCTGAATGCCGCTGACGTGCCACTGATCGCCGGCGTGCGCAACCTGGTTGCCCAAGGCATGGTGACCGGCGCATCGAGTCGCAACTGGGCAAGCTATGGCCAGGACGTGGAGTTGCACACCGGGGAC
>JABBOE010000030.1:14109-18883 GCA_019351955.1 Pseudomonadota bacterium
CGCTGCTGACTGATCCCCAGACTTCTGGTGGCCTTCTCGTGACTTGCGACGCAGCCGCCAAAGACGCGGTGCTGAAAATTTTTCGCGACGAGGGTTTCATGGACGCTGCCGTGATTGGCCACATGTTGGACGGCCCAGCGCACGTGCTGGTTAACTGATCCCTTGCGGGCCAATCGTGATCTTGAGCCCACAACAAAGTGCCTTGCTTGCAAATCCCTAAGGGCTCCCGCCACGGGCTCGCGGCGTTGCACTCGAGGTCTGCGGTCGACACGATTGAGCAGGTTGGCAAATCCGACTCATCGGCTCCAGAAGACAGGTCTGTCCTGAGGGCCCGAGTGCCGGTCTCCCGGCTGCATGTTGCGCGAGCGTAACGCTCAGCGCCGGAAAAAGACAGCGTCGACACGCACAGCGGTGGCAGGTTGTCTTTTGAAGGACCAAACTACGCTTGCGCGACTCCAACGCTCGCGACGGGCACGCCGTCGTGTCACTTTGGCTAACTCACAGCATCTTGCTCACGCGCAATGAGCATGGCCTTGCGCGCGATACCCCAGCGATAGCCGGCCAGCTCGCCGCTTTCGCGGATCACGCGGTGGCATGGAATCAAAATGGCCACGGGATTGGCTGCCACGGCTCCGGCCACCGCTCGTGCAGAGTCGGGCCGACCCAAAGCGCGCGCGAGGCCCCCGTAGCTCACGAGGGCATTTGGCGGCAATTGCATCAGCGCCTGCCACACGCGCAAGCGAAAATGGCTGGCACGCACGTGCACGGCGGCGCGACCTCCCGAGTCCAGCGCACCCCGCACACGAGCCTGGAGCATCGCATCGTCACGCGCCCAGAGGGCGTTTGGCCAAGTCGTTTGCAGGCTCGCCTGAAGTTCCTGTGCTTCATCAGGCCCGCCACTCCGCGCAAATTCCAATGCGCAGAATCCCAGGCCGGTCCATGCTGCGAACATGACCCCAAGCTCGGTGTGGACCATCCCGGTGGTAATCCGCATGCCCTTCCCACCCTGTCGTGCCTGTGCCGGGGTCGCGCCTTCGGCGTGGATCAGCAGTTCGTGGGCCCGCCCCGGACCTGAGAGCCCCGCCTCCAATGCGGCGTGCAACACCGGCATATCCGCCCGCAAGGCTTGCAGAAGGCGCTCCTTGGCCAGAACTTGGGCGAAACGCTTGGGACTCAATCCCACGCACGCACTGAATTCGCGTTGAAAATATCCTGGACTTAAACCAACCGCGTAAGCCAAAGCGTCCAGCCGTAGTTCGTGCCCGGCAAGAACCAGTCGCTCAATGGCGGCTTGTGTGCGCTTGAGCGCAATCTGCGACACAAAGACGTCGGCAGGCATGGGGGATGGGCAATCTGGAGAACGCATGCCATAAGCCTACGATCACATCCATCGCCCCTGCATTCCGATTCATGCGATGAGAAGGCCCTGGTCAGCGTCTGGATTGCCCGCGACTGCTCACCCAGGCCCAGCGCGTGCTACGCGCCTTTTACGTCCGACTCCACCGCATAGTCGCTTACCGGGATGCAGGCGCATTGCAGATTGCGATCGCCCCAGACGTTGTCGATGCGTCCCACCGGCGCCCAATACTTGTGCGCGCGCAAACCGGGCACGGGAAAGGCGGCCTGCTCGCGCGCATAGGGATGTGTCCATTCCGCGCTGAGGACTGAAGCGGCGGTAAACGGTGCGCCCTTCAAGGGATTGTCGTCCCGCGGCCAGGCCCCCTCTTCGATTTGTGCAATTTCAGCGCGGATGGCGACCATAGCGTCGACAAAGCGATCCAGTTCAGCGAGCGATTCACTCTCGGTGGGCTCGATCATGAGCGTTCCCGGCACCGGAAAGCTCATGGTTGGAGCATGGAACCCGTAGTCCATCAGCCGCTTGGCCACGTCCTCATTGCTGATGCCGCTGCTGTCCTTCAAGTTGCGGAGGTCCAAGATACATTCGTGCGCCACGAAACCGCTGTCGCCCGTGTAGAGCACCGGAAACAGAGGCGCCAGGCGGTGAGCCATGTAATTCGCGTTGAGGATGGACACCGCGCTGGCCGCGGTCAGGCCCCCAGCGCCCATCATGCGGATATACATCCAGGTAATGGGTAGCACCGAGGCATTACCGAGTGCAGCACCGCTGACGGCCCCCACGGCCTTTCCCACATCACCGCTCGCGGAATGCCCTGGCAGGAAAGGGGCTAAATGCGAGCGCACTGCAACCGGGCCCACCCCGGGCCCGCCTCCGCCATGCGGAATGCAGAAGGTCTTGTGGAGGTTCAGGTGCGACACATCGGCCCCGAACTCGGGCGGACTGGCCAAACCCACCATGGCGTTCATGTTGGCCCCATCCACATACACCTGGCCGCCGAACTCATGAACGATGTCGCAGATTTCCCGCACCCGCGGCTCAAACACGCCATGCGTGGATGGGTAGGTGATCATGCAGGCCGCAAGCCGTTCCGCATGCTGTTGCGCCTTGGCCCGCAAATCATCCAGATCCACACTGCCGCTCGCATCGCATGCCACCACCACCACCTGCATGCCTGCCATTTGCGCGGACGCCGGGTTGGTGCCATGCGCCGAGGAAGGAATCAGGCAAACAGTACGGCCGGTGTCGCCCCGGCTTTCATGCCACGCGTGGATCGCGAGCAGCCCCGCGTACTCCCCCTGCGAGCCCGCGTTGGGCTGCAGGCTTACCGCATCGTACCCAGTGGCCTGGGCCAGCCATTGCTCCAAGTCGGCAGCCAGTCGTGCATAGCCACGAGTCTGCTCAGCTGGCGCGAAAGGATGAATGGCCGCGAACTCCGGCCAGGTGATGGGAATCATCTCGCTCGTGGCATTTAGCTTCATCGTGCACGACCCCAAGGGAATCATCGCCCGATCCAGGGCAATGTCCTTGTCGGCCAAATGACGCAAATAACGAAGCATCTCGGTCTCGCTGTGATAGCGGTTAAATACCGGATGCGTCAAATAGGCCGTGCTGCGGGCGAGCTCCGCCGGGTATCGCGTGGCCACGCCCTTGGCATAAGGGTCAAACAAGTTCTCGGCTGGCGGCTGCAAGCCGCGCGCACCGCCGAAAGCGCCGACCAGCGCAAGCACATCTTCGCGCGTCACGGTTTCATCCAGGGTCACGCCGACCCGGTCCGCACCGGCACGGCGCAGGTTGATCCCCGCCGCATGTGCTGCTGCGTGGACGGCTTGCGTGTGCGCACCGGTAAGCACGGTAAGGGTGTCGAAAAACGCTTCGTGTTGCAGCTTCCACCCCTGGTGCTTGAGCGCCTCAGCCAGAATGATCGTGAAGGCATGGACGCGTTGGCCGATGCGACGCAGCCCCTGTGGGCCGTGATAGACCGCGTACATGCTGGCTAGCACCGCCGGGAGAACCTGGGCGGTGCAAATATTGCTCGTTGCCTTTTCGCGCCGGATGTGCTGCTCGCGGGTCTGCAGTGCCAAGCGCAGCCCCGGGTTGCCATGGGCGTCCACGCTTACGCCAACCAAGCGGCCAGGCATCTGGCGCTTGAGTGCGTCGCGCACGGCCATATAGGCGGCGTGTGGCCCGCCGAAACCCAGCGGCAAACCGAAACGCTGGGTATTGCCCACGGCAATGTCCGCACCGAGTTCGCCAGGAGCTGCAAGCAGCGTGAGCGCCAGGATGTCAGCCGCCATAATGACGACAGCACCCTTTGCTTGGGCCCCTTTGATCAACCCTCGAAAGTCATGGATGCCGCCGTCCACACCGGGGTACTGCAGTAGCACCGCAAAATGCTCCGAATCGGCGGCATGTGCGCCGGGGCCGACCACCACCTGCAAATCGAGAGGGCGAGCGCGCGTCCGGATGACTTCGATCGTCTGCGGCAGCACGTCATCGGCCACGTACATGCTGCGGCTCGCGCTCTTTGCTGAACGCAGCGCCAGCGTCATGGCCTCAGCCGCCGCGGTTGCCTCGTCCAGCATCGACGCGTTGGCGACATCGAGCCCCGTGAGGTCCGTCACCATCGTCTGGAAGTTGATCAGCGCTTCCAGCCGCCCTTGGCTAATCTCGGGTTGATACGGGGTGTAGGCGGTATACCAGGCTGGATTCTCCAACACGTTGCGCTGGATGACGCCGGGCATGTGAGCATTGGCATAGCCTTGGCCGATGAAACTGCGCATGACCTGATTGAGCTGCGCCACCGCACGAAGCTCGACCAGCGCCTGCTGCTCCCCCAAGGCCGCAGGCAGCTCCAACTTACGCTTGCGGCGAATACCGGCCGGAATGACGGCCTGCATCAACGCCTCCAGATCAGGTTGCCTGAGGGCGTGCAGCATGTAATTTTGATCAGCTGCGCTCGGGCCGATATGGCGGCGCTGGAACGCCGCGCTATCTTCGAGCTCGGCCAGAGTGGGTTCAGTTTGCATCAACATGGATGTACTCAGAAAAAAGGAAGGCCGGTCCGACACGGGCGCAGCTCAGGCACCTTGCAGCAATTTGTCATAGGTCGCCTGATCCATCAATGCATCGATCTGGGACAAGTCGGTTGGGCGCACGCGAAAAAACCAACCCGCTCCCTGCGGATCGGTATTGGCCAACGCTGGATTGGCCACCAGTGCATCATTGACAGCGACGACTTCACCCGCAATGGGCATGTACACATCAGCTGCAGCCTTGACGGATTCGACGACGCCGGCTGCATCTTTTTGAGCGTAGGTTTTGCCTGTGCCAGGCAGTTCGACGAACACGACGTCGCCCAATGCGTCCTGCGCATGGGGGGTGATCCCCACCGTGGCAGTGCCGTCGTCTTCGAGA
>JABBOE010000030.1:18893-32381 GCA_019351955.1 Pseudomonadota bacterium
GTTGGAACGAAAACAAGAACCCGCGCGATTTCAGGCGCGCAAGTAGCGATGTGGCACGAAAGGCATGGACGTGACATGCATGGGAATTTGCCTGCCACGCACCAAGGCGAAAATCGTGGAACCGATGTCTGCGGCCGAGCTTTGCACGTAGCCCATCGCAATGGGTCTTCCGGCCGTTGGCGTCAGGCTGCCACTGGTTACGTGGCCGATGGCACGTCCGTCCGCATCCTGCAATTCGGCGCCTTCACGCACGGGGACGCGCTCGTCGGCGACAAGGCCCACGCGTCTGCGCGCCACGCGTGATGCATCGTCGATCTGCGCAAGAATGGGCGTCGCCCCCGGGAAACTGCCAGCGCGAGCACCGTCCGTGCGCCGAACTTTCTGTATGGCCCATTGCAAACTGGCTTCGACGGGCGTTGTATGCCTGTCCATATCGTGGCCATAAAGGCACAGCCCCGCTTCCAGGCGCAGGCTGTCGCGCGCACCAAGCCCGGCTGGTTTGACTTGGGGCAACGCCAACAACGCGCTTGCCAGCGGCTCCGCATCCCATTGATGCGCCGAAATCTCCACACCATCCTCACCTGTATAGCCGCTGCGGCTGATGAAAACCGGGTGCTTGCCGATGGTCGGGGGCAGTGCAAACCATGCCGCATCCATGAACCGCAATTTGGCCACACCGGGAAGCAGGGATTGCAGCGCCGTCACCGCCAGCGGCCCTTGCAGGGCCATGAGTGCCTGATGCGGTAACGGCTCAATATGGCAGCGCGTCCCAATGCGCTCGCGCATCCACGCCAAATCCTGCGTCTTGCAGGCCGCGTTAACGATCAAAAAGTACTCGCTTCCCTGTCCGTCCGCGCGCGTCCGGTGGGTGAGCATCAGATCGTCCAGGATGCCGCCGGTGTCGTCGGTGAAATAGCCGTAGCGCTGCCGCCCCACGGGCAAGCCCTGTACATCAATCGGAATTAGGCTCTCGAGGGCCGCAGCCGCGTCCGGTCCGGTGATGCGCACTTGCCCCATATGCGAGACGTCAAACAGCCCAGCGGACTCGCGGGTCTGTCGGTGTTCGGCCACAATACCCCTTGGATACTGCACCGGCATCGCATACCCGGCGAACGGCACCATCTTGGCACCAAGCACATGGTGCATCAGAAACAAGGGCGTTTGCAGCAGGACAGATTCAGTAGGGGCAGACACGGGCGTCTCCAAAGGCGTGCAGAAATCCGCCGGACAAATTCCGGCGATGACGCCCCGCTGTCCTTGGTACCTGAGAGATTGACCGTACGGAGCATGCATGCATGCCGCCCGGCTTGCCCCTTCGGTGGGCCCCCGCAAACGGGCGCCGCTCTCCAGTGAGGTCACCCGTGAGGGTGTCGTCAGTCCTTTTGCCTGAGCGGTACACCCCAACAGACTCCAAGCTGCTCGGATTTACGCCTTCGGCGGCCTTCGGGCAGCGCGCAATTTGCAAGCCCATCGACACTCTCCTGACTGGGGACGAGTGTATCGCATGCCCATGAGCCGCTCCTGGCGTCCCGCGCGCTTCCGGTCTTTTATCTTTTACTTGCGTGGACGCATGCCGAGAAATCTTCGCGCGCGTTCGTTGCGCTCCTTCTTGCGATCATCCATTTCACGCTGAGCGCGTTTTTGCGACACGGCAAACATGGGATCAATGATTTCCCACCACAGAAATACCAATGCCAGCGGCACACCCACCCACCACCACGACAGATTGGCAAAAGGGCCGATTGCGGCCAGCTTCAAACCGAGTAGCACGATTGCAACAATCAAGATCCACATCGCTGTTCCCCCTGAGCCAGGATCAATATTCAGTTCCGATTTACATGTAAACACCTGCGTGTCGGTTAGCATTCTCGCTGCTGTTGCGCTGAGTGCATCAAGCGTGTCAACCGTCGGCATGCCGTGGCGTTATAGCGGATAGCTTCGCTCAACCTTGGAGATCTGGAATGAAAAAAATTGTGATTGCTGTCGGTCTAGCCGTTGCCGCCGTGTCGCAAGCGTACGCCGCCGACATGACTGCCCTGGCTAAGTCCAAGAACTGCTTGGCGTGCCATGCAGTGGACAAGAAGCTCGTGGGCCCGTCCTACCAGGATGTGGCCGCCAAGTACGCTGGCAAGCCGGGGGCCGAAGCCACGCTGGTGAACGCCGTGCTGCACGGTGTCTCGGGTGTGTGGGGTCCAGTGCCCATGCCTGCCAATCCTCAAGTCACCCCGGCGGAAGCCAAAGAGCTGGTGACTTGGATTCTGAGCATGAAGAAGTAATTTCTCAGCACCATGCTGTTATGAAGACGGGGGCGCTCTGCACCCCCGTTTTTTTGTGATGACTCGCTCAAGCACGCTGCAGATCGGCGGATCGCTGAGCCAAGTTCATCGGCTGAGCGCTTTTTTGTGGCCGCCCGGAAAACTCGAAATCGTGATTGCGGGATCAACAAGTTCGCCGTCCCTGTTGAACTGAATGTTGCTCTTGGTCACGCCGTCATAGCCTATGTGCCGAATCGCATGGCGGTAAATCCGGGGACTCACGGAGCCCGTCTCGATCATCGCTTGCGCCAACAGCATGGTGGCGTCATAGGCGTAAGGCGCATAGAGTTGAAAAGTTGAGGCGCCAAATTGGGCGTCGAAGCGATCCTTCCACGCCGAGCCGGACGGCATTCTCGCCATGGGCACGCCGCCGTCGGCGCAGATGACGTTCGAATTCGCAGCCGTGCCCGCAAGCTTGGCAAACTCCGGCGTGCAGATCCCGTCGCCACCAAGGAACCGCGCCTTGCTGCCTTGGCGACGCATTTGCTGCAGCAAGGTGCTAGCCTGAGGTGCCATGCCGCCGTAGAACACAACGTCCGGTTCAAGGCGCCCAATCTTGTCGACGATGTCCTCAAATTTGGTTGCGGTCGGGTTCACGCTTTCCTGATCCAGAATTTGGATCCCTGAGGACTGTGCCACACGTGCGAAGGCCTGCGCAATACTGCTGCCATAGTCAGTCCCATCATCCACGATGACCGACGTTTTTGCCTTCAGACCTTTCTGTGCATACAAGGCGAGGCCGGCGCCGATCGCGTAATCGTTCGCAATAATGCGATAAAAGGTCCGATAGCCGTGCTGCGCAATTTTGGGATCGCTGGCTGATGGCGTGATCTCTGGAATGCCAGCCGATGCATAGATCGGCGCGGCAGCTGCTGTGCAGCTTGAGTTCAAGTGCCCAATAACGCCATTCACATGCTCGGCGACAAATCGTCGCGCCACCTGCACAGCCCTTGACGGATCCGCCTTATCGTCCTGCGCATCGAGCTTCCAGACCACCCTGTGGCCGCCGATATGGATGTCTCTCTTGTTCAGATCGTCGATCGCCATGCGCACGCCGTCGGTATTGTCCGTCCCGAATGCTGCCTGCGCTCCGGATAGTGGTGCGGCACTGCCGATAACGACGGTCATCGCCGGTAGTTGATCCGACGTCTGCTGCGGGCTGGCTACGCCACCGGGCGCGCCAGCCCGCACCAGCTCGCTGCAGGCCAGAGCCACAAGACAAA
Organism: Pseudomonadota bacterium; assembly: GCA_019351955.1. Taxonomy (GTDB): domain Bacteria; phylum Pseudomonadota; class Gammaproteobacteria; order Burkholderiales; family Burkholderiaceae_C; genus Thiomonas_A. Next base: position 22,432 of record JABBOE010000030.1, read on the forward strand.
TCGTGAAACGCACAACACGAGAGTTGCCAGTCATGGTTTGTGGGTAACAGAAGGGAAATGCGGACGCATTGCGCATTGACCAAGGGCACGGAGATGACGGAGATCGCCTGCATGACGCAACACGAGATTGTGTCCATGCTCACCGCCGCTCGTCGGGCAATGACGGAACCGGCTCATAACAACAATGACATGCGGCCAGCCGCTACTTTCAGCGCAGGTAGATGCTTAAGCATCCCGTCGAGCGACAGACGCGTCACTGGCCCGTGCATGGCAATTGCGGCACGTACCTCTCCCACAGCATCTCGGACAGGCACCGCAACGGCGATCAACCCCGCAATAAACTCCTCCATGTCGACGGCGTAGCCGTTCGCCGCAGTGCGTTCGCAGTCCTTCCGCAATGCAGCGGCTGTGGTTAGGGTGTTGGGAGTCAGACGGGCGAACTCCAGTTGCCCGAGTATGCGTGCTCGCCGCTCACTATTCATCGAGGCGAGGAACAACTTCCCACTTGCCGTGCAGTGCAGGGGCACATGCACACCCACGTCGAACTGAAGGCGCCATGGCCAGGGAGCTTCCACACGGTCGAGGTAGAGCACCTCCACCCCGTCCAAAGTCGTGAAATTGCACGTTTCTCCTAGACGTGCGACGAGATCAGTGAGTAATGCATGGCGTAGCCCACGAACCGTTGAATGGGTCAGAGCATCGAAGGCCAATTTGCGCAGCGCAGGCCCGACCGCGAATGCTCGTTCGTCAATATCACGTGCAATGAATCCCATTTGCAGCAGCTGATTGCATAGACGATGCGCTGTCGCCTTAGGCAAGCCCAAACCCGTTGCAATCTCGGCCAAGGTCAGTGGGCGGCCCGCGCCGGTGATGAAAGCCAGCAAGCGCAGGCTGCGTTCGGCAGATGAGCCCGTGGTCGCTGCGGATGCAGCAGATGATGACAAAGATTGTCGCATAGACTAAACTAAATTATTTGGGACGAATCGTTCCATTATTGGCCGCATTGCTATGAGCTTGTAAAGCCTCAACCGGCGGTGCAACGCGCGCACTCGTGGGCTAGCAAGGAGAGGCAAATATGTCTGAGCAGTTTGACTACATCGTAGTGGGATCTGGCTCTGCCGGATCAGTCTTGGCAGCTAGGCTCAGCGAGGATCCGAGCACTCGTGTGCTGCTGCTCGAGGCTGGGCCACCAGATCGATCGTTTTGGATTCACCTGCCTATTGGGTATGGCAAGACCATGTGGAGCACAAAATACAACTGGTGCTTCCACACCGATCCAGATCCGAACATGAACGGCAGGCGCATCTACTGGCCACGGGGTAAGACCCTGGGTGGATCAAGCTCAATCAATGGCCTGATCTACATTCGTGGTCAGCGCGAAGATTACGATCATTGGGCCGCGCTGGGCAACAAAGGTTGGAGCTATGACCAAGTGCTCCCCTATTTTGTCCGTTCGGAACGTAATCAGCGGGGACCCAGTGCCTTCCACGGCGGAACTGGCCCGCTGTGCGTATCAAATATAGATGCTCGGAATGAGCTGATTGAGGCCTTCATTGATGGGGCCGGTGAATGCGGGATCCCACGTACCGAAGACTTTAATGGCGCCATGCAGGAAGGCGCTGGCTACTACCAACTCACCACCTGGAAAGGCTGGCGTTGTAGCACAGCGAAGGCCTACCTAGCGCCAGCGCGCGGTCGTAACAACCTTCGCATTGCCACGCGTGCACAGGCCACCGGAATCCTGATCAAAAATGGGCGCGCCGTAGGCGTTCGCTACCGCCAACACGGACGCGACCTAGAGGCGAAATGCAACGCCGAGGTGCTGTTGGCAGCTGGCGCAATCCAGTCGCCACAACTGTTGCAGTTGTCTGGCATCGGGCCGGTTGACCTATTGCGAAATTTCGGGATCCCGGTCGTCGCCGACTTGCCTGGCGTAGGCGAAAACTTGCAGGATCACCTTCAGGTGCGCCTGATCTATGAGTGCACCAAGCCGATCACGACCAACGACGCCCTCAATTCGTGGATCGGCCGCATACGGCTAGGACTGGAGTGGCTGCTGCTACGCAGCGGCCCGCTCGCAGTAGGTATCAACCAGGGAGGGTGTTTCACGCGTGCGATTCCGAGCGAATCGACCACCCCTGACATTCAGTTCCACGTCGCCACGCTGTCAGCCGACATGGCTGGCGGTGCAGTCCATCCATATTCCGGCTTCACGTTGTCGGTGTGCCAGCTTCGCCCTGAATCGCGTGGCAGCGTGCGCATTCGTTCGACGAATCCATTCGAGCCACCGTCGATCCAGCCGAATTACCTTTCCACCGATCTCGACCGCCGCACCACGGTCGCAGCCTTGCGCGTGGCGCGCTCGATCGCCGCGTCACCGGCGATGCAACCCTATGTAAAACGCGAAGTCAAACCGGGGCCAGAAGCTGACGATGATGCTTCGCTGCTTGAGTTCGCCCGGAACAACGGCGCCACCATCTTTCATCCCAGCGGCACCTGCCGCATGGGCAGCGATGCGATGGCGGTGGTGGATGAACGCCTACGCGTGCATGGCGTACAGGGGCTACGCGTGATCGACTGTTCGGTGATGCCCACGCTGGTTTCGGGAAACACCAACGCCCCGGCGATCATGATGGCAGAAAAAGCTGTCGACATGATTCGCGCAGACGCCAGCGTAGGCTGAGTGTTCAGGTCCGCTTTTTCAGCCTCAGCCTCAGCCTCAGCCTCAGCCTCAGCCTCAGCCTCAGCCTCAGCCTCAGCCCCTGCGCGCGATCATGCCGAGAATCTCACGTAGCACGCCATTTCCATGCGAGGTAGTGAGGTCAATGGCCACGCTGCTGCTGTAGTAGGCCCCTAGGTCAAGGCCGACGCCGATGCCATAGATCTCCGCATCGCCACGGCGCTCACGCCGTAGCACTATCTCGCGTAGGTGGTGTTCGAGGTAGCTGGAGTCGTTGGCGAGTTGAGTCGCGCTGTCCATTGGACAACCATCGGAGATCACAAGAAGCAGGCGCCGGCCCTCGCCATGACCCTGCATGCGATCGCAGGCCCAGTCGACTGCCTCGCCGTCGATGCCCTCGCGGAACAGGTCGCCCTTGAGCAGAGCAGCGATCTGCGCACGGCTTTGGCGCCACGATTGCTCGTGCGCCTTGAAGACTAGATGCAAAGCCTCGTTGAGGCGCCCCGGATGCTTCGGCCGCTCGGCACGCTGCCACTCGTGGCGCGCGCGCCCCCCGTTCCAGGCTCCCGTAGTGAAGCCAAGGATCTCATTGCCGATGCCGGCCATATCCAGCGCACGCGAGAACACGTCGACCAGAGTCGCGACGGCGACAATATGCTGGCGCATCGAGCCCGAGCAGTCGATCAGAAAACTCAGCTGGCAATTCGCCACAAGTTCTGTAGGTTCAACCCGAAAAAGCCGCCGCTCTGATGGCGATGCCACCAATTGGGCCAAGCGCCGGCCATCGATGCGGCCCTGATCGTGCCCGCCTTCCCAGCCGTCGACCTGTGGCTGCGCCAACAGGTCTTTGAGTTCGCGAGTCAGCCTAGGGACGTTGATGCCGCTGCCGATGATGTGCTCGTCGAGCTGCTGGCGCAACTCGGCGAGCAGCGGCCGGCGCACCAGATCTGCCGCGAAGCACTCACGATCCCAGACCCGTGTATACACACGGTAGGTGCTTTCGGATCCATCTAACAGCGCGCTGCGCCCGAGGGTAGCCACCGGCAGAGCGTCGTCACCACCGCTGTCGACATCGAGCAACAAGGCAAAGGCCTTGGACGTGCCTTCTGCCTCATCACCGGACACGGCGTCGTCGGCGCTAGGTTCAGCCCGCGCTATGTGGGCGCGCTCGGCCACTGCAGCAGCCAGCGCCAAAGCAGCGCGCGCATAGGCATCTTGGTCATGGCGACAAAGGCGTAGCGTGCGCAGATCGGGGCCGAAGGTAGGTGATAGAGCAGCGCGGGTGGCCTCAATCAGGTCGGCGGATTGCTCGGGCAGGCTCTCTCCAGTGACGTGTGTGCGACAAACCTGTGCAACTGTGAACAACAGAATGCCTAGCGCGCTTTCTGCCAGCCCCGAGGCTATAAACTCCTGCGACCATCGGCGGAAACGATGGCGCAGATTGCGCTGCAATCCGCGCTGTACTGGCGGCGCCAGCGACTCGACGCGAAACTGCTCGAGTAGGTCGAATATCAAACGTGCGATTGGGTCCGCCGGGTACAAGCGGGCATGCAGCGCAGCATCGGATAGCGACACGCGCAACGCCAAGCCATCGGCGGCACCGCGAAATGAGGTCAAATCGGCCTGCCCGAAGGCCGGATACAGGTGTGCAGCAAATCGCGGCAAGCGTCTGCGGCTGCGGTAAAGGCGGCCATCAAGCAATTGCAGGTCGCGCTGCCCGGCGACGGCGCGGATGGCCGCCCCGCAGAGATCCTCAATTCTGCGCCGTAGCCTGACCTGTGTACGCTCGTCGGACATCGCCCGGCTCCCTCAACCGCCGATTCCGGTAGTGGCCTGGGACTCGCCAAGCTCGATGTCGAAACAACGCTGGAAGTACTCGGCGACCAGTGCTCTCTCGGCTTCGTCGCACTTATTCAGGAAGGACAGTCGAAAAGCGAGAGCCGGATCGTGGAAGATCTCGCAGTTCTCGGCCCAAGTGATCACTGTGCGCGGGGACATCAGGGTGGACAGATCACCAGCGGCGAAGCCGCGGCGCGTCAACTCGGCGACCGCCACCATGGACGCTACTAAAGCGCGTCCAGCTTCATTGTTTTTGCCTGGCACGCGCGCCAGGACGATGGCCATTTCCTCGTCGGCAGATAGGTAGCTGAGCGATGCGACGATATCCCAACGGTCGATTTGCGCATGATTAAGCCGCTGCACGCCGTGGTACATCCCGTTGAAATTTCCCAAACCGACTGTATTCGCGGTCGCAAACAGGCGAAAGTACGGATGAGGGCGCAGCACTCGATTCTGGTCAGTCAACGTGAACTTGCCGTCGCGCTCGAGGATGCGCTGGATGACGAACATCACGTCCGGACGCCCCGCGTCATACTCGTCGAAAATCAAGGCCACCGGACGTTGCAAAGCCCACGGCACGATGCCCTCCTGGAACTCAGTAACCTGCGCCCCGTCACGCAGCACCACAGCGTCCTTGCCGACCAAGTCCAGGCGACTGATGTGAGCGTCCAGATTGACACGCACACAGGGCCAATTCAAACGCGCGGCAACTTGCTCGATGTGCGTCGATTTACCAGTTCCGTGCAGTCCTTGCACCATGACCCGTCGATTACGGCCGAACCCTGCAAGCAGCGCAAGGGTGACATCCGGGTTGAAACGATAGGCCGCATCAATCTCCGGAACATGTTCGTCACGCTCGCGAAAAGCAGATGCCTGCAGGTCGGAGTTGATCCCGAAGGTTTCGCGAACGCCGAGCAGGCATTCGGGCTGGATGTTGTTGATGTCGAGCATGGATGCATCCGGGGAAAAGGTCAGGCTCTGGCGCCGCGCGTCGGCACGGCGTCGGCCTCGATACGCGCCAGCGCTTCGGCTGCATGACGCAATGCCGGCAACACCGACGGCGCCCTGTTGGCGGGTAGGCGCATGATCGGCGCCTGCACAGCCACACATAAGTTGGACCGGCAGGCACCTGTAGGTACAAGTACCGCTACGCATAGCAGCCCAGGCAGGAACTCCTCGTTGTCAACGGCATAGCCGAGAGCCTGAACCTGAGTGATTTCTTCCTCCAGACGCATCAGGTCAGTGATCGTGTTTGCGGTGTAGGCCTCCAGCCGGACGTGCGCGAGTAGGCGCCGACGCTGAGCCGGCCTCATCTGCGCGAGCAGCAACTTGCCACTGGCGGAGCAGTGCACTGGGACCCGCGAGCCGGAGTGCAGATAAAAGCGCAGTGGAGCTGCGGTTTCGACCCGATCCAGATAAAGCACCTCGCTGCCTGCCAGCGCGGTGATGTTGCAACTCTCCCCCAGTTCTTGCACCACGGCGCGCAGCACCATGCGACGCGCTCCATGGTAAGAGTCGTTGAGCATGAGACTTTCTGCCAAGCGGCGCAGGCGGACTCCGACGCTGTAGTGCCGGCCATCAACCTGGCGCTGTAGCAGCCCGGCGGTTTCGAGTTGTTGCAGCATGCGGTGCAGCGTCGGCTTGGGAAGCCCAACATCCGCCACTAGCGATTGCAGTGTGAACGGCTGATCGTGTCCTGCAATGACCTCAAGCAAGCCGAACAGGCGCAGGGTTGGTGTGTCGCCTCCGTTGTCGGTGGGTCTCTCGGTCACTTGATCGATAAGATTCATGCTCGTTTCACAAAAATTCCAATAATTTGACTATTTTATACCGAATTCTCGAATTCCGTGTTGACGGCCACGTTTCATGCGCCTATATTTCACGACCTCAACTATGGAATGTTTCGTCCCATCTTTACTCAATCTATTTAGTTCTCGACAGGAGTCAGCGATCATGAGCCAGTCCATTCCCACCGACAGTCGCAAGGTTGTCATCGGTCAACAGAAGATGACCCCTTCTGAAGCCTTCGTCGAAACCATGGCCGCCAACGGCGTCACTGACATATTCGGGATCATGGGTTCGGCATTCATGGATGCGATGGACATCTTCGCGCCGGCCGGAATCCGACTGATTCCGGTAGTCCACGAACAAGGTGCGGCACACATGGCCGATGGCTACGCGCGCGTCAGTGGTCGTCACGGCGTAGTAATCGGGCAAAACGGTCCGGGGATCAGCAATTGCGTAACCGCAATTGCTGCCGCGTACTGGGCGCATAGCCCGGTGGTCATCGTGACACCCGAGACCGGAACCATGGGCATGGGCCTGGGCGGTTTCCAAGAAGCCAACCAATTACCGATGTTCCAGGAATTCACCAAGTACCAGGGTCACGTGGTGAACCCCAAGCGCATGGCCGAGTTCACCGGCCGTTGCTTCGACCGCGCAATGAGCGAGATGGGGCCGACCCAGCTGAACATCCCGCGCGACTACTTCTACGGCGAGATCTCCTGCGAAATTCCAAAGCCAATGCGCGTAGAGCGCGGCGCCGGAGGCGAGCAAAGCCTTAACGAAGCGGCCGAACTACTGGCCACGGCGAAATTCCCGGTGATCCTTGCTGGAGGCGGGGTTGTCATGGGCGATGCGGTCGAGGAGTGCAGGCAACTGGCGGAGCGCCTAGGCGCTCCGGTAGTGACCGGCTACCTGCGCAACGATGCCTTCCCAGCCAGCCACCCGCTGTGGGCCGGTCCGCTGGGATACCAGGGCGCAAAAGCGGCCATGAAGCTGATCGCCCAGGCTGACGTGGTGGTCGCGTTGGGCTCGCGTATGGGCCCCTTCGGAACCTTGCTTCAGCATGGCATGGACTACTGGCCGAAGGACGCCAAGATCATCCAAGTCGAGGCCGATCACACCAACCTTGGCCTAGTGAAAAAGATCAGCGTTGGTATATTTGGCGACGCCAAGGCTGTAGCGCGGGCACTGGCCCAGCGCCTGGCCTCACGCACCCTCGAATGCGACGCGACCAAAGTACAGCGTGCAGCCTCCATCCAGAGCGAGAAGGAAGCTTGGGAGCGCGAACTCGACACATGGACCCACGAGCGCGATCCGTACAGTCTGGACATGATTGAGGAAGCCAAGGGGGAGAAGACCCCAACGGGCGGTCAGTACCTGCATCCCCGCCAAGTCCTGCGTGAACTGGAAAAGGCGTTGCCGCCGCGAGTTATGGTGTCGACCGACATCGGCAACATCAACTCGATAGCCAACAGCTACCTGCGCTTCGAAGAGCCGCGCAGCTTTTTCGCACCGATGAGTTTTGGCAACTGCGGCTATGCGCTTCCAACCATCATCGGCGCCAAGCTGGCAGCGCCAGACCGCCCCGCGGTCGCCTATGCCGGGGATGGTGCGTGGGCGATGAGCATGGTCGAGATCATGACTTCTGTGCGCCATGACATTCCGGTCACCGCAGTGGTGTTTCACAACCGTCAGTGGGGTGCGGAGAAGAAGAACCAGGTCGATTTCTACAACCGCCGCTTTGTCGCGGGCGAACTGGAAAGCCAGAGCTTTGCCGGCATCGCCAAAGCGATGGGAGCCGAAGGCATCGTGGTCGATCGGCTTGAGGACGTCGGCGCGGCGCTCAAACGCGCGGTGGACATGCAGATGAATCAGAAAAAGACCTGCGTCATCGAGATCATGTGCACCCGCGAACTTGGCGACCCGTTCCGACGTGATGCGCTGAGCAAGCCCGTGCGTTTCCTCGACAAGTACAAGGACTATGTCTGAGCGACGAGCGGCGGCTGCTTTCCCGGCGCCGCTGCTCCAATATTGCGAAGGCGCACTCCGCACGGTGCGCACAGCATAACGGTGAGCCTATGAGCATTGTGAACACCCAGGCCGTCAGCGCATCCCACCCGCGCCTGCAGGCGCTGATCAATCGAGCCCGCGAATTGGCCACCGTCCACCAAGCAGCAATCGGACTCGTGCATCCCTGCGACGCCATGGCGCTGCGTTCGGCTGCCTGTATCCGCGACGCAGCGATCGGGCGCCCTGTTCTGATCGGCCATCCGGAACTGATTGAGCGCGCGGCCGATGCCGCCGAAGTCGATTGCCGTGACTTCGAGATCATTCCCACGGCGGAACAAGCTCCTGAGGCGGCACGTCAAGCGACTGCACTAGCCCGCGACGGTACGCTTAGCACGCTGATGAAAGGTTCGTTGCACACCGACGAACTGATGTCGGCAGTCGTCGACCGAGCCAATGGGCTTCGTGGCGACAGCCGCATCAGTCATGTGTTTCTATTCGATCTGCCGCGTTACCACAAACTTCTCGCGCTAGCTGATTGCGTGGTCAACATCACGCCGAACGTCAAAACAAAGCGAGACATTCTCGGCAACACCATTGGGCTGCTTCGGCGCATGGGGATCGAACAACCCAAGGTGGCCGTCGTCGCCGCGGTGGAAACTGTCAACCCAGCAATTCAGGCCACTGTCGACGCCCAGGATCTGGTACGCCAAGGGCAAGAGGGAACTTGGCCGGGAGCTATTGTCGAAGGACCATTGGGATTCGACAATGCCTTTTCAATGGAAGCGGCGCGGACCAAAAACATCGCGTCCTCCTACGCCGGTGATTTCGATTTCATGCTCGTGCCGGACCTGAACGCTGGCAACTTGCTGTACAAAAGTTTCGTCTACGTCGGTGGAGGTGAATGCGCGGGACTTGTTCTGGGCGCACGCACCCCGATTGTGTTGACTTCACGCGCGGATTCGCTGATTGCGCGGTTGGCTTCGGTGGCACTCGCCGTGGTGACTACGCAGGACCACGCATCACCGAAGTTCAATCGTTCTAGCCGCACAGATTGAAGCTTTATTGATTCGGCCCGCTTTTGACCTTGTCCCCGGATTTCGAACCGTTCGGTAACAGAAATTTCCGGCATGATCGGCCCGAGATGGGTCAAGGAGCATGTCGTGAAGAGAAGCCAGTTCACTGAAGATCAGATCGCGTTTGCGTTGAAGCAAGGGGAGTTGGGGAAGAGCGTCGGTGATGTCTGTCGCAAGATGGGCATCAGCGATGCGACGGTTGCGACAACTTGAGGACGAGAACCGCAACCTCAAGCAGATCGTGGCGGATCTGAGCCTGGATAAGGCCATGCTGCAGGCCGTCGTCGCAAAAGGGCTCGGACACTTTCGCAACGCCGCGAGAAGGTGCCCGAGTTGATGCAACGCTTTGGCTGCAGGCAGCGCCAGGCGCTGCGCACGGTGACGATGTCGGCCTCGACTTCTCTGGACCGCTCGGTCAGACAGGATGAGACGGCCTTGAAGCTGCGCATCAAGGACATCACGGACACGCGCGTGCACGATGGATACCGGCGGGTGCACGTTGTGCTGCGCCGCGAAGGAACCGGGCGGCCCAGTTGCGCCAGCCCAAGCAGTTGGCCGTGGCC
>JABBOE010000180.1:0-2186 GCA_019351955.1 Pseudomonadota bacterium
GAGCGTGCCAAGCTTCGCATTTCATCGCAGCCTGCAAACAGACATGGGCCAGTTCGTAGTGCAGAATGTTTCCGGCGACAGCGTCTCTCGCGATGTGGAGCGGATGCTGCGGGCATCGGCGATGGAAGGCGCGTACTTTATTTATCGGCTGTGGCAGCCTGGCGCGCAGGCGGCATGGCTGGAAGTGCATGGCACGCTGACTGTGGCCGACGTGGGCGTGGACACAATGACGCTGAAGGGCACGCAGCTGCTGAATCCATCGCAGGACGATACGCCGCTGGAAATCTATTCCGAGACCTGCCAATTAGTGTGGGGCCAAGCGCGTTGCGGATCGACGGCGCCCACCGAGTGCAGCTACAGCTACCAGACCTGCACGTCGCTGAACCGCATTATGATTGTCGCCAATGATTACGAAAAGAACTTTGGCGAAACCACCGCAAACACCGCACTGAACGTGATCAACAGGCGGAGGAAAATCTAGATGCCTAACGCCTCCACCACGCAGACCAGCTCCGCCAGCGACACCACCGGGACCCCGGTTCCGTTGGCCTATGGCTATCAGTGGGCCACCGGCAAGCGCGCTGAATACTACATGACCCAGAACACCAACAATGAGTACACGGACTACTGGCGCGCGGGCATCTGGCTGTTAGGTCATGGCGAGTGGGATGGCTGCCTGGAATTGTGGATCAACGATGTCTTGATCTGGCAGAGCGAGAACGATAATCCTGCGCAGTTCCACTTTCATCGCGGCTCGGACGCAAGCATGGGCATTCCGCTCACGCCTACGTCACATGGCCCGGACCAGGGCGTTGACAACATCTTCGGCGTATTCCCTCCGGCGATCAACCCGCTGAACTACAACCGCATCGCGTACTACACCATCTTCCGCAAGCAACTGATTGAGAACCCGACGAACGATAACCAGGGCGATGCGACGCAATGGGCGGATATCGCGCCGATTGGCTTGTGGCGGGCGCTGCGCGTGCGGCTCTTCGATGATCAGGGCAACACCACCGGCTATGCGTTCTCGACTAATCCTGCGTGGCATTTTGTCGACGTGTTGTTGCGGCGCAAGATCATGCCGGAGTGGAACATCGACCTGACCAATGGGCCCACCGACTTGAATGATGCGGTGCGGGCGCGCTTCGACTGGGGAACGATCTACAAGAGCGCACAGTATTTCGACCAGATACTGTCGAACGGCCGTCGCCGATTCACCGGCAACTACGCGTTCGCGACACAGACCACACTGCAAGCGGTGCTGGAACAAATCCTGCTCTGCTGTCGCAGCTTCAGTTCGGAATACGCCGGGAAGATTTCGCTCAACTGCGACATGCCGCGCAGCTCCTCCTTCACCTTCAGCCGTCAACATGTTCTGCCGGGATCGTGGGAAGCTAGTGACGCAACGCTGCACACCACCGCGAACCGCTTCCTCGCGAACTTCCGCGACCTGCTGATTCCGCAGGCGGCCGCCATCGCGTCGATCACATGCGCGGATCATGCGAAGCCGCAAGTAACCACGCAACAGCCGCATCCATTTGAGGCGGGCGATCGCATCGCCATTGGCGGCACCGACACGGTGTACGACGGAGAGTGGGTGGTCGATACTGTGCCCGCGACCATCAATCCCGGCACCATCACTGAGGTCGATCCCTCGACGTTCACGATGATTTCGAAGGGCTCGAATTATCCCGCCAGCATCGGTGCGGTGGGCGGAATAGGACTAATGTATTCGCGCTTCAAAGAGCGCGTGCCGGAGTTTTGGCACAAAGCTAACATGATGGCGCGCGGCACTATCGGGCTGGGAATTCCGCGCCAGCGCAACAAAGTGAAGCAGTCGCTCGACTTTGCGACCACGACGTGGGACCAGGCCAGCCGCTTGACCTGCTACGAGCGGGATCGGCTACTGGGGATCGATCAAACCCCGTACGTGACACCGCCGAACGTGAAGCTGCGCACCAGCCTGTTTGCCAAAGATGTGAACGGCAACCTGGCCTGCGCCATTCGTCCCGGCGATCATGTCACCCTCGACGACACCGCGAATTATCAATATGCCGGCGAATACGAAGTGCTGGAGCCGCTGACTGTCTATCCGCCAAGCTGCCAGCAGTCGGGAAACACGATCGCGCAGATGCCCGCTGAAAACAGCGGCGAGATTGAGTTCGCGCTGGGACCTTATAACG
>JABBOE010000180.1:2196-5914 GCA_019351955.1 Pseudomonadota bacterium
ACGAAGCGGTGATGTATGACACCAGCGATCCCGCACAGGCTGGGTGGCCCAGCGTCCCAGGCAGCGATCCCGGCAATGACAGCAATTTCACCGGCGTCGCGCTGGCGAACGGCGGAACGCTCGTCTTCTTTACCGGCGCATTGCCCAGCGGCCAAACATGGCAACTGCCATCGACAGGATTTCCAGCCGCTAACGTGCTGGCGTGGGCAGGTCCGCAAGGCTACAAGGAATACAACCATCCACTGCAGGACATCCTGCTGTGCGATCCAGGGCTGCCGACGCGCCAACTGAAGCTGCAATATGTCGATGGCAATGGCAACATCTGGCCCGGCGATGTAAATTACGCAGCGCTGAGCTGGCTGAGCCCCGATGCAACATTCGTCGAGAACGGCATGACGTGGATCGAGTTCACGTTGCTGGGCGGCGAGGTCATTCTTTTTGGACAAGGCGTCGTCCCTAACAATTTCGCGATTACGCTGCCAGCGGGATTTACCACCGCGCAGATGTTCGCAGTCGCGTATCCGCATGATGCGCCTGCAGGCTCGAACGGCAATGACGCCCACTGGTTCGGCGCAAGCGTCACTTCCGGCGCGGGCGCCGGCGAGGTCACGCTCAACTATAAAGATGGCGAAGGACACGTCTGGCACGGCAACGCGGCGGTGCTGGTGTTTGCCTGGAAAAACAATATGGGCACCATGGTCACGGAGACAACCTCCGCGACCAGCGGCACGCTGGCAAAATGGGTGCATTGCCCACAGCCGAATGGTTCTGTTTTCGGTGTGGGATGCGGACTCGGCTTCCCGAACGGCGCGGTGCTGCAGGTCCCGCAAGACGTTGGCGACACCACCGTGATCGAAGCCAGTCTGGAAGCGATCGTTGGATCGAGCGGCTGGAATTATCCCGACAACGGGCATCCGACGCATGGCATGGGCGCATGTTATTTGGATGCGAGCAACGTGGTCCACATCCAATTCGAGGATGGCGAAGGCCACGTCTGGTACGGCACAGCGGATGTGTTTGCGCTGTTCTGCACGCCTGCTTTGCCGCCTCCAACACAGATTTCTGTCAGCCCTTCGTCGGTATCTGTCCCCACCAATTCCACTGTGGACTTCACCGCGTACGTCACCTACAACGCCAATCCAGACGTGATCCTGGCGGTCGATGGCATCCCCGGCGGCAACGCGACTGTGGGAACGATCAGCAACACCGGAGCATACCTTTCGCCGAACGCCTCTGGCACCCACATTATTACGGCGACCAGCGTGGCTGCGCCGACTGTGAGTGGATCGGCGACTGTGACCGTACAGGCAGGCGGCGCGATTCCCAATTTAGATCAAATCGGCGACGGCACTCTTTATGCGCGCCCCAAGCAGACTGCCTTGACGAATGGCCTGGTGGATTTGTCGCTTCCGGGCGTCACCGACAAGACGGCCGCAAACATCACCTATACCGGCGGTGGAACCGTCGACAGCATGAAGCCCGCGCAGCCGCTCGCGGATGTGACAGGCTTGAATACCGCAGCCAACGCCGTGGCGCTTGGCAACGTGGCGGCAGACTCGATCACTCCGATTGCAGGGCTGATGCCATCGCAGGCCGGTGCGGACGTGACAGGACAGAACAACGCCTCCGGTACAACCGGAGCGACGATCTATCAGAAAGCTGGAACCTACACAACCAGCAACCCATTCAGCTTGAGCCTTGACGTGTCATCCCTCGTCAACGACTCTGCAAACGGGAGTCTGTGGGGCAATGTTGTCACATTTACCCCAGGTTGGGCGGTTCAGACACCTATCGATTTCAGTCATGGTTTCTCCGCGATCACGTATGACGTATATGTGAGGCTCCGCACCAATGGAGCTGGCAATAGCGCCACCTATTGCAACTTTGGAATTTATACCGGCTACTCCGGTGGACAGGGCCCGTTACAAGTGAGTTTATCGCCACTGACAACTTCCTATCAGGAAGTCTATGCCGGACAGGTCACATTTACCCAAGCACAACTTGCTTATGGACTGGTGACCTACTTTTCCGCGGCCGGTATCACCACGCAATACTTCGTTGACTATGTACGGTTCACTCCTGCCGTACAACACGTTGGAGCCTTGACTGTGGCAGCCGGCGCGCTGGTCGGCACTGTCGGCGTGGCCATCGATCAAAGCGGCAACCTGAAACTGAAAACCATCAATAAAACTCCTGCGACCGCTCCCGGCACGCTGACCAACGTATTTCTGGACATGCCGGGATTAGGCTCGGCGCAGTTGGTCGAGACCACCAAGGGCAACCCGCTGTTGATTGGCATAACGGTAGATTTTCAGGCGACCTCGTCAGGCGGCCAGGTCACCGGCATTGGCTTTACACCGGGCACGGCGACCGCGCCTGCTGGCACATCTAACAATCCATTCATCTCCATCTCGATCAGCGGAGATGGATCCTTCGCCGGCGCCAGCATCGGCGGAACTGTGACTCTCAGCGGAAGCACCCTGACTTGGACGCCGAGCGCTGCGAACATCAGCGGTGGCAACGGATACTCTTCGGCAACTGCGGATGTCACGGTCGATATCCCGGCAGGCTGGAGTTATAGTGGCGAAGGGTCCGGTAGCTATGATTGCACGGTATCTGCGCCTGTGGCGGAGCCGAATATCAGCCTCAGCGTGCAGGTGCTGATGGATGGATTAGTGCTGGTTGCTCCAGTGCAGCTGATCACCGACGCGAACGGACGCGCTCGATTCCACAACTTCGATATGTTCGAGGTTCCGGCTGGAACCCACACATTTGCAATTCAGGCAAAGTACGATGGCAGCACCAGCGCAGTGTTTGTCGACGGCAACTTCGTCATCGTTGAGCTGGGATAGGGGCAAAAATGGACTATAAAGCGACGATTCAATATCTGTTTCCGACTGCGATCTACAACACCGATTACAGGCTGTATTTTCCGGTCGGCAGCCAGGTCCCGCAGATCCTTGCATGGAACACAGCCAAGCTGGGCGCGCAGCCGAGCATCGACGTGTTGCAGCAGGCGTGGAACTCCGTGCTGGTACAGCAGGCGCAGACGGTGCAGATCGCGCTGATCGCGGCCGCATCTGCCGCAGCGCAGACCACTGGATTCACATCGAGCGCGCTCGGGAGTGCCTACAGCTATCCCAGCGGATTGCAGGACCAGGCGAACCTGACCGCGTGTATTGTGGCGTCGCTGATGCCGGGAAACGCTTCGACCTGGACCGTGGAGTTTTGGTGTATGAGTGCGGCTGGCGTGAGCAACTTTGTCCCGCATACCGCTGCCCAGATTCAACAGGTTGGCAAAGATGCGCTGGCGGCAATCATGGTGCAGAAATCGAAGCAATATGCGCTCAGTTTGCAGATCCAAGCCGCGACAACAATTGCCGCCGTTCAAGCCGTGGTTTGGGGATGAAAAAGATGGCGCTCTCTCTATATAAGGAAGGGCATAAAATCCGTGCCAGAGAGAGCGGCAAATCGGACGCGAAAATATGGCCGGTTTTCAGGGTGGAGTTTCGGCCGTTTTTCGGAGGTAGAAATGTGGCGCACTTGCACGCCGCGTGCCAACCGTTTCTACAGGAAACCATATTTAGAAAATACAGC
Source organism: Pseudomonadota bacterium (assembly GCA_019351955.1). GTDB lineage: Bacteria > Pseudomonadota > Gammaproteobacteria > Burkholderiales > Burkholderiaceae_C > Thiomonas_A. The sequence continues at coordinate 5,794 of JABBOE010000180.1, forward strand.
CTTTATTTGGCACCAGTGGTGACACGCAATGGCTGTATTGTGTGACACGCAATTCCTGCAGCCACAGCTACGCGCTGGCCTCCTCCGGCTCTACCCGCAATTTGTCCCACTTCTCCGCACC
>JABBOE010000181.1 GCA_019351955.1 Pseudomonadota bacterium
AGCTCCCTCCTCGATTCATTAACCAAAGGTGTTGCACTTCACCCTTGAAACCGCCGTGCTTGGATGAGGGTGCTTGGATGAGGTTGCGATCGATGTGGCGCGATTTGGTCTTGGGCGGGCTTGAGGCCCTCACGGATAGGAGCGGCAGTGGTGAGCACGCATCCCGCGGACGTTCAGCTTGGGCCAGCTGTCGTGCCTCGGGATAGGGTTTGGAGGATCCAAACCCCTCGGGTCCCGGGATACCCGAAAAGACTGCTGATCGGCGACGATGGCCATGCATAGCTTTCAGTGGCCCCTTGCCGTCGGGCAATGGGCCACGGTGTCTCGCCTACACGACGATGCGGATCGCTCTAAATTTGGCACGGTGAGACATGGCACGCGATATGCTTTGTCAACGGTGAACAAGTTGGCTTGTTCAGTCATCTCCGGGACTTTGGCCCGCCGCAAGGCGGGCTTTTTATTGTTAGAGCCAGCAGTGCGTAGATGGTCCCTAGGTGCATTGACGTTTTTTTCGAGACATCGACAAAATTCGTCACTAATCTGCCCTCAATTGGCATCCAGATCCCGTGGCTTAGCCTAATTGTGTGAAGCAGTTCACGAAAATCGGCAAATTGCAAGCTGGCATGCAAGCTGCTACCTAACGAGCACCCCAAGGGGGACTGCTTTCAACCCAGCCGCGGCCCGGCGCTGGCTTTTCTGATTTTGGCGCATGGGCCACGCCGTTCAGATCCAGGAGCATTTCATGAAGAAGCAAATCCAGCAGGGTTTCACCCTAATCGAATTGATGATCGTCGTGGCGATTATTGGGATCTTGGCGGCGATCGCCATTCCTCAGTACCAAAACTACGTTATGCGGGCAAAGTGGTCGAATGTGGTGTCAAGCACTCAGTCGCTGCAAACCGCAATGGCGATGTGCAGTCAGCAAAATGGGGGCGACGGTTCGAAGTGTTCTACGGTAAGCACAACTACTAATAATAATGGTCTCCCCACCGCATTTCCGACACTTCCTTATGGCGCAAGTTTGACAGTCAGCGGAACCGCCCCCACGTCCGGCGGGGCAGGTGGAACCTTGGTTCTGAAGTTCGACGGATCTAGTTCGGCAGAGTTGGGCGACTGTATAGTGACAGACACCGGTACCATTGATCAAAGTAACATCACTTGGGCGCTCGTGACGACGGGCACAGGTTGTTCAAGCACGCAGACGGGCTATTAATGCTTAGGGTTCAGCCACCTAGGTGCGCTGACCAACCCGGCCTCGGCGGGTTGGTCAGCCTTTTTGCCTCCGAAGCGGCGCTCAATGATCAAAAATCCGCACGGGCTGAGTGCGAGGAAGCTGTGGTCTAGTGCTTCATCTACGACCATCGTGAGCACTGGTAAACCGAAATGTCCAAAATGTTCGATCGACTTTGTGCTCATTTCAGCGGGTGACGACTCTTTCCATCTTCGGGATGTTCCATGGCCTTGTCCAGCTACAAATCTGCCTCTAGCACGGAAAAACTGTTTGCCTGGTCCGGCATAGATCGCAACCGCCATAAGCAGGTCGGCGAAATGCGCGCAGCGTCCGCCAACGTTGTGATGGCTGCTTTGCGGCGCCAAGGCATCACAATGACCAAGGTCAACACGAAGAAGCTTAGGCGCGGCAAGACCATCCGTCTCAAAGACTTGATGACGTTCAGCCGCCAGCTCACCGCGATGCTCAAGGCGGGTGTGCCGCTGGTGCAAGCCCTCTCAATTGTGGGAAGTAGCCACCCCAACCCCTCCATGGGGGCACTGGTCCTGGCTATTCGTGATGATCTTGAGACGGGAACGAGCTTTTCGAATGCGCTACGCAAATACCCGCGTCACTTCAATGCGCTGTACTGCGACCTGGTGGCTGCGGGAGAAGACTCCGGAACCCTAGAGCTTGTGATCAACCGATTGGCAGACTACCAGGAGAAGACCTACGAGATCAGGAAGAAAATCAAAGGTGCACTGACCTATCCAATCGCGGTACTCACCGTGGCGGCAGTTGTAGTGACCGTCATCATGATTTTTGTGGTGCCGGTGTTTTCCGAGACTTTCAAATCCTTTGGTGCGGCATTGCCTGCGCCTACGTTGGCGGTCATTGCCATCTCGAATTTCTTCATCCATGAATGGTATGTTCTTCTTGGAATTACAGTAGGTGGGGGATATTTTGGCTTAAGCGCATGGAAGCGATCGGCGAAATTCCAAGCAGCTGTTGACAGGTGGCTTCTGAAGCTGCCCGTTTTCGGAAATCTCATCGAGAAAGGCGCTCTAGCGCGGTGGTCACGCACGCTTGCCACCATGTTCTCCGCCGGCGTTCCCATGGTCGACGCGATGGATGCTGTTGCGGGCGCAGCAGGCAACGACGTCTTTCGCAAGGCGACGATTGCGATTCAAACTGACATCACAACTGGCACCTCGATGGCGGTTGCCATGCAGTCCACGGGTGTGTTTCCACCGCTCATGCTTCAGATGACCCAGATCGGCGAAGAGACCGGCTCGATGGACGACATGATGAGCAAGGTCGCCGATTTCTACGAATCGGAGGTGGATGAGATTGCCAAGAATTTGTCATCCCTCATGGAGCCAATGATCATCTCCATTCTCGGCATCTTGATTGGCGGGCTGGTCATCGCACTGTACCTGCCCATCTTCAAGCTTGGCGCTGTCGTCAAATGATCTTCACCGCGTAGCCACACGCTGCACGGCTACTTTGGCGCTTATCGTCATGGTGGCTTCGAGGCAGTCTGTCGGGAGGTTTCGCTCGTGCCGAGGAGTCGCCGTTCGGATATCGGTCGGTCGTGAGTTTCGGAAACCGCTGCTAGGGGCGAGCCGGAGCGATTTGAAGTTCCGGATTTCCGACAGGGTCGACGTCTGGGATCAAGGTAGCTGCAGCGTGCGATTAGGTGGCTCATCATCTATAAGCGGAGCCCGGTCGGGGCATTCATTCCCTTCTGTGTGGAACTCTTGATCGACAAACAGTCGCGCGTTGGCAACGCCATGTCGCCGTTCATCGGCACAGGCCTACCGTTCGTCCGGATGCGCTGAATGCGCGTTTCTTTGCGGTTCACAATGAAATCAGTGAAGGGAGGTCTATCGCCATGATTCCGAGAGTCGATCTTGCCTTGGCAGGATTCAAGCCGCGCATGACCGCCATGCATGGGAGCCATGGATTCAGCTTGATCGAGCTGATGGTCGTTGTCGCGATCGCTGGCATTTTGGCGGCTGTCGCCTTGCCTGCCTATTCCAAGTACATGATGGAGTCCAAGCTCAAGACGGCACAGATTGCCCTTTTGAACACAGCGTCCACCCTCCGGCAATTTGCGCAGGACAAAAACACGTACGTCGGGGGGTGCAGCGTTCCTGCCACAGCAACTGATTTTCAGCTGGCGTGCACCGCGACGAGCGTGACGAGTTATGTGCTGCAGGCGACGGGAAATGGCGCAATGGCGGGCTTCGTCTTGACGCTGGACCAGAACGGCAACAAGGCCACACCCAACGTGCCATCTGGGTGGACTCTCAATACAGCCTGCTGGGTCTCGGACTCGGCCGGCGATTGCACACAGGGGCAGTGACGTGAAGACCAGGCATCCTCTGACGCAACGCGGATTTACCCTCATCGAGCTGCTGGTGACGATCATGATCGCTGCCATCCTCCTGGCCGTCGCGTTGCCCTCGTTCCTCTCCTCCATACAGTCCCGGCAAGCCAGTGCGATTGCGAACGACCTCACACAAGACATTGCGTGGGCGCGCGGTTCGGCCATCTCCGGTGCGCAAAACGTCAGCCTGACGCTGAAGCCCAACTGCTCATGGGCATCAGCCGAGGGTAGTCCGGCTGCTTCGGTCTCGCTGCACAGCAAGACGCTTCAACAAGCCAGCAGCCAAGCCCCCGGGGCGTCGTGCAGTGGCGTGCCGGCAAGCGGATTGGTTCTGTCTTTTGACAGTCTCGGAATGGTCTCGACGGTAGGCAATGTGGACACGGTCGTCACAGTCACAACACCGCAGGGGGCGTCTGTGCAACTGCAGATTTTCGCATCAGGCATGGTGGTGGAGAACTCGAATGTCGCAAGCTAAAAGACCCCGCGCCAATCCGCACAGCCAGCGGGGTGTCGGCATGATCGACGCACTGGTGGCGATGCTCGTGTTTTCGCTGGGCTTGCTGGGGCTGGCAGCCCTGTATGAGCAATCGGCGCCAGCGCCTCTGCAAAACCAGGCCACCACGTCTGTGCAGATGGCTGGGGGAAGCCTGCTGGCGCAGCTGTGGGCGGATCCTTCAGTGCTCCCTGTCAATGTGACGAACGTTACAACGGCAAGCGGAATGCCGACGTCTTTGCAAGGGTGGTTCGCGCAGGCGCAGAGCGCGCTCCCTGGCCTTTCAGTCTCGATCGCGTCGGGCAATGATGCCTCAGGCAATCCGTGTTCGAGCACAAGTTGCGGCATCGCGCTCACGCTTGCATGGAAACAGCTTGGCTCGACGCGAAGCCAGATTTTTCAAGGTCAGGTCGGGATCCACTAAATGAAACCCATGCGCAATTCGACGTTCAGATCCCAGGCGCGCAATTTGGCGCTTGGTCGCAACTTTCGCGTGGCCGGCTTGACGCTCGTTGAAATGCTGGTGGCGTTGGCGGTCGGGGCAATCTTGTCGGTGGCGATCCTGATCGTCCTGAGTTTTGGCGTGCGGCAGGATTCCAACACCTCCGAGGCGACCATGCTCAATGACGATGCGCGCGCGGCGCTTACGCTGTTGACCCGTGACCTGGCCAGCGCGGGTTTCATGTTCGGCTCCGCGCAGGCGCAATGCGCGGTTTCGCTGACCTATAACAGCGGCGCGGCATACACCTACACCATGCTGCAGCCGGTATTTGCGGCGTCTCAGGCAGCCGGGCAGGCTCTGCCCATTAGCGGGAACGCCAATTACCCCACGGCGGCAAACACCAACTCGGGGTTGATCGCCCAATCCCTGGTGATGACGCAAGCGCCGGATGCGCCAGACTTCATTGCGAATACCTCTGCGCCCATTTACGTCGTGCAATATGGTTCACCGACGTCGGGTACGGGAACGGCCGTGACAACCACGCAGCTCCCGATTTCCACCCTTCAACTGAACTCAACGACCGGCATCAGGCAGGGAGATACCGCGATTTTGCAAGTCCCCATGAACGGCGGCAATGTATGCATGCGCATCCCCATCGTAAGCATCCCCACCGGTAGCACGAACGGCGCGACGTACATCAGCAGCACGCCGTCAATTTACATGCCCACGAACGGCTACCAGGATTTTGCGGCCAATATTCCAGGCGACTTTGGCTCGCTCACCGCGAGCAACCTTCTGCACTCCCGTATCGTCGATCTGGGAAGTCAACCGTCCACGCTTGAAGCGATTCGCTACTGGATTGACAACACCCAAACCTATCCGGTTCTCATGAGGGCGACGTACAGCGTGCTCACGGATGCGCAGGTCTCGCAGCAGGCGATTGCACCGGGTGTTGTGAGTCTTCAGGCGCTGTATGGAACGGTCCCGCAAGGATCGGGAGTTGGCACGGCGATCGTTTGGAAGACGTGGGGCAACGTGCTCGATACGGATCAGGTGATGACGGTCGATCTGGCATTGGTCGTGCGCTCCCTGCATGACGATCCCTCGTACACGGCACCCGCACAGATCGCTGTGCCGCAACCACAAGGAGGACTTGTCGCGCCGGATGCATTCGTCAACTACATCCCGCAACCCAACGAGACCCACCGCCATTTTGCGGTTTTCACGAGCGAGATTGCCATGCGAAACCTGCAAAACGGGGCGCAGCAGTCGGGCGCATCCGGCGGATCGCCCACGAGCGGCGGCACCTCGGGAGGCACCTCGGGAGGCACCTCGGGAGGCACCTCGGGAGGC
>JABBOE010000182.1 GCA_019351955.1 Pseudomonadota bacterium
CAGGTCTTCATGGCAAGACTGCTGCCATGCCCGCCTTGAGCGCGTTCGCCGGACAGCCCGAGTTCGTCAAGTTCTGAGCGTGTGATCAAAAATCTCTTGTAATCATCGTATAAGCCGCGAAATTCTTATCATCCATTGAGGGCAAACGCGTCGAAAGATGGGGACGCAAAGCTCTTTTCTGCAGGTGCATCGGCGCCATGGCGGGGGGGCAAGGTTCATGGGGAGCAGGTCAGCCGTGCCTCCCTTGATCTGCATTCCAGCACATAGCCGTCTGGGCCAGTGGAAGGCGCCACCTGCCTGCCGGTCTGTACCTCGTAGGCGCGTTGGATCTCGCTGATTGTGAGCATCCCGCCGCCTTCGGCACGCTCCCCGGAAGGCGACAACAGCGCCTGCGCCTGTTCGACGCTCAAGTGCTGGTGGCGTCGTCCGCCACGGCCATGCAGATCGAAGGCGGCATTACCCTCGCGACGCCATCTTGAGTGGATGACGTGAACGGTGGCCGTTGGCCACCCCAGCAACTGCACGTACTGCGCCGAGTGTCGCGCGGATCAATACGCATTGAATCCGTTGATACTCCGCACGCGTTTGCGCGCGTTGGAGCCGCCCGGCCAATCGTGCCACCGTGAGCTTGTCACCGACGATCAGGTCCTTCATCCGCGACTCCTGGATTTGCGCGGAAAGACAGCATATCCAATCGATGGAACGCAAATTTGTATGAGTGCTTCGGCAAGAGGCCCCCACAGCTTGGGCCGCAAAGGTGATTTTGTATGGAAAACATGGGATCGCATCGGAATTTAATTCCGTCGGTTTTTAATTGAGATGAAATTTTGAAGTCATTTTTGTGGATTGTTGTTCTGCCCAGTTAAAGATTTCCACACGAGTGCCGTAACCGAGTGCGCGACCAGCTTCTTGCGCGCTTTGTCTTTCTCATCCTTCTTTCATCTGCCTCTTCGATACTCCCGCCAGACATGAATGACACGCCCGACGATGGTGGCTCGACGGCCCAACTTGCCGCTCTTTGTGCGCAAGCCTTGCCAGTTCTCGGTCAACAGATCGACGCGGGACGTGTGCAGATGGAAGAAGCCATCCTGCAACTCAGCCGGCGATTCTCGGGCCTCTATGGGAGCCTGGAAAAAGCCGTCCAAGCGTCGCAGGAAGCTGCCGCTGGTCACGGCGGCCAATCAGGCATCGTCGAGGTCTTCAACCAGAGCGAAAGTGACTTGGATGGCGTCCTTTCGCGCCTGCGCGCCGCATTCGAAAAGCGCAATGCCGCTATGACGCAAATCGTATCGCTGAGCGATTACGCGGCGTCCCTCGAACACATGGCAAAACAGGTATCCGCCCTGGCTGCGAAGACGAATCTGCTGGCTCTCAATGCAGCCATCGAGGCGGCCCGCGCGGGCGAGCATGGACGCGGTTTTGCCGTTGTTGCCGATGAAGTGCGCAACCTGTCCAAGCTCTCGCGCATGACGGGTGAAGAGATGTCGGAGAAGGTGAGAACCATCAATACGGCGTTCCAGACCTTCGTGCACGACGCCCAACAGTCCCACAGCCAGGAAAAGGACTTTCTTGCAGACTCGGATGCGTCCATCAGGCAAGTGTTGGGCCGCTTGCGCGACATGACAGGCGGGCTGACGAATTCCTCCGATATCTTGCAACAGGAAAGCCAGAAGATTGGAGAGGAAATCGCACAGGTGCTGGTGGCTTTGCAGTTTCAGGATCGCGTGAGCCAAATCCTCGCACATACGCGGCAAAGCCTCGACAGGCTCAACGAAGAAGTTTCCCAATTTCTACGTACAAGTCAGCAAGAAGGAGCGGCGTCGATCGATGTGGCTGCATACATGCAACGCATCGCCAACGGCTACACCACACAAGAGCAGCGCCTCAACCATACCGGTGTAGCCACCACGGAAGTCCAGGATGGTGGCGACATCACTTTTTTTTGAATTGAATTGTTCTCTTCTGTAATTCGGATCGAAACATGGCAAAAACCATTCTCATCGTCGACGACTCGGCTTCGCTGCGTCAGGTGGTCAACATCGCGCTGTCGAGCGCAGGCTATGAAGTGATCGAGGCCTGCGATGGAGTCGATGCACTGTCCAAACTTGACGGACGCAAGATCCACCTGATTATCAGTGACGTCAACATGCCCAATATGGATGGCATCACCCTTGTCAAGGAAGTCAAGCAACGGCCTGATTACAAGTTCACGCCCATTGTCATGTTGACGACTGAAAGCCAGGAAGACAAGAAGGCACAAGGGCAAGCCGCAGGCGCAAAGGCCTGGGTCGTCAAGCCCTTCCAGCCAGCCCAAATGCTGGCTGCTGTTTCCAAGCTCATTGCACCTTGAGGACGCAGTCATGATCACGCTTGAGCCGATCAGCGAGACGCCTGGAGCATTCGTCGTCCGCGGCGCCCTCGATATTTATGCCGCGTCTGAAGTGCGCGGGCCATTGATCGAGGCATTGCAGCAAAACGAGATTGTCGAACTTCACCTTGCCGCCGTCGACGAGATCGACGCCTCGGGCGTGCAGATTCTGCTCGCAGCCAAGCAGATGGCGAGCAGCCTCACGCATGGGTTCAAGCTCGTCTCGCACAGCAAACCTGTGCTGGAGGCGTTGGAGCTTTGCAATCTCCTGGCGTATTTCGGCGACCCTGTCGTCGAGTATGGATCGTCACGGCCAGCCAAGGAAGCACAAGGATGAATTTCGAAGAGCAAATGCAAAGAGCCTTGCAGTCTTTCATCGTGGAGGCGCAAGAGCTTCTTGTCAGTTTGGAGCAGGGTCTGCTCGCACTCGATGGCGAAACCAACGGCGAGGCCGTGAACGCCTTGTTTCGTGCAGCCCACACAATCAAGGGTTCGGCAGGCCTGTTCGGGCTCGACGGTATCGTGCGATTCACCCATCACCTGGAAACGTTGCTCGATCAAATCCGCGGGGGCCTTCTGCAACCGACATCCGATGTGGTCAATGCACTTCTGGACGCACGCGATCATCTGGCGTTGCTGATTGAAAACGTCGAAGAAAAAGGGGCGTGTGATCCCGATACGCCTCAGGGCGCAGAGATCGTCGCTCGCCTTCAATCCCTGCAGCCGAGTGGCGGCAAAGCCCGCGCGGCTCAGGAAGGCACACAAGTGACACCAGCGCTGACTCATAGCCAAGACGCGGCGTCGGTCAAAGTCTTGCCGCACGATGCAGCGCTGACGCCCACGTGGCACCTCTCCCTGCGGTTCGGCCCTGACTGCCTGCGCAACGGCATGGATCATTTGGCATTCATCCGTTATCTGAGGGGTCTCGGTGAGATCGTCGGCTTGGTGACCTTGACTGAGGCATTGCCAGCGCTCGACGCAATGGACCCTGAGACGAGTTATCTCGGATTTGAAATCAACTTCCGAAGCGAGGCCAGCAAGGAGGAGATTGAAGGTGTCTTCGAGTTCGTACGCGACGACAGTGTCGTTTCCATTCTTCCTGCACATAGCCGCATCTCGGACTACATCGAATTGATTCGGACTCTTCCGGAAGATGAATTCAGGCTTGGTGACATCCTGGTGCAGGTCGGTACCTTGACACGCAAAGAGCTCGACGTCGCCTTGGCCACCCAGCAACACGAACAGGCTGCCGGCGGATCCCATGCACCTCTCGGTGAGATTCTCGTGCGCGAGGGTGCGACGCATGCGCCGATCGTGGAGGCTGCGCTTGACAAACAAAAGCAAGTCAAAGACAAACGCGCCCGGGACAACCAGATGCTGCGCGTGGCGGCCGACAAGCTCGATGCATTGATCAACCTCGTTGGCGAACTGGTCATTGCCGGCGCAGGTAACAGCCTTCAGGCGCAGCGCTCGAATAACCCTGCCCAGATCGAGGCGGCAGCCCAAGTCACCCGCATGGTCGAGGAGATCCGCGAGCGTGCGCTCAAGCTGCGGATGGTCGAAATCGGGGAGACTTTTGCACGATTCCAACGCGTGGTCCGCGACACTGCAAGGGAGCTCGGCAAGGACATCGCCTTGGTGATTCAGGGCGGCGACACGGAAATGGACAAGACGCTAGTCGAGCGCATCGCCGATCCGCTCATGCACCTGGTGCGCAACTCCATTGACCATGGCATTGAGGGCCCTGCTGCTCGTCTCGCCAAAGACAAGCCTGCGCAAGGCACGCTGCGGCTCAGCGCCTTGCATGATTCAGGCAGCATCGTGATCGAGGTTGCCGATGATGGTGCAGGCTTGAATCGCGACCGAATTCTCGCCAAGGCCATCGAACGCGGCCTTGTGAGTGCCGAGGTCGCGCAGGCCATGCCCGATGCGGAGGTCTGGACGTTAATCTTCGAGCCCGGATTTTCAACGGCGGAGGCGCTCACCGACCTCTCGGGGCGCGGTGTTGGCATGGATGTCGTCAAGCGCAATATCGAGGCGATTCGAGGCTCGATCGACGTCCAAAGCGTCAGCGGCCAGGGTGCGACGATTCGCTTGCGGCTTCCATTGACTCTGGCCATCATCGACGGCTTCATGGTTTCTAGCGGTGGGCGGACCTACGTCCTGCCGCTGGATAGCGTCGTCGAGTGCATGGAACATCACCCGCCTTCCCAGGCCGGCGCGCGCGGCGAAGGCTATATCAATCTGCGTGGCGAGGTGTTGCCGCTGATCTATTTGCGTGAGGTGCTCGGGGCGCAAGACGACTCAGTCGCGCCTATTCGTCGCAACGTGGTGATCGTGCAGGCGGCAAGTCAGCGAGCGGGGCTGGTTGTCGATGGTCTATTGGGCGAATACCAAACCGTCATCAAATCCTTAGGACCGCTGTTCTCAAACCTCAGTGGCATTGGTGGTTCGACGATCCTCGGCAGCGGAGAAGTGGCACTGATTTTGGACGCGCCAGCGCTCATCGGTCTTGCCCGCCGCGCGGGCGATCAAGGGCAAAGGGCAATTGCTTGACATCTCATCTTGATCCCTCGGGATCAAGAAATGCAGGTCGCTTTTCAAGGCTTTTAATATCCATCAATATGGGGGTAGGCATGTTTCGAAATATGCGGATTGGGGCTCGTCTGGGCCTTGGCTTTGGGGTCATCGTGTTGTTGCTCGGCATTTTGGCTGCCGTGGCGGTGCTGAATATGAATGCGATGAAGCGCGCCACTGACGAGGCGACCAAAGTCGCCTGGCCAGAGGCACACCGGGTGAGTGAACTCAAGGCCGACGTGACGCAGATGGCAGCCGATTGCCGCGATGTATTGCTCACCAATGACGCGAGCGAAAAGACTCAAATCGAGCAAAAGATTTCAGCAAGCGAGCAGGCCAGCAGCGGAGTCATTGACCAACTCGCCGCCGAAGTCAAAAGTGCAGAAAGTCGCACCCTACTCAGCAAGGCGAAGCACGGCCTCAGCCAGTACTCAAGCGCTCTTGCTCTTTGCTTCAATGCGCAGAATAAGGCGGGCGGCAGCGCCCTCGGAGTTTTCAACGGGCAAGTCAAGCCCGCGGAAAAATCGATTCAACGGGATCTCGTTGATCTGGACCGCGATTTTGCGGGGCATTTTGGCCAAGCGACGCAGTCCGCCGATGACTCTTATTCAAGAGCCATGGACACGGCTCTTGGTACGACCGTCGTCGCGTTGATCCTGGCAATCATTTTTGGGGTCTGGCTGACTCGCTCAATCACAGTTCCGCTGGGTCAAGCGGTCAGCGTTGCACAACGTGTATCTGAGGGTGATCTAACCGTCCGCGTCGAGGCGAGCTCGACTGATGAAACAGGGCAGTTGCTTCAAGCTCTTCGTGCCATGGTCGAAAAGCTGACGACGGCGCTTGGCGTCGTTCGGTCGGCGACCGACAATTTATCCTCGGCCTCCACGCAGGTGTCGGCGACGTCTCAGAGTTTGTCGCAGGCCACGACGG
>JABBOE010000183.1 GCA_019351955.1 Pseudomonadota bacterium
TCTCTGCCCTTGCCGCGCAAGCGGTGGCGACAGCCAAGGGCGGTGAGGATGTCAACGCTTGGGCCAACATGGTCGTCGGCCGCGGGTCGGGGGTCGGCGTTTCGCTGGCGCACGCTCGTGCGTCGGCGAATCCAGCTGGGTATCATGAGGAGAGAGCCGCGATGAACAAGCGCAGCATTTCGACCACAACTCAGGATCTTGGAGAGCCAATCATGTCCGTTCTCACCAACGAGGCGTCGCGAACCGACATTCTCAATCGGCTCAAGCGTGCCGAAGGCCAACTGCGCGGAGTGCAGCGCATGATCGATGAGGGCGAGACGTGCCTGAAGGTGGCTCAACAGCTTTCGGCCGTACGCAAGGCGCTGGACAGTACTTTCGTGCGCATGACCGTGTGCTATATCGAGCAGGAGCTTGATTCGCGGAGGGACGGCGGCCCCGGCGAGAAAGTCAGGCTCGATGCCATGATGGAAGAAATGGAAACGCTTCTTGCGCGCATGACTTAACCAGGCGTCGCGGAAGGACGCGATTGTTTGGCAATCGTTGGTCGCGGCAGTCTCAGGCGATAGGCATGGCCGCCGCCGCATCCACCGGCGTATTGATGACTTCATCGATCACCCCGCCCCCGAGACAGACTTCTCCGGCGTAAATGACGGCTGACTGACCTGGCGTGGCGGCCCATTGCGGGGTGTCGAAGGTCAGCGTGAAGCCGCCCGGTTCCATGCGATGGACTTGGCAGGCGTTGTCGGCTTGCCGGTAACGTGTCTTGGCACTGAGAACCTGATGACGGTCTGGTGGGCGTCCCGCCACCCAGCTCGTGTCGCTGGCGCGCAAGGCTCGGCTGAGCAGCCAAGGGTGATTGTGCCCCTGAGCGACGTACAAGGTGTTGCTGAGCATGTCCTTGCGAGCCACGAACCAAGGTTCGCCGCTGCCATCACGGCTGCCTCCCAGGCCAATACCCTTGCGCTGCCCCAGCGTGTAGAAGGCCAATCCAACATGCTCGCCCACAACCCTGCCGTCCGGGGTTTTCATCGGTCCTGGTCGGGTTTGAAGGTAACGGTTGAGAAACGCCCTGAACGGCCGCTCGCCAATAAAGCAGATTCCCGTGGAATCCTTCTTGCTGGCATTGTGCAGGCCGATTGCGGCGGCGATGCGCCGAACCTCGGTTTTGGGCAATTCACCCACCGGGAACAGCGTCCGGGAGAGCTGCGCCTGGTTCAGTCTGTGCAGAAAATAACTTTGGTCCTTGGTCGCATCAAGGCCGCGCAGGAGTTCGAAACCCTGCGCGCTCTCGCGCACACGGGCATAGTGGCCCGTGGCGATTTTGTCAGCGCCCAGGTGGATCGCGTGATCGAGAAAAGCCCGGAACTTGATCTCGGCGTTGCACAGAACGTCAGGGTTCGGGGTGCGTCCCGCCGAGTATTCGCGCAGGAATTCCGCGAAAACCCGATCTTTGTATTCCGCTGCGAAATTGACCGCCTCGATGTCGACGCCGATCGTGTCGGCCACGCTCACGGCGTCAAGCCAGTCCTGGCGTGACGAGCAGTAAGCTTCATCGTCATCATCTTCCCAGTTCTTCATGAACAAGCCGATGACCTCGAAGCCCTGCTGTTTGAGTAGCCATGCCGACACGGACGAATCAACCCCGCCGGACATGCCAACGACGACACGGAGCTTGGAAGATGCCATGGTGAGGATTTTAGAGGGCTGCCTGGCTGTTCGCGCCCTGCAGCGCCTGAACGCTGGGGTGCGTCGTCACGAGGTCGAGCGGATAGCATTTGCCAGCCAAATGGTCTTCCACGCATTGCAAAACAAGTGGGCTGCGATGCCGGGCTTGGCTTTCGCGGATTTCGCCGGGAGTGAGCCAGACGGTGCGCACGATGTTGTCGTCGAGCCGACAACCCGCGATCGGACCGCCGATAGTGCCGCGAAAGGCAAAGCGCAGATAGGTCACGTCCTCGCCCGGACGCTGGAATCGGGACAGATAAACGCCGACGAGTCCGTCGGGCGTGAACGGACAGCAGGTTTCTTCCAGGGCTTCGCGTACCGCCGCCTGCACCGGACTTTCGCCTGGCTCCAAATGACCAGCCGGATTGTTCAGACGCAGCCCCTCGAGTGTATGTTCCTCGACGAGCAAAAAACGGCCGTCGTGCTCAATGATGGCGGCCGCCGTCACACTGGGTTTCCAGACTTGGCGCATGCTTGAACTCCTTGCAAAGGGATGCATTGTCGGCGCAAGCCGGAGGTGACGGCGGTGTTGCCACCGGTTCAGGCGCGGCTCGTGCGCGCGGGATTCCCGTCAGATATCAGCATCAGCGACAATAGCCATGTTGATTGTTCACAATTCTTTTCCCACATTGAGGAGAACCTCATGCGCATAGGCGTACCGGCTGAGACTGTGCCAGGTGAAGCCCGCGTGGCAGCTACCCCTGAGACGGTCAAGAAGCTTGCGGCCCAGGGGCACACGGTTTTGGTGCAAACCGGTGCCGGCCAGTCGGCCGGGGCGCTGGATGCCGACTACATTGCGGCAGGCGCCCAGGTCGTGGGCGCGGCGGAGGCCATGGGTGCCGAACTTGTGCTCAAAGTGCGCAGCCCTGCTGCATCCGAGCTCGTGCTGATGAAGCACGGGGCTGCCATCGTTGGCATGCTCGAGCCCTTCAACGCCGAAGGCCTGCAGGCATTGGCGGCAGCTGGGCTCACCGCCTTCGCGCTGGAAGCCGCTCCGCGCACGACGCGCGCGCAGAGTCTGGACGTTCTGTCCAGCCAGGCAAACATCGCCGGGTACAAGGCCGTGATTGTCGCCGCGAACCTCTATCCCCGCTTCATGCCGATGCTGATGACGGCAGCCGGTACGGTCAAGGCTGCACGCCTGGTCGTCCTGGGTGCTGGCGTGGCCGGGTTGCAGGCCATTGCCACTGCAAAGCGCTTAGGCGCTGTGGTGGAAGCATCGGACGTACGCCCCGCGGCCAAGGAGCAGGTGGAGTCCCTCGGCGCGAAGTTTATCGACGTGCCGTTCGAGACCGACGAAGAGCGCGAGATCGCGCAGGGGGTCGGCGGCTACGCGCGTCCCATGCCCCGTGCTTGGCTGGATCGCCAGGCACGGCTCGTGGCCGAGCGTGTCAAGCAGGCCAACATCGTGATCACCACTGCCCTCATTCCCGGACGGCGCGCGCCTGTGCTCGTGAGCGAAGAGATGGTGATGGGCATGAAACCTGGGTCCGTGATTGTCGATATGGCTGCAAGCCAGGGTGGAAATTGCCCGCTTACGGAGCGGGACCAAACTGTGGTCAAGCACGGCGTGACCATCGTGGGTGAGACCAATCTCCCCGCGCTTGTGGCCGCCGATGCGTCGCAGTTCTATGCCCGCAACGTGCTCGACTTCCTCAAGCTTGTCCTCGACAAGGACAAAGGCTTCGTGGTGAACCTGGACGACGACATCGTTGCGGCCTGCCTGATGACCACAGGCGGTGAAGTCAAGCGCAAGTCAGCTTAAAGGAGCCGAGCATGCACGATATTTCCCCATTCATGATCAACCTCACGATTTTCGTGCTGGCCATCTATGTCGGCTACCACGTTGTGTGGACCGTCACGCCGGCTCTGCATACGCCTCTCATGTCGGTGACGAATGCCATCTCGGCCATCATCATCGTTGGCGCCATGCTTGCCGCGGCGCTTACCGTCACGCCCCTAGGCAAAGTCATGGGCATGCTGGCCGTGGCGATGGCTTCCGTCAACGTGTTCGGCGGCTTCCTGGTTACGCGGCGCATGCTGGAGATGTTCAAGAAGAAAGAGCGTGCTCCGCTCAAGAAGGCGGGATGAACGATGCATGAGACACGGATGACGACCCTACACATCACGAGCACGCCCAAGGATTTGTCATGACCCTAAGCATGAACCTGGTCACCCTCCTTTACCTTGTCGCCTCGGTTTTTTTCATCCAGGCACTGAAGGGGTTATCGCACCCGGCAACAAGTCGGCGCGGCAACCTCTTCGGCATGACGGGCATGGCGATTGCCGTGCTCACGACCGTGGCCCTCATCGTCAAGATTGGTGGGGAAGCCGGAGCCGCCGGGCTGGCCTATGTACTGGTCGCACTCGTTGTCGGCGGTGCAATCGGTGCGACGATGGCAAAGCGCGTGGAGATGACGAAGATGCCCGAACTCGTCGCCTTCATGCACAGCATGATCGGTCTGGCGGCAGTGTGCATTGCGGTGGCCGAAGTAGCCGAGCCGCATGCATTTGGCATTGTCGCGGCAGCCGGTGACGCCCTTCCCCTGGGCAACCGCGTCGAGCTGTTCATCGGAGCGATCGTTGGCGCCATCACGTTCAGCGGCTCGGTCATCGCATTCGGCAAGCTCTCAGGCAAATACAAGTTTCGCCTGTTTCAGGGGGCACCGGTGCGCTTTGCCGGGCAGCATTGGATCAATCTGCTCATTGCGCTTACGACGGTAGGCTTGGGAGTCGGATTTTGGGCGACAGCCCAATGGACGCCCTTTGTGCTGATGTTGGTGCTGGCCTTTGCCCTTGGTGTGCTCATCATCATTCCCATCGGCGGTGCCGACATGCCCGTCGTCGTGTCCATGCTCAATAGCTACTCAGGGTGGGCGGCCGCAGGCATCGGATTCTCGCTGGAAAACAGCATGCTCATCATCGCCGGCTCCCTGGTCGGATCCTCCGGTGCGATCCTGTCCTACATTATGTGCAAGGCGATGAACCGCTCGTTCTTCAACGTCATCCTCGGTGGCTTTGGCGGCGAGGTGAGCGTGGCGCAGGGGACCGGCGGGGCCCAGCGTTCCGTCAAGTCGGGAAGCCCCGACGACGCGGCGTTCTTGTTGTCCAACGCCGAGAGCGTGATCATCGTGCCCGGGTATGGCCTGGCTGTTGCCCGTGCGCAGCACGCGCTCAAGGAGTTGGCGCAGAGGTTGGTCGAGCGGGGCGTGAACGTGAAGTACGCGATCCACCCCGTGGCGGGGCGCATGCCGGGGCACATGAACGTGTTGCTGGCCGAGGCCGAAGTGCCGTATGACCAGGTCTTCGAGATGGATGACATCAATCCCGAGTTTGCCCAAGCCGATGTCGCCGTGGTGCTTGGAGCCAACGACGTGGTGAACCCAGCTGCGAAGAATGATCCCAAGTCCCCGATCGCCGGCATGCCAATTCTGGAGGCCTACAAGGCTAAGACGGTGATCGTCAACAAGCGATCCATGGCCACGGGTTACGCCGGCCTGGATAATGATCTGTTTTATCTCGATAAAACGATGATGGTTTTTGGTGATGCGAAGAAAGTCATTGAAGACATTACAAAGGCCATCGAATAGCGGTCAGGATCCGGAAAAAAGGCCGCCATTGGGCGGCTTTTTTATTGTCTGCGTTTTCAATTAGCATGGATGCATGCGTATTTTGTTGTTCTTGTTCGCCACCAAATGAGGTCGCACGATGTCGTCCTATAAAGAGTTGCTCTCACAAATTGAATTGCTGAGACAGCAAGCTGAATCTCAGCGCAAGGCGGAGATTGCGAATGTTGTCGCGGATATTCGCGCAAAGATGCAGCAATATGGCATCAACCTAAGCGATCTGGGATTTGCTAGGCGGGGTTCACGCAGCAAAGGTACGAGGGTGGCCGCGAAATATCGCAACCCAAGCACGGGCGATACTTGGACGGGACGCGGCAAGATGCCCAGGTGGCTGCAAAGCGAAGTGAGCGCTGGCAAGCGCAGGGAAGACTTCCTTATTGGCTGATGAATGCGGACGGTTGGAACTGCCGAGGCGCTCGCGCCATTTTTCGTGGCAGGCGTGATGACGGGCAGACGGCTGGCTTGTTTTGCGATCTGAGGA
>JABBOE010000184.1 GCA_019351955.1 Pseudomonadota bacterium
GCGGGTGCGCAGGTGTGTCAACAACGGGCAAAGGACTTGGGGGGCGCCCCATGGATCGGTGGATTGGCGAAGAGATGGCAGGAGTATATCGCAAAAAATCTCTTGAATGTTATTTTTTCCCAGCTATTATTGCCCCCAATCCCGCGTCTGCGGGGCGTGCGCTTCCCTCTCGATCCATCCTCTTAGGAGTTCGCCATGAAACATCCGACCATCGCCCTGATCCGTCCGTGGACCCTGTTGCCTCTGGCTGCAGCCCTAGCCTTGAGTCTTTCCGCGTGTGGGGGCGGTGGTGGCGGAAGTGTGGGTTCGCTCACAGGCACGCCAACAGCAGGCAAAGCCACTCTCAGCGGTACGGCAATCGACGCGCCGATCGCCGGCGCTTCGATCACGATCACCGCTGGTGCTCCGCTGAACGATACGGGCGCGACAACCGCAGGCACGATCACGGCAGGCAGCAACGGGCAGTTCACGATCACCGTCGCCCTGCCTGCCGGCAACGTACCGATCTTCGCAAACGCGGTGGACCCGACAAACCCGGGCGTCATCCTCAGCAGCTATCTGGGCTCATCAAGCGCGCTGATTGCAGCCGGTACGCTCACGACATCCAATCTCCCCGATCTGGACATCAGCCCTGTGAGCACGGCAGCACTGGCGGTGTATGCGCAGACAAACGGCGGCAGCTATGCGGGCCTGACGCCGACGACTTATGCGTCCACCCTGCAGACGTATCGCAGCGATATTCTGGCCATTGCGGCGGCCATCAAAGCCGTGGGGGACAATCTCTGCACCCCAAGCCCTGTGCCAGCCTCGACGACGAATCTCGCGGCGCAAATTGCGGCGAACTCCAATCTGACCTCGGGCAACTCCACAACCCTCTCCACGGCCGCAACCACTCTGGGCGGCAACTGCCCGACGGTCTTTGCCAGTCTTCCGCAGGAGATGGCAGCGGACCCGGACTTCGCGCCGGAACTGGATCTGGGTGACGTGATCGATGCAGGGATTCAAAGCGTGACTGCGGGCACCTATCAGCTCCAGGGAGTCATTGCCGAAACGGGGATCACGAGCGCCAGCAGCACCCCAACCAAACCGAATCCGGCCAGCGTATTCACGGACAGCACAATCACCGTCGATGCCAGTGGCAACGTCACGTCCTCGGACGGCTACGTCAAAGGCACGCTTGTGGGCAATCTCATCAACTTGAGCGTGATGGACGGCGCCCAGAGCTACAGCCTGCGAGGCAAGATTGGTTCCATCCCGACCGCGCTGGTCACCGGGGGCCAGTCCTATTCCATTCAAAGTGGCGGCACGAACACGGCAACCCAGACATTGACAAACTTCGAGGCGGTGCTGGCGCCCGCTGGAGCAGCGCCTGTGTGGAACGGCATTGCAGCGCCCGCCAATGCGTCTAGCCGGGATGGCGTGTCCTGCACGGCTGGCTTTCCTGTGCGTCTCGACGCGTTTGGTGACGTCATCGGTGGCGGCAGCGTGGGCGAGTGCATTACACCCAACGCGACGGGCTGGACCATGAGCGGATCGGTGTCAACCGACTCCGCATTCAACTTCGACGACATCGCGAGCCCGACATCTCCCACGACTCCACCGAGTTTGACGGCACCGACCTGGATTGAGGTCTCAAGCGCCGCTTCCCCTTTCATCCTGACGGACTCCAGCGCAAGCTTCTCGCGTAACGGGGTCACAACACCGGGCACAACGTATTACGTCATGGGCACGCAGGCTGTGGTGTTCGCCCGCACGAACGGCAACAATTTGCTCAGTTTGCACGATACGCGTCTGACCCGACTCTCCGAGATGGCCACGAATGATGGAGGCGATTCGAGCAGCCAGCAACAGCAGGATCATTGAAACCGGTGTGTGTCCAACTTGATCGTCCCGCGTCCATTGCGGCGAACGTCGGCCTTCTCCAGACATGATCCTGGCAGAAGATCGAGGGACGGACAGGCGAGCGCCCCGACTGCGTTTGACTCGCGCAGGGGTTCACGGGGCGCCCGGTGAAGGCGCTCCTGACCTTGGCGCGCCGGTGCCTGCATGACCGGGGCCATCGACGCAGGAAATGAAGCTGCCGTGTCAGTCAGCACCACCTGAAGGCCCGTACCTTGCTCGGGTCGACGAGCGTGCCGATCAAGCTTAGGGCCTGCCGCACAGCTAAGGGTGGGATAAGTGGCGCGGAGAATGATTCGTACCAGGCTCAACGCGGCATGGGAATGCGCGAGCACAGCATGGACTGAGGCTGACCACTAAACGGAGTTGAGAAATCATGATGCGTAAAACCATAATCAAAGGTCTATCTGGCGCAGCGTTTGCGCTTGCCCTGCTTCCTGCCGCGCACGCGGATGGCGACCCTTTCTGGTCGCTCGCGGTGGGCGTGCCCGGACTGGTGGCGAATCTTGGCAACGTCTACCCGGTCGCCCCGCAACCGGTATACGTCGCCCCACCGCCCGTGCAGTATGCCCCTGCCCCCGGTTATTACGTGGCCCAGCCGTATGCACCGGCGCCGCCTTATTACTATGAGAGACGGCGTCATTGGCACGGCGACCACCACGAAGACCATGGCGACGAGGGCGACCGCTGAGGCCAGCATTGCGCCTGTTTGAAACGCGCGCCGCAGACATCGCCCTGACACGCGAGGCGCAGTCCAGGTGGCTGACAAGCAGCGCTGGGCGCTCCATCACAAATTCTCGCGACTCGCTCAAGACAGCTTTGGGATGCACGCCTGTCTGTCGCGGGCGCGTCATGGCTGCGTGCGCGGAACGACGCATCAGGCAGGGTCCTGCATTGCGCCCGGCCAATCCGGCCTCAGAGCTTGACAGCACGACTCGATTGCCACGCTCTCGGTGCGTGAGACGCTCTGCAAGCGTCATGCGAGCGACGCGGGCACCCACATGCGATTTTGTGCCGCCCCGGGGCGGCAGCCGGCCCTCCTCGACCGCTGTGCCATCTCAGCATGCGCACAACCGAATCTTTTCGGGACCGCCTGCTCTTCCCAAGCGTCCCCCGCTTAGCGCAAACGCGCCCAACCCCGCTGAGTGCCCCCGGACATAGCGGGGATTTCATCTCCCACGCCTCCAATCCAAGATCACTGGCTTTGCCACGGATGGATCCAGTCCGTTAAGCTGCCACCGTATGGTTGCCTATTGCGCGCTGCGCGTGGTCACCACTCCAACGAAACCCCTTGAAGCAATTTCCTGAGTCACATGGCGCAATACGTCTTCACAATGAACCGCGTCGGCAAGATCGTTCCGCCGAAGCGACAAATTCTCAAAGATATATCCCTATCTTTTTTCCCGGGTGCGAAGATCGGCGTCCTGGGCCTTAACGGGTCTGGCAAGTCAACCGTGCTACGCATCATGGCTGGGGTGGACAAGGACTTTGAAGGCGACGCCGTACCGCTGGCCGGCACGCGCATTGGCTACCTCCCTCAAGAACCGCAGCTCGACCCGGGGCTAACGGTGCGCCAGGCCGTCGAGGAAGGGCTTGGCGGTGTGCTCGCCGCCAAGAAACGGCTGGACGAGGTCTACGCGGCTTATGCCGAACCCGAGGCGGACTTCGACAAGCTGGCAGAGGAGCAAGCGCAACTGGAGGCCATCATTGCCACTGGTGAGGGCGACAATACCGACCTGCAGCTGGAGATCGCCGCCGATGCGCTACGTCTGCCACCCTGGGATTCCCTGATTGGGCCCTTGTCAGGCGGCGAAAAACGTCGCGTCGCGCTGTGCCGCCTGCTGCTGTCGAAGCCCGACATGCTCTTGCTCGACGAACCAACAAACCACCTCGACGCCGAGAGCGTGGATTGGCTTGAGCAGTATTTGCACCGTTTTCCGGGAACTGTGGTGGCGGTCACGCACGACCGTTACTTCCTCGACAATGCAGCGGAGTGGATTCTGGAACTCGACCGGGGCCACGGCATCCCGTTCAAGGGGAATTACACCAATTGGCTTGAGCAGAAAGAGGCCCGCCTGGAACAGGAGGCGCGCAGCGAAGCGGCCCATCTCAAGACTATGAAGCAGGAACTGGAGTGGGTACGGCAAAACCCCAAAGGCCGCCAAGCCAAGAGCAAGGCGCGCATGACACGCTTTGAAGAACTGGCCAGCATCGAATACCAGAAGCGCAATGAAACCAACGAGATCTTCATTCCCGTAGCTGACCGTCTGGGCAATGAGGTGATCGAGCTTCGTAACGTGCGCAAGACCCACGGCGACCGACTGCTGGTCGACGACCTCAGCTTCAAGGTGCCGGCGGGGGCGATCGTGGGCGTGATCGGGCCGAATGGGGCAGGAAAATCCACGCTCTTTCGCATGATTGCCGGTCAGGACAAACCGGATGGCGGGGAAATCGTCGTGGGCCCCACGGTGAAGCTCGTCTATGAGGACCAGAGCCGCGAGGCGCTACCCGGCGATAAAACTGTTTGGGAGGCGCTGTCAGACGGACATGACATCCTCACAGTGGGCAAGTTCCAGATCGCCTCGCGCGCGTACGCAGGGCGCTTCAACTTCAAGGGCGGCGACCAGCAAAAGTTGGTCGGCCAACTCTCGGGCGGTGAACGCGGACGCCTGCATCTGGCCAAAACCCTGGTGTCCGGCGGTAACGTTCTTCTCCTGGATGAGCCCTCCAACGACCTCGATGTGGAAACCTTGCGCGCCCTCGAAGATGCACTCCTGGAGTTTGCCGGAAGCGTCATGGTGAGTAGCCACGACCGTTGGTTCTTGGACCGCATCGCCACCCACATCCTGGCTGCCGAGGGCGATTCACAGTGGACATTCTTTGCCGGCAACTACCAGGAATATGAGGCCGATAAGAAGAGACGCCTGGGCGAGGAAGGCGCACGACCCCACCGGCTGCGCTTTAAACCCCTGCGCTGAAGTTTGGAGCCGCGTGCAGCGAGCGATGTCGGGATACGCGTGTGCAGCCCGCAACTGAACCCTGCGCCGACGGCTTGATCGTTGCTTGCCTCTGCGCACAGTGGTGCAGCGTATGCCGGCAATGGAAGGCCAGTTTCGAGAGCCTCGCCACGCAATTTCACGAAGCCTGCTGGGTATGGGTGGATGTGGAAGACAAGGCGGACGTGCTCGGCGATTTCGAGCCCGACGACTTTCCGGTGCTGGCCGTGCAGCGCGGGGCTCATCTGCTGTTTTGCGCCACGCTGCCGCAACAAACAAGAATTTGGCAGCGTCTGATCGAGGAACTTGGGGCGCTCGATCAGACGCAAGTGTGCAAACAAGCTGAGCGCCTCGGCTACGCAAGCTCCGGGCGACTGGATCTGCGGCGCCTCACATCCAGTCTGTGATCAAGCTCCCGGTCAGCTAATCACGAAGCCTTGCGGATAGCTCTCGACTTCGACATCGACAACCGCCACCGCCGTCACCCGGCTCGCCGGCGATCCTTCCCACAGCCAGCGGTGGATCGACTCCACGGCCGTCGGGTCGCCACACGCCAATACTTCGACCCGCCCGTCCGCCAGGTTACGGGCGTAACCAGCAATGCCAAGCCCTCGCGCCTTGGCACGGGTGTACGCGCGAAACGATACCCCTTGCACCCAACCACTGACAACGAAGCACTTGCACGCGCAACCTTCGTCCATAGCCAGTCCCCCAAGCGTTCGAGCTTGGCGTGCCGTCACCGCGTAAACGGCGGCCGTGGCACGCTACCGCAATGGCCGCCCACCCATTGCGCACGTGCCGTGCTGAGGACCCTCGCCTCAGGCCCGGCGCCCGCAAAGCGGCTCAGAGTCTGTGAACATTTGATGGCACGAATGCTGCATAGCTTTGGGCATGGAC
>JABBOE010000185.1:0-803 GCA_019351955.1 Pseudomonadota bacterium
GTCGTTTTTTCGAAGTTGGGCAACCAGTAACTTGTTGACCAGAAAGAACATGCACGGACTATGGGTCGCGATCGACCCCATCGTTCGTGTTTGAACGCAGGTGCCATTGCTTCGTCCGTGACTCGACACATCCAGCGAGAAAGGGCGATGACGGGTGCGAAAAAGCCGCGAGTTGTCTCCTTTGCTCCCTCTACCGCGCCTTCCAGGAAGGCCTTCAGCTTGTCATTCATGAGTCCCTCCGGCGGGGTCGTCAGCGTCCTGCTTCCTTCGTGGTCATAGACCAACGAATTCGGTTTCTAGGGTCTGCTCGGGGCGCGCCAGACCAATCTTCAGGCCCTTTTCCTTGCCTTCAGTCGCAGCAACGTAAAGCGCGATCGCTTTGCGAAGCACGTCGGCTTTCGTGGTTTCGCGGTCGACGACTAGCTTCTCAATTTGCCTGTTGAGTTCATTGGAAAGCAGAAGGTTTAATCGAACTGACATGGCACCTACCTCACGGTTTGTGTGCATATATTGCACCCTTTCTGCTCATGACAGTTCATCCCGCCAACCTCGCTGTCCGGCATGGCGGCCAAGTGTGCAAGCCGCGCCTTGGCCTCGACGCTCAGCTTGGGCGGGTTGGCCGGGGCGAGGGTGACCCTAACGGTTTTTCCAGTAGTCGTGTCGCTCGTGGTGTTCGGCCTTTCGGGCGGAGATGACCTCATCATTGCCGACGATTGATGACGGATACAGCCGCTGCCGGAATCCGTCGTCAGGCAGGTCGGATTCCCACTGTCCCGGGCCGGGACAGAGATACCCCGCGCGTC